>JBKQIP010000169.1:0-33502 GCA_052148295.1 Acidimicrobiales bacterium
GCCACTTCGCATGCTGGTTCAACATGAGTCGACGATGTGATGAACGCTTCGTAGCAATTGAAGAGCCCGTGACGGCCAGTCAGGAGGTACCCTTCGAGCCACCCCTGGCACTGGTGCTCGGAGAGCATCTCGACCACCCGACCGTGCGGGGCCAGATGGTCGTCACCAGGCGTGATCGTGGCCTCCCAGACGCGGTCGGTCACCTCGAAGACGTCCTGCAGACGGTTGGATGCCGTCTCGTCGGGGCCGAAGATCCTGAAATTGGTGGGATTGGCCGCAATGACGTCGCGCAGCCACGTGCCGAGAACTCTCGTCGCTTCGTGCAGCACGGTTCCCGGGCGCTGGACCTCGACGCCATAGCCGGAGAAGTCCGGGAGGTCGAGGTCGACCAGCAGTGTCCCACCGTTGGCATGGGGGTTGGCGCTCATCCGGCGCGCACCGGTGGGTACGAACTCATCGATCTCGGCGACAGGCCGCCCGTGCTCGTCGAAGAGTCGTTCGGGACGGTAGCTGTGCAGCCACTCCTCGAGTTGGGCCAGTTGCTCGGGGTCGGTCCGCACCTCGGGGAGCGGGACCTGGTGGGCGCGGAACGTGCCCTCCATGGCCAGACCATGGACCATTGCGGGTCCCGTCCAACCCTTCGGGGTGCGCAGGATCACCATGGGCCAGTCGGGTCGCCGGGCGCCCCGACGCGACCGCGCCGAGGACTGGATCTCCGCGATGGCGCCG
Organism: Acidimicrobiales bacterium; assembly: GCA_052148295.1. Classification (GTDB taxonomy): domain Bacteria; phylum Actinomycetota; class Acidimicrobiia; order Acidimicrobiales; family RAAP-2; genus Bog-473. The sequence continues at coordinate 730 of JBKQIP010000169.1, forward strand.
AGGGCGTAGTCGAGAGCGACCGCCATGCGCTGGTGGACTTCCATCGGGTCCTCGCCGTCGAAGCCGCCCTCCACGAGAAGGGGGTGGTAGCCGTATCCGGCGAACAGCGAGAGGAGCTCGTCGGTGGGGATCCGGGCCAGGACCGCCGGCGCCGCGATCTTGTAGCCGTTGAGGTGCAGCACGGGCAGAACGGCACCGTCGCGCACCGGGTCGAGGAATTTGTTGGAGTGCCAGCCGGTGGCGGCGGGGCCGGTCTCGGCCTCCCCGTCGCCCACCACGCAGGCCACCACCAGGTCGGGGTTGTCGAAGGCGGCGCCGAAGGCATGGGAGAGGGCATAGCCGAGCTCCCCTCCTTCGTGAAGGGATCCCGGCGTCTCCGGTGCGGCGTGACTGGGGATGCCACCGGGGAAGGAGAATTGGCGGAAGAGACGGGCCATGCCGGTGGCGTCCCTCGAGATGTGGGGATAGCGCTCTGAGTAGGAGCCCTCGAGCCACGCGTTGGCGACGACGGCGGGTCCACCGTGCCCGGGCCCGCACACGAAGATCGCGTTGGTTTCGCGTCGGGTGATTTCCCGGGTGAGGTGGGCGTAGATGAAGTTGAGGCCCGGGCTGGTGCCCCAGTGGCCCATCAGGCGGGGTTTGGTGTGCTCGGGACGGAGCGGCTCCCGGGCCAGGGCATTGTCCATTAGGAAGATCTGTCCGACCGTGAGGTAGTTGGCCGCCCTCCAGTAGGTGTCGAGGCGGACCAGCTCGTGGTCGGGGGAAGGGGTGATGACGCCGCGGAGCGTCGAGGGAACGGTGTCAGCCATAGGCACCCATCATGGGGGAGTCCCGCCGTGTCGACCAGGGGCTGAAGTCCCGAGTCGCCGCGTCCCGGCTGCCCGGGTCGGCTCTGACACGGCCCTGTCCTCGGCCGGCGTCACCAGGGTGCCGGCCCGGCCGGAGAGCAGGGAGGAGGCGTCGTCGAGGCGCCCGATGGCGGCCAGGCCTCCGGTCCGCTCGACGAAACGGCAGGCGGCGGCCACCTTCGGCCCCATCGATCCCGCCGCAAAATGGATGCCTCGCAGCTGCTCGACACCGGCACGTCGGAGGGGCCGGGCGTCGGCCGATCCGTAGTCGAGCTCCACCGCCGCCACGTCGGTCAGGAGCAGCAAGGCGTCCGCGTCCAGTTGCTCGGCCAGGAGTGCCGACGTGGTGTCCTTGTCGACCACCGCCTCCACCCCGTGGAACCGTCCCCGGCCGTCGCGGGCGACCGGCACGCCGCCTCCACCCTGGCAGATCACCGTGGCCCCGCTGTCGAGGAGCAGCCGGATGAGGTCGAGCTCGGCGATGCCCTGCGGCTGGGGCGACGGCACCACCCGTCGCCAGTTCCGGCCATCGGGACGCACGTGCCATCCGTGGGCCGCGGCCAGGCGGTCGGCCTGGGTCTTGGAGTACACGGGGCCGACGAACTTGGAGGGGTCGGCCAAGGCCGGGTCGGCCGGGTCGACGACGGTCCGTGACACCAGGCAGGCCACCCTCCGACCGGGGACGGCGCATTCGAGGGCCTGGATCAGCCAGTAGCCGATGAGGCCCTGGGTCTGGGCCACCAGCGCATCGAAGGGGTAGGGGTGCGACAGCGACGGGTCGTCCGCGCTCTCGACGGCCAGTATCCCGACCTGGGGACCGTTCCCGTGGGTGATCACGAGCTCGTCGTGATCGTGCGCCAGCGGGGCGAGGGCCTCGGCGGCATGCCGCACGTGTCGCTCCTGGATCTCGGAGTCAGGGGCCTCACCTCGTTCCAGCAGGGCGTTGCCGCCCAGCGCGGCCACGATCCTCATGCCGAGGGACCGCGGTGCCTGCTCCCATGGCCGGCCGGGTGCCGCTCGGCCGGGTGCCGCGCGGCCGGGTGCCGCGCCGCCTCTTCCTCGCCGGCCGACCCCAGCAGGACGAACAACCCGATGAGCATGAGCCAGATGTCGTAGAAGAGGCCGGTCACCACCATCATCACGCCGATCACCCGCGAGACGCGGGCGGCGGCCAGGGTCGCGTCCAGGCGGCTGCGCTTCCGGGCCAGCGCAGCGCGGAGCACCCGTCCCCCGTCCATGGGCATGGCCGGCAGGAGGTTGAACGCGCCGAGCACCACGTTGAGCCACATCAGGCGGGCCCACCAACTCCCGGCGAAGAGCGTGGGTGGCCACAGCCGTGCCCCGAACAGGAGTCCGGCAGCCGCGAACGCTGCAGCGAGGGCGAGACTGGTGAGCGGCCCGACGATGGAGATGGCCAGCTCATCGCCCGGGGCTTCGGGCATGGCGGTCAGCTCGGACATCCCGCCGATCGGCAGCAGGAGGATGTCCACCACGCCGGCCCCCCGCCGGCGGGCCACCACGCAGTGCGAGAGCTCGTGGACGACGACACAGGCGAACAACGCGGCGATCCACAGGTACCCGTCCACTTTCACCCTGGTGCTGGCGCCCCAGTCGGCCACCAGCACGAGGCCGATCAGGAAGGCGAAGCTCCAGTGCACGCGTAAGGGGATGCCGGCGACGCGGCCGATCGTCACGCTGCCCTTGGGCGCATGCGCCCTGGCCGGTGGGGGAGTGGGTGCTCCGGTCATCGCGCCAGGTTGTCAGATGTCACACCGTCAGCGTGCCGCGCGGCCGTCCGCGGCGCTAGGGCCGAACGGCCTTGGTCGGCGAGCGGGCGGGCCTCCCGGGGGAGCGCCCGGCGGTCCGGACGACGATCCGTTGGTGCGGGACCTTCGGCCCTATCTGGAGCACGGATCGATCCGTATGGTCGCGGTAGAAGAGTTGACGAACACGGAGGCGAGACATGACGCTGACCACAGACGACGTGACCACCGAGACGACGACCTCTCCGACAAATGCGGACGCTCCACCCTCGAGCAGTGTGCCGCTTGTCGCACCAGGTCGCCCCGGCAGCGTGGTGGACGTCAAACCTCGCTACGACAATTTCATCGGGGGCAGGTGGGTGGCCCCGCTCAAGGGCCACTACATGGTGAACGTCAGCCCGGTCGACGGCAAGCCCTTCTGCGAGGTGGCGCGGTCCACCGCCGAGGACGTCGAATTGGCCCTCGATGCCGCCCATGCGGCCAAGGACGCCTGGGGCGAGACCTCGCTGACCGGCCGGTCCGCCGTCCTCAATGCGATCGCCGATGCCATGGAGGCGAACCTCGAGATGCTCGCCGTGGCCGAGACCTGGGAGAACGGCAAGCCGGTGCGCGAGACCCTGGCCGCCGACATCCCTCTGGCCGTCGACCACTTCCGGTACTTCGCCGGTGCCACCCGCTCGCTCGAGGGACGCTCGACCGAGATCGACAAGGACACCGTCGCCTATCACTTCCACGAGCCCCTCGGCGTGGTGGGGCAGATCATCCCCTTCAATTTCCCGCTCCTGATGGCGGCGTGGAAGATCGCACCGGCCCTGGCGGCCGGCAACTGCACCGTGGTCAAGCCCGCGTCGCCCACCCCGTGGTCGATCCTGAAATTGGCCGAGGTGATCGGTGACATCGTGCCTCCCGGGGTGCTCAACATCGTGACCGGCCCGGGTGGCGAGATCGGCAAGGCCCTGGCCTCGAGTCCCCGCATCGCCAAAATCGGCTTCACCGGTGAGACCACCACGGGCCGGCTGATCATGCAGTACGCGGCCCAGAACCTCATCCCCTCGACCGTCGAGCTCGGGGGCAAGTCCCCCAACATCTTCTTCGCCGACGTGATGGACGAGGACGACGAGTTCCTCGACAAGGCGATCGAGGGTCTGGTGCTCTACGCCTTCAACAAGGGCGAGGTCTGCACGTGCCCGTCGCGGGCGCTGGTCCACGAGTCGATCTTCGACCGGTTCATGGACCGCTGTCTACCCCGCATCGAGAAGATCCGACAGGGGAACCCGCTCGACCCGGCCACCATGATCGGCCCGCAAGTCTCGGTCCAGCAGATCGAGAAGATCACCTCCTACGTCGACATCGGTCGTCAGGAGGGGGCCGAATGCCTGATCGGCGGGGAGCGGGCGCACCTGGGCGGCGAGCTCGAGGGTGGCTACTACTTCGAGCCGACGGTGTTGAAGGGCCACAACGGCATGCGGGTCTTCCAGGAGGAGATCTTCGGTCCGGTCCTGGCGGTGACCACGTTCACCGACGAGGCGGACGCGGTGAGGATCGCCAACGACACCCTGTACGGTCTGGGGGCCGGGGTCTGGACCCGCAACGGCAACCTGGCCTACCGCATGGGACGGGCCATCAAGGCCGGACGCGTGTGGACCAACTGCTACCACCTGTACCCGGCGGGTGCGGCCTTCGGCGGCTACAAGATCTCGGGTGTCGGGCGGGAGAACCACGCCATGATGCTCGAGCACTACTCGCAGACCAAGAACCTTCTGGTCAGCTACAGCACGAAGCCGCTCGGGTTCTTCTGAGCGGATGGACGAGCCGAGGTGATCGAGCAGACGACGAGCGGCGTGGTGGCGACTCCGGCCGCCCTCGAGGCGGTGGCACGCCTGGTGGAGGACCAGGGTCCGGTCATGTTCTTCCAATCGGGCGGTTGCTGCGACGGCAGCCTCCCCATGTGCTTCAACGATGGGGAGTTGGTCATCGGCGACCATGACGTGCTTCTCGGCTCGGTGGCCGGGTGCCCCTTCTACATCGACGGGCGGCAGTGGGAGGTCTGGAAGCACACGCAGCTCATCCTCGACGTGGGGGAAGGCTGGCCGGAGGGTTTCTCTCTCCCCGCACCACCGGAGGGCCACTTCATCACCCGGACGCGCGTCCTGCGGGCGGCCGACCACGGTCGGTCCGGTGGGACGATCTCGCCGGGGTCGCGCCCGTGATCGACAACCAGTTGGCCAAGAATCTCCTGATCGCGCTGGCGCAGTCCCTGCCGGACGAGGGCCCGTCACCCCTCTCGGGAGTGCACATGCAACGGGGCTGGGGGGACGTCGTCAACGTCCGGCTGCATACGACCGTGGCGCCCACGCCCGATGGTCGGGTGATCGGCGTCGAGCTGAGCCAGGCGGTCAGCCGGGCGCTCCAGGGCCAGCGGCACGCCGTCGACATCGTCTGGGGTCTGCCCCGGTAACCGGAACGGAACCCCGGCGTTGCGCCGGGCGGGAGAAGCATCGAGTGGGGACTTTTGCCCCTACGGCGTGCCCGGCTTCGGCGCGAGCCTGATGTGGTCGGACGTCCAACCGAGGAGGATGACATGAGGGCCGAAGCCCCGAACTATCCCGACGACCTCGAGCGAGGGGTCGCGTGCGCCGACGGCACGTGCTACCGGGTCCGCCCCATCCGTCCCGACGACGCGTCCCGCCTGCGGGAGTTCCATCATCAGCTGTCCAGCCATTCCGTCTACCTGCGCTTCTTCACCTACCATCCGGAGCTCTCGCCCAAGGAGGTGGCGCGCTTCACGCGGGTCGACTATGAGAACCGGCTGGCCTTGGTCGCCGAGCACGACGGTAACCTCATCGCGGTGGGGCGCTACGACCGCACGCCGGACAGCACCGAGGCCGAAGTGGCCTTCGTCGTGGCCGACGCCTTTCAGCATCACGGCATCGGCACGCTCCTGCTGGACGAGCTGGCCCGAGCGGCGTTGGCGCGTGGGATCACCACCTTCGTCGCCAACACGCTGGCCGAGAACCGCAAGATGCTGGACGTCTTCTTCAACTCGGGGTTTCGCGTGTCCTCGTGCCGCTACAGCGAGACGGTCACCGTCGAGTTCTCCATCGTCCCCGACGAGCAGTACCGGGCCGCGCTGGCGGCTCGGGAGTCGACCCGTACCAAGGTGTCCCCGTCCGGCGCCCCGAGCGGTGAGACCGAGCTCGAGACATGCTGATCATCGCCGGACCGTCGGGGGCCTGCGAGCACGACGGCGGGGTCTCCCACCCCGAACAGCAGGGTCGCATCTTCTCGGTCATGGACGGGGTGCGCGGGCTCGAGCTCGAGGAAGACCTCGTCTATGTGCCGGCCGTCCCGGCGTCGACGGCCGATCTGACCCGGGTGCACTCGGCGGCCTACCTCGATGAGCTCCAGCTGTTCTGCCTCCGAGGCGGAGGCGATCTCGATCCGGACACCTTCGCCCGCTCCGATTCCTACAGCGCCGCCCGCAACGCCGCCGGAGCCGGCCTGGCGGCTATCGCCGCTCTGGAGGAGCACCGCCAGGGAGTGGCCTTCGTACCGGTGCGCCCGCCCGGGCATCACGCCGAGGTGGACCGGGCCATGGGCTTCTGCCTCATCAACAACGTCGCCGTGGCGGCTGCGGCATTGACCGCCAAGGGCCACAAGGTGCTCATCGTCGACTGGGATGTGCACCACGGCAACGGGACGCAGGACATCTTCTGGAACGATCCCCTCGTGCTCTACGTCTCCACGCACCAGTGGCCGCTCTTCCCCGGGACGGGGAGGGCCGAGGAGGTCGGTGGTCCCGAGGCGGTGGGCCTCACCGTCAACGTGCCGCTTCCCCCGGGTGCGACCGGCGATGTCGTCCGCCAGGCCCTCGACCAGGTCGCCCTGCCCGCGATCGACCGGTTCGCGCCCGACTGGGTCTTGGTCTCCTGCGGCTTCGACGCCCATCGCGACGACCCGATGAGCCATCTGGCCCTCTCGAGCGGGGACTTCGCCCAGCTGGCGCAGCTCGTGCTCTCGGTGGCGCCGGGCCCCGGACGACTGGCGCTCTTCCTCGAGGGTGGGTATGACGCCGGCGCGTTGCGTTCCTCCGTGGCCGCCACCTTGGGTGCGCTGGTCGACGCCGCCGTGCCGGTCGAGGCCCCGACTTCGGGTGGCCCGGGTGCCGAGGCGGTTCGCGCCGCCGGGGCGGCCCGCGACGCCGCGCTGCACCGCCTCGAGTCGGCCGGTCCGGGCGAAGGGGGGCGGTCGTGAGCGGGATCGGGGCGATCGCCGTGGGCTATGACGGATCCGAGGACTCCACGGCCGCCCTGTGCTGGGCGGCCTCGCTGGCGGCGGCGCTCGACGCGACCCTCAGGGTGGTCCACGCCGTGGGGCTTCTCGAGGGCGCCGGCCTCTCGCCGCACGTGGTCGCTCACCGCGAACGTGCGCTGGAGCTGGCCACCGGTGCAGGCCTCGCCGCCGAGCGCGTGGAGTGGTCGGCCGTCGACGGGGACCCGTGCTCCGCCTTGCTGCGCGCGGCCGATGGCCCGAGTCCGGTGGGCCTTCTCGTGGTGGGATCCCGCGGGTCCGGGAAGCACGGCGGGTCTCTGCTGGGGAGCACGAGCCTCGAATTGGCCGAGCACTCGAGCGTCCCCGTCACGGTGGTGCGCCCGGACGCGGCCGTCCCCGAGCGGGCGCCCGCGACCTGACGTGAGCAAGGCGACGGGCTCCCCCGAAGCCGGCGTCTCCTCGCACGGACCGGGGGTGGGTCACGGGGTCGAGGTGGAGGGCGTCACCAAGCGGTTCGGGAGCACCCTGGCGCTCGATGACGTCTCGCTCACCGTTGGGGCCGGCCGGGTCCTGGCGCTCCTCGGGCCCAACGGGGCGGGCAAGACCACGCTCATCCGCATCCTGACCACCCTGCTCCAGCGTGCCGGGGGTCGACGGCCACCGTTCTGCCGATGTCCATCCTCTTCTTCGCCAGTTCGGCGCTCGTACCGGTGGCCACCATGCCGGGCTGATGCTGTCGCTACACCTCTACCGGAGGGCCACGGCGTGACGGGTCGCCGGAGTCGACCACTAGGATCACGGTGTCCGGGGTGCGGATCGCGGAGGTGATGGGGTATGGCCGATCACACGAGCCATCGAAGGATGGGCGAGGTCGCGCACAGCCGGGGCGATGCCTTGGTCGACGAGGCGAGCGAGGAGTCGTTCCCGGCCAGTGACCCACCGGCGTCGTGGTCCGGGATGGACCGCGGCGGCGACGGGACACCCGTCGACGGGTAGGACCGCGCCCCTCTCTCGGTCGGGGCCCGGTGCGCGTCCGATGCCGGCGAGCCCCGGGGTCACGTTGGCTCGCCGCCGGTGAGGACCAGGACGGCCGCACCGTTGACCCGGTCGTGGGCCAGGTCGGCCAGCGCCCGATCGGCCTGGTCGAAGCGATAGGCCACCGTGGTGGCGTGGATCGGAATGCGCGCCGCCAGCTCCAGGAACTCCTCGCCGTCGCCCCGAGTGTTGGCGGTGACGCTCAACAGCGAGCGTTCCTCGAAGAGATGCTCTTGATAGTTCAGGGCGGGGATGTCACTCAGATGGATTCCGGCTATGGCCAGGGTGCCGCCACGGTCGAGCGCAGACAGTGCCGTCGGGACCAGTGTCCCCACCGGGGCGAAGAGGATGGCCGAGTCGAGCGGCTCCGGGGGTTTCTCGTCGGCGTCACCCACGCTGGCCGCACCAAGCTCGCGTGCCAGCGCGCGGGCTTCCGGCGATCGGGTCAGCACGTGGACGCGCGCCCCCTCGAAGAGGGCGATCTGAGCGGTGAGATGGGCCGAGCCACCGAAACCGTAGATCCCGAGGCGCCCCCCCTCGGGCAGATTCGATCGGCGGAGCGCCCGGAAGCCGATGATCCCGGCGCAGAGCAGGGGCGCCACCTCTTCGTCGTTGAACACGGGTGGAAGTCGATAGGCGTAGGCCTCCTCCACCACCGCGTACTCGGCATACCCGCCATCGAGGTCCCACCCGGTGAACAGGGGCGCGGCGCAGAGGTTCTCGCGGCCCGAAAGGCAGTAGCGGCAGGTGCCGCAGGTGTGGCCCAGCCAGGGCACCCCGATCCGATCTCCCTCGGAGAGGCGGGTGCACCCCGGTCCGAGGCGATCGACCACACCGACCACTTCGTGTCCGGGAGTGACGCGGTCATGTTTGGGTGCGAGATCGCCTTCGGCGAGATGGAGGTCGGTGCGGCAGACCCCGCAGGCGCGCACCCGCACGCGCACCTGGCCGGCCTGCGGGATCGGCAGCGGCCTTTCCACGAGCGTGAGGGGCCCACCGTCGACCGGCCCCGGTCGATCGACGACCCAGGCCTGCATGGAGTCAGGCGTCATTCAGGAGGCTCCTCACGTGCACTCGGGCCGCCGGGTCTGGGGCGACGTGGTCGCCGCTGGTGGACCCGAATGTACCTCGGACCAGACGTCGCCGGCCCGGGGGGCCTCCGCCTCGTCGGGACCTTCGGCCCTGTCCTGCCCCTTGACCGACCCGTAGTATGAGCCGGAGTCCGCGGGGCCGTCTGGTCAGGCGCGTTCGGCCGGTGCGGCGCTGCGGAGCAGTGCGGGAGACGGGAGGCACGATGGAGGCCACAACGAGGCGGGTCTCGGAGCGCCGGGAGGCGACGGGGCGTCCGACCCCATGGCCCGGTCGAGCGGCATGAACCGGTGAGGCGGGTCATGCAGGTGGTGAACGATGCCCTGGTGGGTCACGACACCGACGGGCTGACGCGACTCGACGTCCGGAAGGGCTGGGGGGATGTGATCACCGTCTCCCTCCATACCAGCGAAGCACCGACGCCGGCGCGCCGCGAGGCGTACGCCGGGTTTCGCGACTCCGTGACCGAGGCGCTCGGCGGGCAGAGGCACCGGGTGGAGATCGTCTGGAGCTCTGCCGGATAGCCGTGACGCACCGAGGAGCGGATGCCGTGGAGAATCCGGGAGATCTGGGCCGGAGAGTGAGCGAGCGTCGAACCGCGCTGGGGCTGAGCCGGGAGGCGTTGGCCGAGCGAGCCGGCGTCGATCCCGTTTACCTGCGCCACGTCGAGACCAGCCCGTCGTCGGCTCTCTCCGCATCGACGCTGCGCCGGCTCGCCATCGCCCTCGAGACGTCGGTCGAGTCGCTCACCGGCGGGGGGACGCAACTCCCGGCGGGCCAGGGTCATCCCGAGGATGCCACGCTGGCAATCATCGATGTGAGCACGTGTCGCCACTTGATCGAGCCCGGCGGCGTCGGGCGCGTGGTCTATTCGGCCGAGCGAGGCCCGGTCGCCGTGCCGGTCAACTACGAGGTGCTCGACGACGACGTCGTCTTCCGTACGGAGATCACCGTGTCGATGATGCCCGACCTCTTGAAGGGTCGGGTCTCCTTTGAAGTGGACAGCCTCGACGATCCGTTGGAAGAGGCCTGGAGCGTCCTGCTGAGCGGAGTGGCGAGGGCGGTCACCGACCCGGCGGAGCTCTCGGAGGTTCAGTCCCTGGCGATCGAGCCGTGGGCGGGCGGGGAACGGGATGCCTACATTCGGCTGTCGGCCGATGTCATCACCGGTCGCCGGATACGGCGCACCACTCGCTGAGGCGCCCGATCACCTCGACCGAGATCGCGCTCCCATGGCGGTGGGCCGACCGCTCGGCTGGGAACCAGGTTTGAGCCGTTGAGCCGTTGAGCCGCGAGCCGCGAGCCTCGTGCCGCGAGCCTCGTGCCGCGGTCGCCCTAACGGACGACGGAAACCGAACACGCCGCGTGGCGGACGCAGTACTGGCTGACCGACCCGAGCAGGAGTCCTTTGAACCCGCCCAGGCCTCTCGAGCCGACGACCAGCAGGTCGGCGCCCTTGCTGACGTCGACCAGCGCCGGTGCCGGCGGCTGGTCGGGCGTCACGCCGCGCACGTCGACCTCCGGTGCCACGTCGGCCACGTGGCTGATGGCGTCTTCCACCACGTCGCGGGCCCGTTGGTGCACTTCGTGGACGGTGGTGGTGAACGCGTAGCCCAGGGCCATGGGGAACATCCACGCCGTCACGACGACGAGGACGGCGCCTCGTTGTCGTGCCTCGGCGATGGCCCAGTCCAAGGCGCGCCCGCCTTCGGGGGAGCCATCGACCCCCACCACGATCCGGCGCTCGGACGGCGTCGCCTCCGTGCTCACGTCGGTGTTCGATGGACCAGGACGGGACAGTGGGCGTTGGTGGCGCAGTACTCGCTGACCGAGCCGATCAGCATCCCTACGAATTCACCGTGCCCGCGACTTCCGACAACGAGGAGATCGGCGCCCTTGGACGCTTCGACGAGGACCGGAGCAGGATGGCCGTGGGCCACGCGCGCCGTGATACGGAGATCGTGGTGCGACGGCCGAATGAGGCCGACATACGACTCGAGGGCTCGCCGGGCGTCGGCCTCGGGGTCGAAACCGTCGGGGACCGGGATGGCCCAGCCGTAGGTGGTCGGCCATTCCCAGGCCAGGACCACCTCGAGGGTGGCGTCCGTCAGCTCCGCCTGACGGGCGGCCCACAGCACGGCTTCGATGGAGGAGGCGGAACCGTCGGTGCCGGCCACGATGCGGCGTCCCGGCGCGGTCTCGTCGTTGTCAAGCTCCGTCTCATCGGTGTCCACGGTGGTCTCCTCCGTCGAGCCTTTCGGGTCCTCGTCTGTCGTCAATGAACGGTATGAGACCCGGGATCGGGCCAGTAGGGCCTTTGGTCCCCATGGCGTGGGTGCCACGTCACGAGCCTGCGCTCCCGGTGGCGGGCCACGCCGTCCCCGGTCCCCGCCTACGGGCGGGCCGGCACCTGCCAGACCAGGGACGTGCCGCCGCCCGCCGCCGCCTCGACGAGGAACGTCCCGCCCAGCTTCTCGGCGCGGCGCCGCAGGTTGGCCAAGCCGAGCCCCCCGCCGCCTCCTTCGGTTGACCCGATGCCGACGCCGTTGTCGACGACGGTCAGGCGGCATTGATCTCCCTCGACGGCGAGGCTCACCCAGCCGTGCGTCGCCTGGGCGTGGCGCCCGATGTTGGTGACGGATTCACGCACGGTGGCCATGAGATGCTCTGTGGTCTGGACCGAGAGTGCGGTGTCCACCGGGCCCTCGAAGGAGACGTGGACCTCGAATCCCACCACGGCGTCGAGCTCGCGCACGAGGGCCACGACATCGTCGCGGACACCGCGACTCTCCCCACCCATGCCGAGCTCGTAAATGGTCGAACGGACCTGTTGGATGATGCCGTCGATCTCGGCCACGGCTGCTCCGAGCCCCTCCGCCACCTCGAGCGAAGCGCGGGCGGCCATGCTCTGCAGGGTGAGGCCCACGCCGAAGAGCCGCTGGATCACGGTGTCGTGCAGATCACGGGCCAGGCGATCCCGGTCCTCGTAGACGGCGGCCACCTGTACCTGCTGGTGGAGGCGGGCATTTTCGATGGCGATGCCGGCGGCCACGGCAAGGGCGCCCACCAGGGCGACGTCGTCATCGGTGAACTCCGACCAACCGATCTTGTCGGTCAGGTAAAGATTGCCGTAGACCTCCTCCCGCACCTTGACCGGTACCCCGAGGAAGGAGGTCATGGGCGGATGATCGGGGGGGAAGCCGTAGCTCTCGGCGTGCTCGGCGATGTGCCCTAACCGCAGGGGCCGGGGATCGGCGATGAGCAGTCCCAGCACGCCCCGGCCCGTCGGGCGCGGCCCGATCCGCTCCTCCTGCTCCCGATCGAGCCCGCTGGTCACGAATTCGGCCAGTTCCGTTCGGTCATCGTTCAGCACGCCGAGGGCGCCATAGCGGGCGCCCGTCATGGACCGGGCCTCTTCGACCACGTGCCGCAGGAGCGCGGGCAGCTCGAGCTCTCGCTCAATGAGCAGCGTCGCTTCGAGGACCCGGCGGAGCTTGGTCGGATCGTCAATCGACCGATAGGGCACAAGATCGGAGGATAGTGGCCCTCTACGGCACTCAACAACGCCGAGAAAGGGGGAGTTGCCGCCATCGCCCCCAGTTGGGAGGATGGTCCGGTGACCCTGGCCGTGTTCCTCCTGGACGACCACGAGGTCGTGCGCACCGGGCTCCGGGCGCTGCTCGAGGCCAGTGACGACATTGTGGTGGTCGGCGAGGCCGCGACGGTGGCTGAAGCCCTGTCCCGCATTCCGCCCACGAAACCCGACGTGGCCATTCTCGACGTGCGGCTGCCCGACGGCAGCGGCGTCGAAGTGTGTCGGGAGATCCGGTCGCGCGCCCCTGAGATCGCCTGCGTGATGCTGACGTCCTACGCCGATGACGAGGCGCTCTTCTCCGCCATCATGGCCGGCGCCGCCGGCTACGTGCTCAAGCAGGTGGGGAGCGCCGACCTGGTGGACACGGTCCGCCGGGCCGGGGCAGGGCAGTCGCTGCTCGACCCGGCGCTCACCGAACGGGTGCTCGAGCGGCTCCGCGAGGGGCCCAAGGAGGACCCCCGTCTGGCTTCGCTCACCCCGCAGGAGCGGCGCATACTCGATCTCATCGCCGATGGGCAGACAAATCGCCAGATTGCCGACACCATGTACCTGGCCGAAAAGACCGTGAAGAACTACGTGTCGAACCTGCTGGCCAAGCTCGGCATGGAGCGTCGGACGCAGGCCGCCACGTTCGCGGCGCGACTCGAGGAGCGATCAGAGCGGGATACGCGCCGGGACGCCACGGGGACCTGACGAGGGGTTCCGGCCACCATCACCGCGGCGGGGCAGAGTGGGCCGGCGCGCCGTCCTCGACGGACCGGATGCCCCGCGACGCGAGCTCCCGCTCGAGCTCATGGCGCCGTTTCTGCGGCTGGTCGAACTCGCTCGGTGCGCAGGCAACGCCGACGGATCGGGCCAGTTCGATGAGGGCGATGTCGTAGGCGATCTGATCGGCCAGTGCACCCGTGTCCGCCACGCCGGCGTCCGGGTCTGGCCGCGCCGGGAGCTGGCACTGGTGCCGCTGCGCCCCGGGGAGTGGCGAGCCGACGGCGCTCCAAGGGTCGGCCGACCCCCGCACTTCGAGCGCTGCGCCGAGCAGTTGGGTGTACATGGACATGATTTCTCCACTGTGTGGTTCCGCCGATCGTAACGCTAGAGGAATTGGGCCCATCGGCCAGGCCCGATGACCTGTGGCGACTACCGCATCGTCGACGCGGCATGCTCAATCGTCGCATCCGGGCCTGGAACGAAGACCGACTCTCGCCCACTGTCGGACCATCGCACGACGAAGGGCGGCCCCCCGTCGTGCGAAGGGATGGCGAGCACCTCGCACTCGCGTGTGGGTTCATCGGCGTGATGACCACGAATGACGATTCGATCTCCGACGCTGGCGTACATCGCCTGTCCTCCTGCCTCCTATCTTCGTAACCGGCCCACGCGGCCGGTAGGGGCGAAAGTCCCCGGGCCCGGGCGTGGTCCGGTCGCGAACGTGGCACGGGCCAGGGGGGTACGACGCCCAGGGCCGCTCAGGGGCTGACGTCTCGGGGCGTGGTGACCACGCTGATCTCCTGCGGCCCGAGCGCCCCCGCCCGGTCTGAGCCGCTCCGCAACATGATGCTGGCGAAAGTGGCATAGAGGGACGTCGGTTCATGGGCCCCGACCAGCACGGAGAAGAGCTCGCTCATCGAGACGATCCCCGTCGGCCGGCCCGAGAGGTCGAGGACCACGAGGTGCCGGACGCCGAGGCTCACCATCAGTACCGCGGCCTCCGAGATGCTGGCCGAGACCGGGGCCCAACAGGGATCGGCGGTGGCGATGACGGCCACTTCGTCGTCGCGGTCGTATCCGTAGGCCCACGCGCCGGAGAGATCGTGCTCGGTCACCACGCGGAGCGGTGGTTCCGCCAGGACGGCACAGGACACCGAGTCGCGGAGAAACGCGGCGGCCACGGTGCTCAGACTGTCGGTTTCCGAGACCACCGTGATCGGGTTGAGTTCCAATGCATCGAGCGTGGTCGTGAACTCGTCGTCTGACCCAACGTACATACCGCCATGCTGCACGCGCCCTCGGATGTGCAGTAGGGCCTTTGGTCACTCGCCGTTCGACCTGGTCAGGCCGGCCCATTGGACTTTCGGCCCTAGCGAGGGCCACGGGGGGGATTCACACTGAGCGCTGTGATGAGGCCCATTACCGACGTCATGAGAAAGCCGGCAGCTGCCCCGGTGCGCGCAGGGTCGGCTCGGGTGGGGCCGGCCACGGCGGTCCGTCCGTCGTGACCCAGGGCCAGGCGCTCTCGCCGTTGGAATCGGCCTTTCTCCACGTCGAGTCCGAGCGGACGCCGATGCACATGGCGTCGATCGCCATCTTTGAGGCCGGGCCGCTCACCGATGAACGCGGAAGGCTCCGCATCGACGATCTGCGCCGGTTGATCTCGAGCCGATTGGACCTGGTCCCCAAGTTACGGCAGACGGCACGACCGGGGCTCCTGCACGAAGCCCCACCGGTGTGGGAGGACGACCCGGATTTCGACATCACCGAGCACGTGCGATTACGAGGGCTTCCGCAACCCGGAACAGACGGCGAGCTCAGCCGACTCTGCGGGGAGATACTGGCCGCGCCTCTCGACCGGGACCGTCCGCTCTGGGAGCTCATCTTCATCGAGGGACTCAGCGACCAGCGGGTCGCCTTGGTCGAAAAGCTCCACCATTCGATGGCCGACGGGATTGCGGCGGCGGAGTTGGCGACGGTCCTCTTGGATCTCTCCCCGGATCCACCGCCCGTCGATCAACCTGGTCGATGGGTGCCCGCCTCGTCGCCGTCGATCGCCCTCGGAGCCGCCCGCGACCTGCTGCGGCTGGGTGACCTGTCCCTGCGTGTCGCTGCATGGGGAGGCTGGACGTTGATCCATCCGCTGCGTCGGTCCAAGCAGTGGATACGCCTGGGACAGGCCATCGGCACGCTGGTTCGCCCGCGCCTGATCGCTCCGCGATCGTCGCTCAATGCCTCGATCGGACCGTCACGGCAAGTGCATTTCGTGCGCATGAGCCTCAGCCAGGCGCGCGACGTTGCGCATGGCAACGATGCCACCATCAACGACGTCGTGCTGACGATCGTCGCCGGTGGCTTGCACGAGCTCCTGGCCTGCCGGGGGGAGATCACGGCGTCGAGCGAGCTTCAGGCCTTGGTGCCGGTCGGTCTCGACCCTGGGCAGGGGAGGGGACTGGCCAACAAGGTGTCGGCCCTGTTCGTGAGGCTTCCCGTCGGCCTGAATGACCCGATTGCCCTCCTGCGGGCGGTCTCGTCGGACACCAGGAGGGACAAGGCCGACCATCAGGAGCTGGCGGCGGGACTCTTCCTCCGGCTGCTCGAGCCGGTGCCCCAGACCCTACTGGCGACCGGCGCCGGCTTCGTGCAACACCAGCCCTTCTTCAATCTGATCGTGACCAACGTGCCCGGACCTCCGGTTCCCCTCTACGTCCTCGGGGCGAAGCTCCTCGAAGTGTTCCCCATCGTTCCCCTGGCCGGGAACCAGGGACTCGGGGTCGCGGCCTTCTCCTACGAGGGTCGGCTCAACCTGGGGATCCTCTCAGACCCCTCCGTCTGTCCGGATATCGACGCGTTCTGTCGCGGTGCGCGCTCCACCTGGCGGGATCTTGTGGCGTCGCGCCGCGCCGGTCGATGAGGTGTCGGGTCCTCCCGCCCGGGTGCCCCCGGCGAGGCCGTGCCGCCGGTTCGCGGCTCGCCGGATCCGCGGTGATGCCGCCGGGTGTGCCGGGGTGCCACACTGTGAAGAGAGGGGTCCATCCACCCGTGGCGCGCCCCGAGAGAGCCCATGCCGATCACGTGCACGCCTGAACAAGCGGTGGCCCTGGTGCGATCCACCGATGCCATCGGGATGGGTCTCGGCCCCGCCAATCCAGACGCGTTCTTGACGGCACTGGGCTCCCGGGACGACTGGGTCGATCTGGTCCTCGGCGGGGCGCTGTTGCTCAACTACTACGAGGTGTGTACCAAACCGGGCGTGTCCTACCGGTGCGGCTTCTTCGGTCCGGCCGAGAGGCTCCTCCGCGCCGAGGGGCATCAGATCGATCTGGTGCCCGGCGGCTTCCGCCAGTTTGCCCCGATACTGGCCCGGTACGCGCCGCGCATCATGGTGGCCCAGGCGGCGCCCCCCGACGCCGAGGGCAACGTGAACCTCTCGCTCCATTTCGGGGCCACCCGGGGCGAATTGCTCCGGGCCGGGCACGATCCCGACCGGCTCCTGATCGTCGAGGTCAATCCCCATCTGCCCCGCACCCGGAGCCTGCCCCCGAAGTTCGAGAACACCATTCCCCTCGAGCTGATCGACGTGATCGTCGAAAGTGACGCGGAGCCCTTCGCCCTCCCGGAGCTGCCGTCGGACGAGGTGGACCTGGCCATCGCCGCCAATGCGCTGGCCTATGTGTCCGACGGCGCCACCCTCCAGACCGGCATCGGCGCCATCCCGAACATTGTCGCGTCGGAGTTGGCCTCCGGACCGTTGACCGATTTCGGTGTGCATTCCGAGATGTTCACCAATGGCCTGATGCGACTCCACGAGGCCGGCAAGGTGTCGAATGCGCGGAAGGGAATCTTCGACGGCGTCTCGGTCACGACGTTCGCCCTGGGCTCGGCCGAGCTCTACCGATGGCTCGACGGAAACGATCAGGTGGCCTTCGTGGACGTCGACACGGTCAATGACCCGACCGTGATCGCCCAGAATTCCAATCTGGTGTCCATCAACGGTGCGCTGTCGATCGATCTCTACGGCCAGGTGGTGGCGGACAACGTCGGGGGGAGGCAGATCTCGGGCGTCGGCGGTCATGAGGACTTCGTGGCGGGGGCGGAGATGCACCTCGACGCCTACTCCCTGATCTGCCTGCGTTCCACCGCCCGCTCGGGCGCCGAGACCCTCTCCCGCATCGTCGGGCGGTTGCCCGAAGGCTCCATCGTGTCCACCCCTCGGCATCACACCGGCGTCGTCGTGACCGAGTACGGCTCGGCCCAGGTGGCCGGATTGACCGTCAGGGAGCGGGCCCATGCCCTGGTGGACCTCGCCCACCCCGACTTTCGACCTGAGCTGCGCGTGATCGCCGACCAATTGGGACGTCGCTGATGACGTGACGTGCCCACTCCATCGGAACGCCTCTCGACGTGCTCGCCGGTCCGGTGGCCCCCCCGGGGGGGACGGGGCACCCGCCGAGGTCCCGTGGCATCGGACGTCAGCGCTGGGGCCATCGGTACTACGTTGAGGGAGAGGGCTTGCCGCATGCTGTGCTCGAGGCCCGACCGCATGGCGACGCGTGGGTCTTGAGGGGGGGGAGCCGGTGATCACAGTCACCTTCGCTGACCTCGCCTTCCGCGCCCGCCAATTCCTGATCGCCCTGGTCGGCGTGTCCCTGGTGATGGCCATGGCCCTCCTGCTGTCGGGGCTGGCCAACGGTTTCCGAGCCGAGGTGCAATGGACCGTCAACGGGGCGGGCGGTGACCACTGGGTGCTGGCCAAGGGGGCGCACGGCGGCGTCACGGCCTTTGCCTCCTTCTCCGAGGCGGCCACGGCCTCGGTCGCCCGCCAACCCGGCGTGGCCCAGGCCGGGCCCTTTCTCCTGGTTCCCGGCCAGACCGCTGAGATCCACGGCGCCCCGGTCCCTTACGTCCTGGCCGGCGTGGCGCCGGGGCGACTGGGTGATCCGGCCGTGGCACCCGGCGACGGGCACGCCCTGGACGGACCGGACCAGGCCGTCGTCGACGATCGGACGAAGGCCCCGGTGGGCTCGATCGTCGAGCTGGGGAACCGGTCCTTCACCGTCGTCGGCACCGTGACGGACCGCACGCTCCTCGGCGGGTTGCCATTGATCTACCTCGAGCTCACGCCGGCCCAGGCGGTGGCCCTGGGCGGGCGGTCGCTCATCACCGCCGTCATCACCAGGGGTCTGCCGAGCCGGGTCCCCGCCGGCTTGAGGGTGTCGACGTCGGCCCAGGTGATTGCGGCCACCATCCAGAACATGAAGTCGGCCATCTCCTCCATCAACAATTCCACGGTGTTGATGTGGATCGTCGCCGCCATCATCGTGGCGGCCCTGCTCTACGTGGCGGCACTCGAGCGCCGGCGCGACTTCGCCGTCCTCAAGGCGCTCGGCGCGTCGTCCACCGAGCTCTTCGGCAGCCTGATGCTCGAGGCGGTGGTCGTCACGCTCCTCGCCGCCGCCGTGGCCGAGGTGCTCTCGCACTTCATGACCTTCGTGTTCACGGAGCCGTTGGTCGTTCCCTTATCGGCCTACATCGAGCTCCCGTTGATTGCCATCTTCGTGGGCATGCTGGCCAGCCTGGTGGCACTGCGCAACGCGACGGGGGCCGATCCGGCGGCGGCGTTCTCATGACGGGTCCGCTCGACGCACCGGGGCCCGAGCTCTCCATCGAGGACCTGACGGTCGAGTTCGACTCGGGCGGCTACAAGATCCGGCCCCTGGACCACCTGAGCTTCAGCGCCGAGGACGGCGAGCTCGTCGTCCTGCTCGGACCCTCCGGGTGTGGGAAGACGACCTTGCTCTCGTGCCTGGCTGGTCTGCTCAGGCCCACCTCGGGCGCCTTGACGTTCCGTCAGGTTGCGGTCAACGACCTACGGGGGAGGGAGCTCTCCGTCTACCGCCGGACGACGGTGGGCGTCATCTTTCAGGCGTTCAACCTGATCCCCAGCCTGTCGGCTCAGGGCAACGTGGTGGTGCCCATGCGCCTGGCCGGCATGTCCCGGGCCGCCGCCAGGGACCGGGCCGACCATCTGCTGGCCGAGGTGGATCTGGGGGATCGGGGCCATCACCGCCCGGGACAGATGTCCGGTGGGCAGCAGCAGCGCGTGGCGATCGCGCGCGCCCTGGTGCACGATCCCCCCCTGGTCCTCGCCGATGAGCCCACCGCCCACCTCGACCACATCCAGGTCGAAGGGATCCTCAGCCTGGTGCGCCGCCTTGCCGCCAAGGGGCGCATGGTGGTGGTCGCCACCCATGACGATCGCATCACGCAGCTGGCGGATCGCGTCGTCGAACTGGCTCCCCACTTCTCCGATGCCGACCTCGCCCCCGAGACGGTCCGACTGGGGGCGGGCGAGATCCTGTTCGAGCAGGGCGATCGGGGGAACCTGGTCTACGAGGTGCAATCGGGACGCTTGGAGGTGTACCGCGTCCGGGTGGACGGGAGTCACGAACTCGTGGCTACCGTCGGTCCGGGCAATTACGTGGGAGAGCTCGGGCCCATGCTGAACCTGCCCCGCAGTGCAACCGTCCGCGCCCTCGAGGACTGCGTGCTGACCGCCCTCACGGTGCGAGCCTTCCGGCAGCGTGCACCGGGCGCCGTCCATGGGGGGTGAGCGTGCTCCGACGATCTGCCGCCACGACGCCGTGGACAGCGAGGGTGGGTCCTGGTGTGGCACCCTGTGCTCCCAGGCTCGACCGTCGGGGAGGCCCATGAGACGAGGACGGCCGGTGCCGGCGCGCCGGCCTCAATGCGGAGGGTGAGCCCGAATGAACACCAAGGAATACCAACAGGAGCTGAAGCGGCTCCAAGTGGAGCTGGCCAAGCTCCAGCACTGGGTCCAGACGTCGGGTGCACGGATCGTGGTGCTGTTCGAGGGGCGCGATGCCGCGGGGAAGGGCGGGGCGATCAAGCGCATCAGCGAGCGGATGAACCCCAGGGTGTGCAAGGTCGTGGCGTTGACCAAACCCAACGAACAGGAGCGCACGCAGTGGTACTTCCAGCGTTACGTGGCCAACCTGCCCTCGGCGGGCCAGATCGTCCTCTTCGATCGGTCCTGGTACAACCGCGCCGGGGTGGAGCGGATCATGGGCTTCTGCTCCGAGGATGAGCTCCAGGAATTCCTGCGCTCCTGCCCCGAGTTCGAGCGGATGCTGATCCGCTCGGGCATCCAGCTCATCAAGTACTGGTTCTCGGTCAGCGACGAGGAGCAGGAGCGTCGGATGCAGTCCCGCCTGGCCGACCCCACCAGACGCTGGAAACTGTCTCCCATGGATCTCGAAGCACGGTTGCGGTGGGTCGAGTACTCACAGGCCAAGGACGAGATGTTCACCTTCACCGACACCAAGCAGGCGCCCTGGTTCGTGGTCCCCTCCGATGACAAGAAGGTGGCGCGGCTCAACTGTATCCACCACCTCTTGAGCGTCATTCCCTACGTCGACCACGATCCCCCTGCACCAGGTGACCTCGCCCCCCGTCCGGTCGGCGCGGGCTACGTCCGCCCGCCGATAGAGGATCAGACGTACGTGCCTGCGGTCTATTCCTGATCCGGTGCCAGGCGCTGCCCGTCGGGTTCGGTGATGGCCACGGCTCGCGTCGGTGCGCACCGCCGACGCGCGTTGACCCGGAGCGCCCGGCGGCATAGCGTCACCTTCACTCGGCTCGGGGGGGCAGCATGACGGGTAGTGCGATGGGCCTTGCCGCCGATCGTGGGCTCGATTGGCGTCGCATGGCGGAGCGGTCCCGGCCCGTGCTCACCGCCCTGGTTCCGATCGTCATCGTGGTGGTGCTCCAGCTCGTCGAGTTTCCCATGCCGGTGGGGGTATGGGTACAGGGTGTGGTCTTCGGGCTGCTCGGTGCGCTCATGGCCGTGGGCCTGGGCCTGGTCTACCGCCTGAACCTGGTCGTCAACTTCGCCCAGGGCGACCTGGGCAGCGCGCCGGCCGTCCTGGCCTTCGGACTGGTGGGGCTCTCGGGCGTCAACTACTTCTTGGGACTGGCCACCGGGCTGGCCGCCACGGTGGTGCTGACCGCGGCCATCGAGATCCTGGTGATACGGCGCTTCGCTCGTTCTCCCCGGCTGATGCTCACCGTGGCCACCATCGGATTGTCCCAGGCACTCATCGTGGTGGCCCTCCTCATACCCAACCTGTGGGGGGAGGCGCCCATCTCCGCCGCCGCCGTGCACATCCCATGGCACGTGTCCATCGCCATCTCACCCATCGTGTTCACGGCCGATGACCTGGTCGCCGTGGTGGTGTCCGTGCTCGCCCTGGCCGGGGTCGCTCTGTGGTTCCGGCTCACCGACGTGGGCATCGCCACCCGGGCCACCGGAGACCGTCGCGACCGGGCCGCCATGTTGGGCATACCGGTCAACCGGCTGCAGACCCTCACCTGGGTGGCGGCGGGGGTGCTCTCGTTCCTCAGCGTCTTCTTGAAGGCGGCCATCGTCGGTCTGCCCCTCGATCCCACCTTCAGCCTCACCGCCCTGGCCGGTGCGCTGGCGGCACTCGCCCTGGGTGGATTCACCGATCTGCCCATGGTGGCCCTGGCCGCCGTGGCCATCGGCATCCTCCAGTGGGGCGTCAACTACGACCAGTCCTCGTCGCCCACCCTGGTCCTCGCCGTCATCGCCGGCGTGGTCCTCCTCGGGATGTTCTTCCGCCAATTGACCCTGCACTCCGACACGCGCGACGGGGGCAACCAGTGGGCCATGTCGGCGGGGGTCCGCGAGATGCCCGCGTCCCTGCGGCGTCTCGCCGAGGTGCGCCTCGCCACGCTGGGCGGTGCCGCCGTGCTCCTGGCGTTCCTCGTCACCCTGCCGCTGTGGCTCGGGCCGGGCAGCATCCTCGAGGTCTCCACGCTGCTCGTGCTGGCCATCGTCGGATGCTCCATCGTCGTGCTCACCGGCTGGGCCGGTCAGGTGACGTTGGGGCAGATGTCCTTCGCCGCCGTGGGCGCGGTGACCGGGGCCGTGGCCATGATCGATTGGCACTGGGATCTCAGTCTCGCCCTGCTGGCCGCGGGAGCGACCGGCGCCGGGATCGCGTTCGTGGTGGGCCTT
Source organism: Acidimicrobiales bacterium (assembly GCA_052148295.1). GTDB lineage: Bacteria > Actinomycetota > Acidimicrobiia > Acidimicrobiales > RAAP-2 > Bog-473. The sequence goes on from JBKQIP010000169.1 coordinate 23,101, forward strand.
CCGACGCGGCGCCTCGACGGCGTCTTCGTGGCGGTCACCACCCTGGCCTTCGGTCTGGCCGCGTCCGGGTATTTCCTCGACCGCCAGGAGTTCTCGTGGATCCCCGAGGTCCAGCTGCCCACGCCCAGGCTGTTCGGGGTGCCCCTCGTGTCACAGAACGCGGTCTTCGCCACGGTCCTCGGGGTGGGGGTGCTGGTGGTGGTGGCCATGAGCGGCATGCGCCACAGCCGCTTCGGCCGCGTGCTGCGCGCGCTGAGCACCAACGAGAGGGCGGTGGCCGGGTTCGGGGTCGACGTGAACCGGGCCAAGCTCGGTGCCTTCGCGGTGTCGGGCTTCATCGCCGGACTGGCCGGCTGCCTATTGGTCGTGGTCAACCAGCAGTACGTCGAGTCGTCCTACACGATCACCGCCAGCCTGGCCGTGTTCACCGCCACCGCCGTCGGTGGCCTGGGCTCGGTGGTCGGAGCGGTGGCCGGCGCCGCCCTGCTGGAGGGCAGCGAGGTGTTCCTGCCGCCGAGCTGGCAGCTCTTCCCGGCCGCGTTCGGCATCCTGCTGGTCCTGCTCCTGTTCCCCGGAGGCATCGCCAGCCTCATCTTCCAGGCGCGCGATCGCATGCTGACGGTGGTGGCCCGGCGGCACGGCATGGTGTTCCTGCCCGGTGCGGAACCCGCCGACTCCGTCGGCCCGGCCGACCTCGATCGGGCGTCCGGAGCGGAGGCGGCCATCACGGGCGGGACGCCGTGAGCCGCCTGGCCCGCCACTTCGAGGGCCTGGGGGGCGGTGCCGCGTTGTTCCCGCTGGCGGTGCTGTTCTCCCTGCAGCTGCTGGACCAGGCCACCCAGAGCGCCTTCAACGTGTTGATCCCCAACATCCGCGATGCCTTCCATCTCTCCAACTCGGAGATCCTCACCATCGCCGCCCTGGCCGGCGCCGCCGCCCTCCTCGGCACCGTGCCGGTGGCCTGGCTGGCCGACCGGACGGTGCGGGTCCGTATCGCGCTGGTCGGCGCCGGGATCGGAGCCGTCTTCTCCATCGCGCTGGGCCTGGCACCCACGGCGGTCGTCTTGGCCATCATGTTGTGCGGGGTCTATCTCGGACAGGCGGTCATCTTCCCGACGCACAATTCGCTGATCGCCGACTACTACCCGGTCGAGGCGCGCCCGCGCGTGTACTCGGTCCACCGGGGCGGACTCTCCCTCGGAGCGGTGGCCGGCGTGCTGATCGGGGCCGGCCTCACCGCCGCCTTCAGCTGGCGGGTCCCCTTCGTGGTCTTCGCCTTCCCCATTTTGGGCGTCGTGCTGGTCGGTCTCCGCCTGCGCGAGCCGCCCCGGGGCCACCACGAGGAGGCCGCCCTCCTGGCGCAGGGGGCCGATGCCGCCCTGGCCGAGGCGGTGGTCGAGGCCGAGGCGGCCGCGCCCGGGCCGCTCCCGACGGAGACGGAACGCGGCCCCTCGCCCTTGCTCGAACCGCCGCCCTCCTTCGGCGAGGCCTGGCGCATGGTGTGGAAGATCGGGGTACTGCGACGGATCTTCATCGCCCTGCCCTTCCTGGCGGCCGCCATAGCCGGCTTCGGCTCCATGGCTTCGCTGCAGTACCAGGAGACCTTTCACCTCGACGTGGTCCAGCGAGCCTTCCTGGTGGCGCCGGTGCAGGTGTTCGTTCTGTTGGGCCTGGTGGTCGGTGCGACGGTGGCCACCCGGCTGGCCCCCCGCGGGCTCCATCTGGTGTTCCGCATGCTGGCGGTGGCCGCCGTGGTGGCCTCGGCCTTCGCCGTCCTCTTCGCGCTGGCCCCTTCGGTGCCGATCGCCTTCTTCGCCGACGCCGGCATCGAGGCCTCGCTGGCCATCGTGGGACCGGGGGTCCTGGCCGGTCTCTCCCTGGCCATCCCTTCCCGTGCCCGCTCGGTCGGCTTCTCCATCGGCGCACTCTTCGTCCTGCCCGGGTTGGTGGTCATCCCGTTGGTCGGCGTCGTCGGTGACGACATCGGGTTCCGCTACGGGATGCTGATCCTGGTGCCCGTCTTCTTGATCGGCGGGCTGGTCGTGGCCAGCGCCGGCTCCCAGATCGATGCCGACGTCCAGAACGTGTGGGTCTCCATGCGCACCCGGGCGGAGATGCTGGCGGCCCGGTCCCGCGGTGAGCTGCCGCTGCTGGCGGTGCGCAGCCTGGCCGTCGGGTACGACGGGGTGGCGGTGCTGCGTTCCGTGGACCTCGAGATCGCCGAGGGTGAGGTGGTGGCCCTCCTGGGCACCAACGGGGCCGGGAAATCGACCCTGCTGCGGGCCATCGGTGGGGTCACGGAGGCAGACGGCGGCGCCGTGATCTTCAACGGCCGCGACATCACCCACGCGCCGCCCGACGAGATCGCCCGCCTCGGCATCGGCCAGATGCCGGGGGGCGACGGGATCTTCCCCACCCTCAGCGTCGAGGAGAACCTTCGCGCCGCCGCCTGGCAGGAGCGCCGGCACCGGCAGCAGGCCGAGCAGCGGGTGACCGACACCCTGGGCCGCTTCGACGTGCTGGCCGAACGGCGGGACGACCGGGCCGGAAACCTCTCCGGCGGCCAGCAGCAGATGCTCGCCCTGGCCATGGCCCTGTTGGCCGCCCCGTCACTGCTGCTGATCGACGAGCTCTCGCTCGGCCTGGCCCCGGTGGTGGTGGAGCAGCTGCTCGACTCCGTGCGGGCCCTCCGCGACGCCGGGACCTCGGTCCTCCTCGTGGAGCAGTCGGTCAACGTGGCAGTCTCGGTGGCCGACCGGGTCTACGTCATGGACTCGGGCGACATTCGCTTCTCGGGCAGCGCCGCCGAGGTGCGCGATCGTCCCGACCTCCTGTGGTCCATCTTCCTGCGCCAGGCCGCGGCCGGCCTGGAGCAGACGGGCGGTCCCACCACACCGGCGATGCCGGCCGTCGCCGCGGCCCCGGGAACGGGCGGCGCCGGGACGAACCATCGCGCCGCGCTCCAGGTCTCCGGGGCGACGGTGACCTTCGGAGGCATCGGCGCCCTCAGCGACGTGACCTTGATCGCCCAGCCCGGCGAGGTGGTGGGCATCATCGGGCCCAACGGCGCCGGCAAGACCACGTTGTTCGACGTCATCTCCGGCTTCACGCGCTCGCGGTTCGGGCGAGTCGAACTCGACGGAGTCGATGTCACGGCACTCTCTCCCGCCCGGCGGGCCCGCCTGGGCCTGGGGCGGTCCTTCCAGGACTCGCGCCTGTTCAGCGGGCTCTCCGTGCGGGACACGCTGGCGGTGGCCCTGGAGCGCTTTGTCGACACCGGCGACGCCGTCAATGCCGCGTTGCGTCTGCCGGTCATGGTGGACACCGAAGCCGCCGTGGCGGCACGGGTGGATGAGCTGATCGAACTGTTCGGCCTCCAGCGCTTCGCCACCAAATTCGTCAGCGAATTGTCCACCGGCACGCGCCGGCTGGTCGACCTGGCGACGGTGGTAGCCCACGCGCCGACGGTGGTGCTCCTCGACGAGCCCTCGTCGGGCGTGGCCCAGCGCGAGGTGGAGGCCATGGCGGAGCTGCTGCGACGGGTGCAGCGCCGGCTGGCGGCGACGATGGTGGTGGTGGAGCACGACATCGCCTTCGTGTCCGATCTGGCCGATCGGCTGGTGACCCTCGACCGCGGCACGGTGCTGGCCGAGGGCCCGCCGGATCAGGTCCTGGCCCGGCCCGAGGTGATCGAGGCCTTCCTGGGCAACGAACCACCCGCCCGCTCGGGGTCGAGCACGGCGCCGATGGGTGCGGGCGCCGGCGCGGAGCCGAACCGGGCGAGGGAGGTCACATGGCCGGGGACGTGAACAGGCCGGCGGGCAACGCCGAGACTCCAGGCACCGGCCAATCGTCGGAGGCACGCCCGTGGCCACGGGTAGGGTGGTTGCGGCGGGTGGGTCCGGCGCTGGTGGTGGCGGCCGCCCTGGTGGCCGCGGGCGTGGTGGCGACCACCCATGAGCACAACGGCAACGGGTCGTCGCCCACGGCCACCGGTCACGGACGCCCGACCAACCTGGCGGACAACCCGGAACTGCCCATCACCTACCAGATGGCGCAGAAGGAGGGGCGCACGGCGGACTACCGCTGGGTGCCCGGCTGCGACCGCTCCACCGGGCGACTGCGCATCCCGACCATCTACGCCGCACCGTGCGTGCCGGTGGCACGCGGCAGCAACGGCGGGGCCACGGCGGCCGGGGTCACGGCCAAGACCATCACCGTCGTGTACTACATCCCGCCGCCCGGAGATCTCACGGCTGCCATCGAGGGGGCGGCCGGCACCCCCGCCACCAACCTGGCCACGGCCGAGAACTACGTGGCCATGTTCAACCGGATCACCCCGCTCTACGGGCGCAAGGTCGTGCTGGTTCCCTACGACGCCACCGGCACCAGCACCGACGCGGTGGCGGCCCAGGCCGACGCCGTCCGGGTGGGGCAGCAGATCCATGCGTTCGCCTCCATCGGCGGTCCGGCCCAGACACCGGCGTACGAGGACGAGCTGGCCTGCCTGCACGTGCTGTGTCTGGACTGCGGGCTGGGCGCCACGTACACCAGCTACCAGCAGGACGCCCCGTACCTGTGGGGCCAGCTGCCCACGCCCGACACGTTGCTGAACGAGGCCTTCCGCTACGTCTTCTCCCAGCTCGAGGGTCGGGACGCCATCTACGCCGGCGAGGCGAAGTTCCGGGACCGTCCCCGTCGCTTCGCCCTCGTCACCTACCAGTCGAGCCCACCCGTCTACACGTCCCTCACCGCCGAGCTCAAGAAGGAGATAGACCAGGCCCACCTGCATCTGGTCCTGGACGAGAGCTACCTCCTCGTGACGAGCGAGTTGCCCTCCGAGGCGGCGACCATCGCCGAGCACCTCAAGGAGGACAACGCCTCGACCGTCATCTTCGCCGGCGACCCCATCATGCCGATCTACCTGACCGAGGCCTGCGCGGCGATCGGGTACTACCCCGAGTGGGTGATCACCGGCACCGTGTTCACCGACACGTCGACCCTGGGGCGCTATTACGACCAGAAGGAATGGGCGCACGCGTTCGGTATCTCCAGCTTGGCGGTGCCCACACCGATCCAGCTGGGAGACGCCTACACCCTCTACCGGTGGTACTACGGCACGACGCCCCCGGCGCCCCGTACCGCACCGGTGCTGCTGCCCTCCATCGAGCAGCTGTTCGACGGCCTCGAGTTGGCCGGGCCCCGTTTGACGCCGCAGACCTGGGCGGGGGGCATCTTCCGCTACCCGCCCACCGGAGGGGGGCCCACCACCCCGCTCACGGCCTACGGCTACCAGGGCGCGCCACCGACCCCGAGTTACGCCTCACCGGCGGACTACACCTTCATCTGGTACGACGCCTCGGCCAAGGGGACCGACGAGGAAGGTGTCTACGGCACGGGCATGATCCGCTATGTCACCGGCGGCCTCCGATACCCGGCAGCCGTCGGCCCCACGTCGGAGGTGCCGATGTTCAAGGTGGCGGGGTCCGTCATGCAGTACCAGCACTACCCGCCCGCCGCCGCACCCCCGAGCTACCCGCCCTGGCCCGGGTCACCGACCTCCGCGCGCTGACCACGGCCGGCCCGGGATCAGCTCACCCCGAGCGCCCGCCCGATCCGCGGACCGGTCCCCACGGTGGCCTCCGTGCCGGTGCTCGCGAAGGGGCTAGGTGTAGCGCGCCGCCCGCGTGCCGGGCGGGTGGTGGACGCCGGGAACGGCATCGGGGTTCTCGACACAGACCTCGCACTCGAGGCCGTCGGGATCCCGGAAGAAGATGCTGAGCATGGGCCCGAAATCGGTGACGAAATCGTCCGCCGCACCGCGGGCCATGAGGCGTTCCCGGATGGCCTCGAAGGCCTCGAGCGACGCGGCCTGGACGGCCAGGTGGTCGAGCCGCCCGCGGCCGAACATGGGGGTCTGGCGGTCGGCCTCGGTGTTGCCCTCGATCTGGAACACGTTGAGCTCGGCCCAATCGCCGATCTTGATGATCGAGAGCCGGGGTCCCCGGCCCTCGGGGAACTCCGACCCGTCCCGGAGGACGTCCGCCTCGAAGACATCCTGGTAGAAGGCGTTCAGGCGAGTCGCGTCGTTGGTGATGACGGCGACGTGGTTGAGACCCTTGAGCAGCACGGTGACATCCTCTCGCACGGAAACCCGGGGTCAATGGTAGACGCCGGGTCGTCCTCGCGGCACGGTGTCGGTGTGCTCACCGTGGCCCATCGACGTCACCTCTCGGGACGGCGTATGGCCGGATCAATCGATCGGGTGCCTGACACACGGAAACGGGGTCCTTCGGGCCATAATCAGCAAGTGGAGACCTCCGATGCCTCGGGCGACGCGCCGGACGGCGTCGCCCGCGAGGACGGTGCGGTCGGACCCCACGACCTTCGGGCGCAGTCTCCCGAGGAGGCCGCCAGGGCCTTCCGCCACCAGGGGGGGATCGTCGTCTTCGACGACCCCGACGAGTCCGGCGGACCCCGGCGCAAGTGGTTGCTGGTCGCGGCCACCGGAGTCGTGGTCGTGGCGGCCGTCGTGGTCGCGTTCCTGCTCATCGACACCCAGGGCGCGGCCGGTCCCCGTGTCTCCAAGACGACCGTGCCGCCCACCACGGCCACTCGGGTGCGCCCGCCGACGTCGACCAGCACGACAGCGCCGCTGCCCGCCAGCGCCGTGACGGTGGACGTACTCAACGCCTACGGTTCGGGAAATTTGGCCACTCAGACCGCCGCCGGTCTCAAGGCGCTGGGATTCGCCATCAGTGGAATCAACAACGCCCCGACCGTGATCGCCGCCGGCGCCCCGTCGCTGATCTATTACGGACCAGATGGACTTGCCGCCGCCAACCGGTTGGCCCTCTCGCTCAACGGCTCGGTGAGCTTCGTGTCCCAACCGTCGCTCACCGGCAACGACGTGACCCTCTGGATCGCCAACCCACAGCTGACGGTGATCTCCCCTTCGGGCACCACCACCACGTCCACCACCACGTCCACCACCACGTCCACCACCACCGCCCCCTGATCGGGCTCTGCTCCACCCCACGCCCGCAGGCCGTGACCGGCGCAGCTCGGCCCATTCCGAGGGCATGCTGTACGGGTGGCCGCAGATGGAGGATTTCGGATACGGGATCAACCAGTCGGAGCCGGGGAGACCTGTCGCAGGATCTTGAAGACCCTTCCGACGTGGTTCGGGATCCCAGCCTCAGTTGAGGACTACATCGCCGTTGCCGATCGCTCTCCCTCCGTCATTGCCTCAATAGGAGATGACGACGTTGGGCTTCTCACGCTGGTGAGGCATAGCCCCTATGCCGCCGAGGTCTACGTGATGGCCGTGCTGGCGGAGCTTCATCGCCGAGGCATTGGCCGAGCGTTGCTCCGGCATGCCGAGGACATGCTGGCCGCGGACGGCGTGGAGTTCCTCCAAGTAAAGACGCTTGCTCCGAGCAAACCGGACGACGGGTACGACAAGACGCGGGCGTTCTATCTCGCTTGCGGTTTCCGACCGCTCGAGGAGTTCCGACAATTGTGGGACGCTGACAACCCGGCTCTGCTGATGATCAAGGTCATTCCAAAAGACGAGTCGTGATCACGTCCATTGTCGCCTGGCTCGAGCTCCATGCGACGTCGCAAGCCGCAGCGGGTGGATGTGCTCGGGACGACTGCAGAGCTACCGGCCGTGGGGGGGGACGGCAGGGTGCATCTCCATCGGCCAATCGGTGACGCCCAGGACCCGGAGCTGTCGGTGGGCGATCCGCCATCCTTCGGCGAGGCGCACCACCGTGTCGTGGTAGTAACCCCAGACCTGAGGAGTGACTCCGTCACCACGCTCGTGCCAGGCATAGACCGAGGTGCGCACGGAGGCGCGATCGGCGCCGTCGAACGTCACCAGGACATTGGCGTTGTGGTGGCTGGTGGCCGCGTATCCCCCTCCGGGGTGTTCGAACATCTCCCGGAGCCGGGCCCGAGAGCGCACCGGAGCGATCCCGGGCCCATAGTCGACCACGCAGTCCTCGGTGAAGAGCTCCACGACGTCGTCGTAGAGTCGGTGATCGACGCCGTAGGAGTACTCGTGGACAAGGTTCATGATCTGGTCTTTGTCGACGAGCCGTCGAATCGAGGCGTCGTTCAAGCGAGCGGATCCCGCTCCAGCTGTTCCGCCAAGAGCGCCTCTCGGCCCGGCGGATCCAACTGTCGGTGGTCGTCGTTCAGCCCGCTCATGAATTCCTGGCGCTCGCGGGTGTCGATGGCCGTGTCGGGGGAAGCCATGAAGTCAGTGTAGGCAAATGTAGACGGACCATGTCGCTCGCGATATTTCGGAAGATCCCGGTGAGGCGATCGATATGGGTGTCATGTTCTCATCCACTAGGGGGTGAGTCGGTATCTGCACCGCGCCGAAGAAGTGCTTCCAAAAACGTGGGTCTTGGGTCTACGTGAGAGGGAGAGCGCACCGAGCCGGCAGCCATTGCCAACTCCAGCGTCCCGAAGACCGGTGCGGTCCAGGCGGGGGAACGGCGTGGTCGAGGTCTCTCCCGTGTGACCGGTCCGGCACCGGGACTGGCTAGCCTCAATCGCATGGAGACATGGGACGCGATCAGAGCTCGCCGCAATGTACGTTCCTACGACGATCGACCGATAGCTCCGGAACACCTCGATCGAATACTCGAGGCCGGACGGCGCGCGCCTTCGGCGTCAAATCGTCAGAAGTGGGACTTCATCCTCGTGACGGATCCGGGTCAGCTTCACGAGCTTTCTACGGTCTGGGTGGGTGCCAGCCACCTGGCGACAGCCAAGGCTGCGATTGTCCTCGTGCTGCCTGAGCCCGAGTCCGAGCGCTATCGGACGATTGATCAGTATGACCTGGGACAGGCGACCATGGTGATGATGTTGGCCGCCACCGACCTGGGTATCGGCAGTGGGCATTCTGCGATCGGCGACCAGGAGGCGTGCAGGCGCATTCTCGACACACCGGCAGACCACCTCTGCGCCTACATGATTGCTCTCGGCTATCCAGCCGACCGACCCCTGAGGCCGATGGCAAAGCTAGACCGACGTCCTTTCGATCAGGTCGTGCATCGCGACAAATGGTGACGAGCGCCGGCGTTTGGTGCGGCGCAGGTTTCCCTCTCCCTTTGGGCCACGGCGCGATGCTCCAGGACCCCGACGTCGCGCTGGATCGACATGGGATGCTGGGACTCTTTCCTGTGAGCACGCGACCCGCCTCCGGGAGGCAGGTCGCCGGCCGAGGAACGGGGAGGACGTGATGCTCGGACGACGGGACATGGGCTGGATTGGCGGCGAAGCGAGAGGGCCGGCGTGACGAAGATCGCTATCCTCGACGACTACATCGGGGTTGCTATCGAATTCGGCGACTGGACAGTTCTGCCCGACGATGCGGAAGTCACCGTGTACCGCCAGGCCATCCCGCCGGAGCGCCTCATCGATGAGCTGTCCGACTACGAGGTCGTCGTCATCACCCAGCAGCGGGCGCGCTTTCCCCGGGCGGTGCTCGAAGGTCTCCCCAACCTCAAATTGATCGTTTGCAACGGCCGGACCAGCAATGTCGTCGACCACGAGGCCCGGATCGAGCGGGGGATCCTGCTCTGTGGCACGGCGGAGACCGAGCACGGTGCCCCGGTGCGCCCACCGGGCCACGAGACACCCCGCGGCCTGCCGACGCCGTCGGAGATGGCGTGGGCGCTCATCTTTGCCGTCGCGAAGAGGACCGGTATTGAGGACCGGGCCATCCGGGCCGGGGGCTGGCAGACCGGGTTCCCCATCCCGCTGGCCGGCAGGACCCTCGGCCTCCTCGGTGCGGGCCGCCTCGGCGGCGCGATGGTTCCGGTCGCCAAGGCGTTCGGCATGGACGTCGTCGCATGGAGCCAGAATCTGACCGACGAGCGATGTGCCGAACTCGGCGTGACCAGGGTCACCAAGGACGAGCTTGTGTCGTCCGCGGATGTCCTCGGAGTCTTCCTCGTGTTTTCCGAGCGTTCCCGCAACACACTACGGGCCGACGACTTCGCCAAGATGAAACGGGACGCCATCCTGGTGAACATCTCCCGCGGTCCGATCGTCGAGGAGGCGGCCCTGGTCGAGGCCCTCCGTGCCGGTGACCTCGCCGGTGCCGGTCTCGACGTCTTCGACCGTGAGCCGCTCCCTGTGGGCCATCCCTTCCGATCGCTCGACAACGTCGTCGTCACCCCGCACGTCGGCTATGTCACCGAGCGCCTCTTTCGCACCGCGTGGCAGCGGATGTCGGAGGACGTTGCGGCATACCTCGTAGGGTCGCCGATCCGGGTGGTGACCGACCCAGCGGACTGTCCGCCGATGGCGCCGCAGTGATGCCCGGAAAGCACAGGCGCAGTTCAGTGGCCGCTTCCGTTTTCAGCCACAGCACGCTGCGCAT
>JBKQIP010000170.1:0-7180 GCA_052148295.1 Acidimicrobiales bacterium
GCCAACACCCCTCAGGCTCGCGACCGCGTCAAGTTAGAGCCCGACGGCCGGGGAGGCAACCTCCAGCTCTGGGACTGGTCCACCGCCAAGCGGATTCTCTCCCCGATCCCGCTGCCGACCGAGCCGCGCGGTCTCGACTACCGTCCTGACGGCCGAATCGTCGCCGTCACCTGCGCCGATGGGTTGGGGTCGACTTTGAGCGTGATCCCCCAGAGAAAGAAGCCGTAGACGATGCCGCGGCGGATCCCACGCCAGGCGTCGTCCCACCCGGGTGCCGCGACGCCACCCGCCTCGAGCCGGTCCAGGTAATGGCGCACGAGGTCCCGCTCCGTTCGCCGGCGATCCGCAATCGTCAGAGCCGACGCGATGTGGTAGCCGACGTCGAGGTACCACGGCCCCCGCTGCACGAGCTGCCAGTCCACGAACGAGGGCCGTCGCTCACCATCGAGATAGAGGTTCCCGACGTGCGCGTCGCCGTGGATGACCGCGCCCCCTGGGGCCGAGTCGGTCTGCTGGGCCAGTACGCGAAAGGCGTCGGCCAGGCGCTGGGCCTCTCGGGTCTCGTCGGGGACGCCGGAGCCGATCGGTCCCTCGAAATTCATGCGGATCTCGTCGATGCCGCGATGCTGCAGGAACGTTCCGAGCCGCGGCGCCAGCCAGGCCGCCGCGGCAGAGGCCGGGTTGCACCAGGTCGCCGCGTGCAGCGTGGCCAGCTGCTCGAGGCTCTCGGCGGCCTGCTCTGGTGTGTAGTCGCTCCGCGCATCGAGGAACGTCGCACCCTGTGCCACGACGTCCTCGGTGATCACCACGCCATGACGCGTGACCGGGTCGACCTCGGCGTAGACGCATCGCAAGGTGCGGATGTCGGTCGAGGTGGCGATATCGCGGTAGAACCGCGCCTCGGGCTCGCCGACCTGGCGGAACGCCCGACCCACTTCGTTGAAGTACCCCTTGGCGCACAGGTCGGGGACGAGCCCGTCGGGCATGCCGCCGGCGCACCCGATGCGGAAGCGGACGTTGGTGGACACCCGGCTGATCACCGGACCGGGCGTGACGTCGGTGATCTCGATATCCGGGAAGCGAGGGCCCAGCGCCGAGGTGAGCCACGCCGGGGACAGGAGCTCCTCCATCGTGTCCGGCACCGGCGCCGTCAGCTGGCGCGCGTCGGGCGGTGTGTAGGCGGCTTCGTTCATCGACTGCCGATCACGACGTGCTTCAGCTCCTGGAAGGCGCGGATGCCGGCGGCGCCGCGCTCGCGTCCGTAGCCACTCTGCTTGTACCCACCCATGGGCGTGTAGCCGGCGGGGAGGCCCGTGTTCACCTGCACCGTGCCGCTCCGGAGGCGCTCGGCCAGGCGGAGCCCGAGCGCCAGGTCACCGGTATAGATGCCGCCCGACAGCCCGTACTCGCTCGTGTTGGCGATGCGCACGGCATCATCGAGGTCGCGGTAGCCCAGGACGGAGATCACCGGACCGAAGAACTCGCGCTGGTTCGCCGGGTTGTGCGGGTCGGGCGCGTCGAGCACGGTGGGCTCGTAGTACCAGCCGCGCTCCAGGCCGGCCGGGGCGCGACCGCCGACGGTGCACCGCGCGCCGTCGGCCACGGCGCGCCGGACCAGCTCGTCGACTCGTGCCCGTTGGGCTTCGCTGATGAGGGGTCCGACCATGGTGGTCGATTCGGAGGGATGGCCGATGGTGAGGGAGCCGGCGGCGGCGCTGAGCGCCTCGAGGACCTCTGCTCGCCGCTGCTCGGGGACGAGCACACGGGTCTGGAGGGCACATCCCTGGCCGGCGTGGGAGGCGAAGACGGCGAGGGCGGCGCCGACGACGCCCGCGACGCCCGACTCGCACACGTCGGGAAGGTGCAGCGCGACGCTCTTGCCCCCGAGCTCGAGGATGACGCGCTTGAGCGTCGGTGCCGCTTGCGCTGCCACCGCCCGGCCGATGGCGGTCGACCCGGTGAAGGACACCGTGTCGACGTCGGGGTGGGTCGTGAGGAGCACAGCGCCCTCGTTGCCGGCCTCGACGACGACGTTCAGCACGCCCGGGGGGAGGTCCGCCTCCTGCGCGGCCTCGCCGAACACGGTCGCTTCGAGGGGGGTGAGGGGGCTCGGGCGCAGGACGACGGTGCAACCGGCGAGAAGGGCGGGCACCACTTTCCACACGTTGGTGATCAGTGGGAAATTGTACGGCGTGATGGCGGCCACGACGCCGGTGGGTTCGAACCGGCGGATCGAGAGGCGGACCGAGGAACCGGTGAAATGGTCCGACAGCGGAACCTCGTTGTACTCCCATTGGGGCTGGTGCTCGTACAGATCCGCCAGCTCGTCGACGCTCGAGAGCGCCATGCCGACCTGGACGAGTTCCGTGACGCCGCGCGGGCAGCCGGCCTCCTCGATGACGGTCTCGACCAGGGCGCCGCGCCGTGCCTCGAGCGCCGCGCCGAAGCGCCGGATGGCCGCCACGCGGTCCGGCGCCCCCAGGCCGGGCCACGGTCCCTCGTCGAAGGCGACCCGTGCGGCGGCGATGGCGGCGCGCACCTGCTCGGGTGACGTCGCTTCGACCGACGCCACCACCTCCCCGGTGGCCGGCGACTCCACCATGACGGGTACGCCGCCACCGGTGATCCATTCGCCGTTGACGAAGGGCTGACGGGCGGCGATCAGGTCGGTCATCGCCTCACCGTGCCAGGTAACCGCCGTCGACCGGGATGATCCCCCCAGTCGTGTTGGCGGAGAGGTCGGAGGCGAGGAAGAGGGCGGCGTTGGCGCAGTCCTCCGGAGTGCTGGCGCGCCCGGTGGGGACGAACGAACCCCACAGCTCGACCTCCTCGGGCGTGCGTGGCTTGAAGGCGTCCTGTTCCTCGCGCCCAAAGTTCGTCAGCAGGGTCGCCGGTGCGATGGCGTTGATGCGGATGCCCTCCTTGGCAACCTCCATCGCCAGCGACTTGGTCAGCAGGAGACCCCCCGCCTTGGAGACTCCGTAGGGCACACCGCCGAATCCGACCATGCCGGCCACCGAGCCGGTGTTGACGATCACGCCACCCCCGCCCTGGCGGCGGAACTGCAGCACCGCATGCTTGCAACCGTGGACCATGCCCATCAGGTTGACGCCGAGCAAGCGGTCCCAGTCGGCCTGGGTGTGCTCGACGAAGGGGAGCCCGGTCTTCGGAGAGCTGATCCCGGCGTTGTTGTACATCACGTCGAGCCGGCCGAACTCGGCCACGGCACGAGCGACCAGGGCCTCGACGTCCTCCTCCTGGGAGACGTCGCAGCGCACCGAGAGCGCCCTCCCCCCCGCCTTCTCGACGAGCGCCACCGTCTCGGCCGACCAGGGGTCCCGGACGTCGCCCACCACCACCGAGGCGCCGTGCCCGGCGAACAGCACGGCGGCGGCGCGGCCCACGCCGGAGCCGGCGCCCGTGATCACACACGACTTCCCGTCGAGGAGTTTCATGCCGCTCCCCCGAGCCGCACGGGTACGGCGTCGGGACCCCGTTCGTACAGTCCCACGACCCGCGGCGCGGGTGCGTCCGGGTCGAGCTGCAGGCCGGGAAGGCGGTCCAGCAGCGCGCCGATGCCGTGCGTCATCTCGGCGCGCGCCACGTGCATCCCGAGGCAGGTGTGCGGTCCGTGCCCGAAGCCGAGGTGTGGCCTCGGAGGTCGGGAGGGTTCGAACTCGTCGGGGCGCTCCCAGCGCGACGGGTCGCGGTTTGCCGCGGCCAGGCATGCGTGCACGACCGCCCCCGCAGGCATCTCGACCCCGCCCAGTTCGCAGTCCTCGGCCACGAAACGGGAGAAGGCCGGATCCGTCGGCGTCCACCGCACCGACTCCTCGACCACGCGGCGCAGCACGGAGCGGTCCTCCCGCGCCGCGGCGAGTGCCTCGGGGTGCCCGAGCAGGGCCACGAGGGTGATGCCCATCTGCTTCCACGTCGTGCCCGACCCGGCGGCGAGGAGCAGGAAGGCGAACGACAGGACTTCGGTGTCGGTGAGCCGGTGGACGACACCGTCCTCGTCGGTCACCTCAGCGGCGACCAGCACGCTGATCAGGTCGTCACACGGTTGCTCACGGCGCGCCGTGATGATCGGGAGGAGTAGGCGCGCCAGCGTGGGGCCGCCCTGTCCGTCGGAGGTGACGGCGGCACGCACGTCGAGTGCCTCGTCCATGCTGATGCCGAAACTGCCGGTAATGGTGAGCAGTGGTATCGGTGCGCAGAACTCGATGTTGAGGTCGACCCGGCGCTCCTGCTCGAACGCGTCGATCAGTTGATGGACCGTCCGGGTGATCCAGTTCTCGAGCCACCAGACGGCGCGCCCCGGGATGAACGAAGGCTGCACGAGGGTGCGGTAGTGGCGGTGCCGCCGACCGTCCATGAAGAGTATGGCGGCATCGGGGAGCGGCGGCTCGCCGGGCATCGGTGCGACGTTCGTGACGAAGCGCCGGTCGTCCTTCAGGATCGTCGAGCACGACGCGAAGTCGTAGGCCGAGAAGTGCGGGCGTTCGGGATACGGCAGCCCCTGGAAGAACACCTCGCCGGTCCAGCCCAGCGCCTCGTGCGGGGCGCCGGCGTGGACGGGTCCCGTCTCGCGCAGGCGGTGGAACGTGGGGTAGGGGTCGAGGTCGAACGAGCCGCCGCGGCTCGCGTACACGTCACTGCCCAGGTCGAACAGCGTCCGGATGCGATCGCGGTCGAGCAACAACCGAGTCACCCCTCGTGCTGAGGGAGCGCCCGCGTCACGGCGCCGGCCCCCGAGCCGGCGCGACGTACCCGGCCGGCCCCGACGACACGTCCCCCGCTCATTCTCCTCAGGCTAACAACTTGACGTATTGCTGTCAATATTGCTATTATTTTAGCGATGCCACTCTCTCCCTCGCCTGCGGTCGTCCGCGCCACGGACCTGCTGAGCTACCTGGCCCACCACCCCACACGGCGCTTCACCGTGTCCGAGCTCGCCCGTCTGGTGGACATCCCCCGCGCCACGTGCGACACGCTGCTCCGAGGTCTCGCTCAGCGGGATTTTGTGCGGCGGGACTCCGTGCTGCGCTACGAGCTCGGGCCGGCCTGCATCGTCATCGGTGACGCCGCACGCGTCGCCAACCCCACGCTACGGGCCGCAGCCGAACAGGCCGAGGCACTGGCGCGTGCGCAATCGTCGGTGGCGGCCGTGAGCATCCGCGACCGCGACGAGACCCGCGTGTCGGACGTCTTCGACTTCGGCCCGCCACTCGGATTCCGTGCCCGCGTCGGCGAAGCCATCCAACTGGCGCCGCCGTTCGGCGCCTCCTTCGTGGCGTGGGAGGACGAGGAGGGGATCGGGCGATGGCTCGACCGGGCCGACCCCCCGCTCACACCGGCCGAGCTCGCGCATTATCGGGCGGCGCTCGACGCCATCCGCCTCCATGGGTTCAGCGTCACGCTGGTGACCGCTCGACAACCGAATCTGATCGACGCCTTGGAGCGCGTGGCCAGCGGTCGAGAGGACGATGACGCTCAGCGCGCACGCGACGAAGCCGCCCGGCACATGACCCACACCGAGTACCTCGCCGCCGACTTCGAGCCCGACGGCATGGTCCGTGTCGCACAGATCTCCGCCCCCGTCTTCCAAGCCGACGGACACGTGGGCGCCTCCATCATGCTGCTCGGTCCGATCCACGAGGTGAGCGCCGACGAGATCACACAGATCGGCGACCGGGTCGCCGCTGCCGCAGCCGCGGCGACGGCGGGTTCCACCACCCGGTGGCCGGACGATGCCTCTGATCGGACGCTCACTGCGGCAGGATGACGGCGTCGGCGTCGGTGTAACCCGCTGGGGCCCGGGTGACCCATGCCTCCGGGACCGCGACGTACTCACAGCCATACCCGTCGACCGACTCGCCGGGCTTGACCGCCATCGATGTCTGACTGGCCTCTCCGGCGAGCCAGTGCGGACTGCGCCATCAGAGAGGATCACCCGCCCGTCCTCGACTCTGAGCAGGCCCGTCGCCACCACGTAGTCGTGGTAGTTGAGCGAATTCGAGCGGATCCGTACCAGTACTTGACCGGGCCCGGGCTCCGGCGCTTCCCGATCGACCATGACGAGGTTCTCCAGCCCTCCGGGTTCCTTGACCGTCATCGCCTTCATGGGCAGGTTCTCCAAAGCCACCGTGCCCGCTGGCCGCTCTGCCGCCGCCCTACTCGCCGGCAGGGGCAACGGGGGCGCGGAAGTGCGGCAGCACCACCGAGGACAGCCGGCCCGGGCGGTGCTGCACGGTCTGGTCGGCGGCCCGCATCGAGACGGCGTCGGCCGGAGGCTCACCCGTGCCGAGATTGCGGGCGTAGACGGGGTGGGCGCCACTGGAGACCTGGACACGGAGGCGGTGACCCGGGGCGAAGAGGTGCCCCACCGGCCACATGACCACCGCCGCCGTGAACGTCCCATCCGCCTCCCGGTGGATGGACGCCGGATCGAAGCGCTGCAGCCCATCGCACACGTTGACCGACTCGCCACCGGGGTGGACATCGGTCAGCCGGACGAAGAAGTCGGTGTGGTCAAGGCTCGACGTCACGTGCAGCTCCGCCTCCACCGGACCGATGAGCTCCAGCGGCTCACGCAGCTCGTCCGAGGTGTAGACGACGACGTCGCTGCGGGCCTCGAGAGCGCGGTTGTCGACCGTGCCTCCGGTGAGCATCCCGATGCCGCCGACCGACGGCGTCGGGTCGGCGGGGTCGTAGCGGAAGCGGTCCGGGTCCGACGGTGCCTCCGGCGCGGTGGGCGCCAGCCACCCGCCCTCGTGGAGGTACCAGCGGGTCGGCTCCGAGGAGGGAGGCCAGTCCGGAAGGTCGCGCCACCGGCCGCCTTCGCCCTGGACGTGGACCTTCACTGGGGTCGGGTCGAGCAGCCCCTCGCGGCCGAGCAGCCAGGTGTCGAACCAGTCCAGCGGCGCGTCCGTCATGCCACCCTCCCCGCCCCCGCCCAAATGTCCCCCGGCGCCGATGCGCAGGTGCACCGGGGCACCTGCGGCGCGCAGGACCCTGTAGTCCTCCACCACGCCGGGCAGCGGGTAGTCGTGCCAGCCGTCGATGAGCAGGGTCGGCACCGTCCATTCCGCCAGCAGGGGGCGGAAGTTCAGCGGATCCCAAAAGGCATCCCGGGCGCCGCCGTGAGCCAGCTGGTCCCGGTAGAGCGGCGAGTCGTCAC
>JBKQIP010000171.1:0-50608 GCA_052148295.1 Acidimicrobiales bacterium
TTCGAGGGCCTGCTGGCCATTGCCGGGACCACGTGCGAAGGCCCCATCGCCCATTACCTCGGGGGCCTGGCCGCGGTGACCGGGCAGCTCTCGCGGGCCGAGGAGCACCTCGTGGTGGCCGCCCACATGGCTGAAGTCACCGGATCCCCCTTCTTCACGGCCCGCACCCTGATCGAGCGGGGCCGGGTGGCCGCCCGGAGGCGGGACATGGCGGCGGCCCGGGAATACCTGGTCGCCGGCAGGGACCTGGCCCGGCAGTGGCGCTTCGCGGCCGAGGCCCGGCGGGCCGACGAGGCGCTCCTGGCGCTGGGGTGAGTCGAGGCTCGGCCCGGGGCGAGGTGGGGTGGCGCCGGCAGGGGTCCGGGGTCGCTGCAACCCGTATTGGAGGGGGGCGGGCCCGGTTGGACCGGCATTGGCGACAGATTGGATGCCCTCGTGTCATCGTGACGGCATGAGCATGGTGGGCCCGACCGGGGACCCGGTCGCACAGGCGGGCGACCCCGAAGAGCCGTACGATCGCCCCGCAGAAGTGAGAGGATCGGTGACGATGGCTTCGTTCCGGACGAACAAGGACCAGCGGGTGGCGCTGCTGGGGGAGGTCGCCCTCTTCGCCGGCTGCACCAAGGACGAGCTGCGGCAGATCGATTCGCTCATGACCATGGTCGACGTCCCGCGCGGCACGGTGCTGACCGAGCAGGACGCGCCCGGCTTCGAGTGCTTCGTCATCGTGGAGGGATCGGCCTCGGCGTGGCGGAACGGGAGACGGCTCAACCACCTCGAGGCCGGGTCGTTCTTCGGCGAGCTCGCCCTGCTGGACCGCAAGAACCGGACGGCCACGGTGATCGCCGAGACCCCCATGCGCCTGCTCGCCCTGTCACGGAGCCAGTTCCAGACCCTCAACACCTCGATACCCGCGGTGGCCTACCGGATCATGGCCGAGATGGGCAGCCGGCTCCGCAACACCAACTACCTGGTGGAGGACAGCGACGGCACGCACCATCCAGGCACCCCCGAGGCGGCGGACCCGGCGGAGCGCCCCGAGCCGCGCCGGTTCGTGTCGACGGCGCTCTTCCCGGTGGAGCCGCCCCCGGGCCGCGACGGGGTGACGCAGATCGGCGCCTGAGCGGTCCGCGGGGCGCCGTCCCCGACCGTTCCTTGAGGTGCTGGCACGGATCGGGCCCCGGGTGCCCGCCCATCAGGTCACGACCCGGCATCTGGGCGCGGCCTACCCGTTCATCGCCGAGGCCGGCCTGGGCCAGCGGGGCACGGTGATCGGCGACGATCTCCTCGGTGGGTCGTTCGTCTTCGATCCCTTCGAGCTCTACGCCCAGGGGGCGGTGTCCAACCCGAACATGGTGGTCTTCGGACAGATCGGTCGTGGCAAGAGCGCGTTCGTCAAGACGTTCCTGTGGCGCCAGGCCGTCTTCGGGCGCCGCGCCTGGGTGGTCGATCCCAAGGGCGAGTACGGCGACCTGGCCGCCGCCTGGGGCGTGCGGCCGGTGGCCCTGCGGCCGGGCGGAGCGGTCCGGCTCAACCCGCTCGACCCCGGTCCCGAGCACCCGGGCGGCGTGACCGACGGCGAGGGGAGCACGGCGCGCCGGCGCATGGAGCTGCTGACGTCGTTGGCGCGGGCCTGCCTGGGCCGCGACCTGGCGCCGCGCGAGCGCGCCGCGCTGGGCGTGGCGTTGGCGTCGTGCACCGTCGGGGCCGACGTGCCCACGGTGCCGTCGGTGGTCGAGGCCCTGCTCGCCCCCGCGGCGGATGCGGCCGCGTCGCTCCGCACCGGACGGCGCCGGCTCCTGGAAGACGGGCGCGACGTGGCGCTCGAACTCCGCCGACTGGTGCACGGGGACCTGCGGGGGATGTTCGACGGGGCGACGACGCCGGGCCTGGACCTCTCGGCCCCCCTGGTCGTGCTGGACCTCTCCGCCCTGTACACCTCGGCCGCCCTGGGCGTCCTCATGGCCTGCGCCACCGCCTGGCTGCAGGCTGCGCTGGCCCGGCGGACGAGCACCGACGGCGCGGCCGCGAGGAGCAGCGGGCCCGTCTTCCTGGTGGTCGACGAGAGCTGGGCCATTCTCTCCAACCTCGGGGTGGCCCGGTGGCTCCAGTCGTCCTGGAAGCTCTCGCGCGCCTTCGGAGTGTCCAACGTGGCGGTTCTGCACCGGGTGTCCGACCTGCGCTCGGTCGGCGCCACCGACTCCGAGCAGGTGGCGTTGGCTCAGGGCCTGCTGTCCGATTCCGAGACGCGGGTGGTCTACGCCCAGTCCCCCGGTGAGCTGGCCGCGGCCGCCGAGCTGCTGTCGCTCTCCTCCACCGAGAGCGAGCTGCTGCCCCAGTTGCGCCGGGGCGTCGCCCTGTGGAAGGTCGGCCCGCGCTCGTTCCTGGTCCAGCACCGGCTCAGCCCGATGGAGCGTCTCATGGTCGACACCGATCGGGCCATGACGGCCGGGGCGTGAACGGCCTCGCCGCGGTGCTGCCCCTCGCGTTGGGGGGAACCGTGCTGGCCGCGCTCTCGTACGGTCACGAGGGTCGGGCCCGCTGGCGCCGGAGCGGCCCGCACCGGGGCGGCTCGCACCGGGGTGCCCGCTGGGCCAACGGGCGCGACCTGGCCCCGCTGCTGTTGCCGTTGAAGGCGGCCCACCCGGGACGGCTGGCGTTGGGCACCACGGCCGGGCGGGGCCGGCCGGCCCGGGTGGCGGCCGAGCCGGCCCAGTCGCTCGTCGTGGTGGGCCCGACCCAGAGCGGGAAGACCAGCGCCCTGGCCGTGCCGGCCATCGCGGGTTGGGAGGGGCCGGTGCTGGCCGCCAGCGTCAAGGGCGACCTGCTGCGGCACACCCTCGGGCTCCGGGCCGAGCGGGGGAGCGTCTGGTGCATCGATCCCACCGGATCGACCGGCGCGCCCGCCAGCGCGTGGAACCCCCTCGCCGGATGCGCCGACTGGACCGCGGCCCGGCACGTGGCGGGTGATCTCTGCGAGGCCGCCCGGGCCGACGGCACCACCGCCGACGGCGAGTTCTGGTACGCCACGGCGGCGAAACTGCTGGCCCCCCTGTTCTTCGCCGCCGCCCGGGGCCGTCGGCCCATGGCCGACGTGGTGCGCTGGGTGGACACGCAGGAGGTGGGCGAGGTCGCCGACCTCCTTCTGGCGGCCGGCCTACCCGAGGCCGAGGAGGCGGCGCGGGCGTCGTGGTGCCGCGACGAGCGCACACGCAGCTCGGTCTACACCACGGCCGAGACCGTCCTCGCCCCCTTCGCCGCTGCGTCGTCGGTGACCGGCTCCTTCGAACCGGCCGACCTGTTCGGGGGCAGCCACACGCTCTACCTGTGCGCGCCGGCCCACGACCAGCGCCGGCTGCGCGGCTACTTCACCGCCCTCACCCAGCAGGTGCTCTTCCTGGCCTTCACCCGGGCCACCCGTGCCGGGCGGCGCCTCGACCCGCCCTTCCTGGTCGTGCTGGACGAGGCGGCGCACATCGCCCCGCTGGCCGAGCTCGACGGGCTGGCCGCCACCGGAGCGTCGCACGGGGTCCAGCTGGTCACCGTGTGGCAGGACCTGGCTCAGGTGCGGGCCCGCTACGGGCCCCGGGCGCCCACGGTGTTGAACAACCACCGGGCCAAGCTGTTCCTGCCCGGCATCGCCGATCCGGACACCTTGGAGTACGCCAGCCGGCTGGTCGGCGACGAGGAGGTGACGCATCCCTCGGTCACCCGCGACGCCCGAGGGGGACGCTCCACCACCTCGACCCGGAGCCCCCGGCGCCTGCTCCCACCCGAGGACGTGCGCTGCCTGCGGCGCGGCGAGGCGGTGCTGGTCTACGGCGCCCTGCCCCCGGCCCGCATCAGACTGCGGCCGTGGTGGGTCGACCGTCCGACTTTCCAGCCGGAAGCCCTCCGGGCCGCCCGCCCCACTTTCGCCGCAGCCGATCGGTCTCGACGTCCCAGATGGCGCCCAGCTCGGTCAGGAAGTCCACCATCACATTGAGATCGTGGTCGCTGTAGCCGCGGCACAACTCGGCGACGGACGAGGTCATCGGTGCGCCGAGCGACGTGAGCTCGTCCTCCCGGTCGGGGACGAGACGCAGGAGCCAGCGGCGCCGATCCGACCGGTCGCGCACCCGTTCGACGAAACCAGCGGCTTCGAGTCGATCGCCCGCGCCCGTCATTGCCGCCGCGGTCATGCCCGTGAGCTCGGCCAATTTGGTCGCCGTCAACGGCGTCAGCGCGCGCCCCAGGAGGACCACGCAGGTGAGGTCGGTCAGGCCGAGTCCCAGCCGGCGCGCCATGGTGTGATGGAGCAACGTCGCTCGGACAGCCAGCTCCGGGCCGATCCGAGCACTGAGCACGGTGATGTGGTCGTCGCGCCGGTCCATCGGGCCCAACCCCTTTTTCAAAAGTCCTTCGATTGCTTGATCGATGCGGTGCCTTGATGAAGAACGGGCCCAACTTTTCAGGAATTTACAGAGTTTCGAAAAAATGTCCCGGCTCCGTGGCCGCGCTCAGGCGTCCTTGGCGTGCACCTCACGGATGGGCCCCACCAGCTGACGGGCGCTCGGGGCGCGCAGCCACGGGGTGAGGTCCACGTCGAACTGGGCGTCGACGAAGGGGCCCTCGTCGAGGTCGTGCGGCTCGGAGGCCATGAAGCGCCCGTCGAGGTGGCGCACCTCGGTCAGGACCTCGGCATAGGGCAGCGGGCTGAAGGCGGGGGAGCCGAACCCGAAGACCCGTTCGGAGCCCAGCACGGCGTTTGCCATGGCGCGCCCGGCCAGCAGGCGCCGGAAGTCGTTGCGCGCCAACTCGCCGGCGTAGGCCTCCAAGATGTGCAGCATCCGGTCCAGTTCGACCTCGCCGAAGCCCAGGTAGACGTTGGGGGCGGGCAGGTCGCCCCACACGCCCCACATCCACCAGCGCAGCGTGGGGGGCAGGGATTCCACGGCGCGCCGGACACCCCGGCCCACCACCTCGTGGCCGTGATGCACATCGTGGGGCGAGGGCGAGACCACGATGCGGGCGTCGTGCTCCCGCACGATGGGCGGCAGCTCGGCCGCCACCCGGTCGGCCGCCCGCTGCAGGTCGTCGCCCAGGGAGATGTCGAGCGGCGGCTCGAGGAAGATCGCCTCGAAGCCGGCCCGGGCCGACGCCTCCGACGCCTCGGCGCGTCGACGGGGCCACTGGTCGGGGAAGCCGAGGCTGGCGATGACGCTGAGGACGCGCCAGCCCCGATCGCGCAGGTGCAGGAGCGCGGCGGGGCACCCGACCGCCTCGTCGTCGGGGTGGGGGGCCACGTGGACGACGGTGGGTGCCATGCGGTGAGCAGGTTACGCCCCGGGACCGCAATTCGGCCCGAACGTCGGCCACCGGAATAAACCGACCGGAATGCTCTTGATCAATCACTCTGAATAAAGTATTATCCGTCCGGTGCCCCGACGGACCCGTTCCAACCCGCTGGCGCTGGCCGTGCTGGTCACGCTCTTTGAACGGCCCATGCACCCCTACGAGGTGGCGCAGACGCTGCGGCAGCGGGCCAAGCAGGAGAGCGTGCGCCTCAATTACGGCTCCCTCTACGCCGTGGTCGAGGCCCTCGAGAAGCGGGGCCTCATCGCGGCGCGGGAGACGGTGCGCGCCGGCAAGCGACCGGAGCGCACGATCTACGAGATCACCGACGAGGGTGCCCGGGAGATGATCGATTGGATGACCGAGCTCATCGGGGTACCCGCCAAGGAGTACCCCCAGTTCATGGCCGGCCTGTCCTTCATCGCCGCGCTGGCCCCGGAGGACGCGCTCCAGGCGCTGCGCACGCGAGCCGACGGGCTGCGCTTCCGCCTGGGCCAGATGCGCGGGGCCACGCGGATCGCCCGGGAGGTGGGCCTGCCCCGCCTCTTCAACCTCGAGGGTGAGTACGAGGAGCAACTGCTGGAGGCCGAACTGCACTTCGTCGAAGGCCTCGTCAAGGACATCGAGGCCGGCGACCTCGAGGGACTCGAGATGTGGCGGTCCTTCCACGCCGACGGCACCATCCCGCTCGAGGGGGTGGTGTTCAACTTCGACCCCACCTGAGAGACGACCGGACGAACCACCCGACGAATCGGGGCCGCGTGTAGTGCCACGCGACCCCGGATCCGTCCAACCACGAGATCGATCCGCGAGGGACCCATGCTCGGGCAGCACCGACAGCGTAGGCCACCTTCGTCGATCGAGCCCCACCGATCAGCGAAAGGAGCGCGCCCGTGCACGCCCTCATTCAGGCCGAAGGCCTCAGCAAACGATTCGGGAAGGTCCACGCGCTGAACGAGCTGGACCTGACCGTTCCCTCCGGGCAGGTGGTGGCCATTCTCGGCCCCAACGGAGCCGGCAAGACCACCTTCATCCGCACCGTGGCCACCCTGCTGCGTCCCGACGCCGGGATCCTGCGGGTGGCCGGTCACGACGTCGTGCACGACTCCATGGCCATCCGGCGCCTCATCGGGCTGGCCGGCCAGTCGGCGGCCGTCGAGGAGATGATGACGGGCCGGGAGAACCTGCGCATGGTGGCCCGCCTCTACGGCCAGAGCCGGCGGGAGGCCGGCGCCAGCGCGGACCGCATCCTCGAGCTGACCGGGCTCACCGACGCCGCCGACCGCCTGGCGGGGACCTATTCGGGCGGCATGCGCCGCCGCCTCGACCTCGGGGCCAGCCTGGTGGGACGGCCGCGCCTGCTCCTGCTGGACGAGCCCACCACGGGCATCGACCCGGGCAGCCGCATCGAGCTGTGGGACGACATCCGCCACCTGGGCCACACCGGGACCGACATCGTGCTGACCACCCAGTACCTCGACGAGGCCGATCGGCTCGCCGCCTTCATCGTCATCATCGACGGGGGCCGGGTCATCGCGCGGGGGACGCCGGGGGAGCTCAAGACGCGCGCCGGCTCGGACATGATCGAGGTGCACACCCGCGATCCGGAGAGCCTGCGACAGGCCGCGGAGATCCTGTCCCGCCTGGGGGCCGGCGACGCCGCGGTCGATCCGGCCACCCGGCGCTGCTCGGTGGCCGCCCGCGTGGGCGCACAGTTGCTGCCCGAGGTGGTCCGCGCCCTGGACCAGGCCGACATCACGGTGGAGGACCTCGCCCTGCGTCGCCCCACCCTCGACGAGGTGTTCCTCTCCCTCACCGGGCACACCACGGCCGCATCCCCGTCCGAGCCGTCCAAGGAGAAGGTCGCATGAACCGGCCGTCCACCATCCCACCGGCCCGTTCGACCACGCCGCGGGCGGCCCTCGACGGCCCGGCACCGACCGCGAACGCCGGCGCGCCCTACGTCGTGGCCAGCTACGAGGTGGCGGCCCGCACGGTGAAGAAGTTCGTCCGCTCGCCCCAGCTGATCATCGCCGGCACGGCGCAGGGGGCACTCTTCCTCCTCATCTTCCGCTTCGTCTTCGGCGGAGCCATCAGCCACATCGGGTCCCTGTCCTACGTGGACTTCTTCATTCCCGGGTTCATCGTCACCAGCGTGCTGTTCTCCGGAATGGGAGCGGCGACGGGTGTGGCGGAGGACCTGCAGGGGGGCCTCTTCGACCGGCTGCGCAGCCTGCCCATCCGCCTGCTCTCCATCGTCTCGGGCCGGGTGGGCGCCGATACCTCGGTGTTGATCTGGAGCCTGGCCGTCACCACCTTCTTCGGGGTGCTGGTGGGGTTCCGGACCCAGAACGGGCCCGGAGCCGACGCGGTGGCCTTCGGCTTGTGCGTCCTCTACGGGTTCGCCTTCTGCTGGCTCTTCATCGGCCTGGGTCTCCTGGCCGGCAGCCCGCAGGCGGCCCAGGGCATCTCCTTCCTGGTCTTCCCCCTCTCGTTCGTCTCGAGCGCCTATGTGCCGGTCGCCACCATGCCCGGCTGGTTGCAGGCCTTCGCCTACCACCAGCCGCTGACCCCCATGTGCAACACCGTGCGCATCCTCACCGAGGGGCGGGGGGCCACCGAGCTCCTCGGGCATTCCCTCGGTAGCTACCTCGTGCCCTCCCTGCTGTGGTCGGCCGGGCTCATCGCGGTCTTCGCCCCACTGACCGTCTGGCGGCTGCGACGCTCGTGACCGACGACGGCGGACCGCGGGGACCGCACCCCGATCACCCCGCCACCCCGCTCACCGAGGGGCGCCCGGGACCACCAGCGGCCACGGCCGCTCGCGCTCGACCACCCGGGCCAGCTCCAGCAACAGCGGCTCGGCGTGATGGCGCCCGATGACCTGCAGGCTGACGGGGAGCCCGTCCACCAGACCGACCGGGATGGCCACGGCCGGGTTGCCCGTGGTGTTGGCCGGGATGGTCAGGGCGCCGTTGTTCCCCACCGCCGCCTCGAAGCCGAGCTCGGCCACCAGGTCGACGCCGTCCACCGTGGTGGGCAGCGGCCCCTGGGCGGCGAAGGCCACGTCGGGGTTGGTGGCGCACAGAACGAAGTCCGCCTGGTCGAACACGGCGGCCAGGGCCCGGATGCTCCGGCGCCGGAAGTCCTCGATCCCCTTGGCCGCCTCGATGTCGTAGTGGCGGGTGGCCACGTTGGCGGCCAGCATGATCTCGGGCGTCAGGTCGGCCTCGCAGGCCGGATAGCGATCGCCCAGCCCCACCAGCAGGCTGGCCGTGCCGGCCAGGGCCCATTCCAGCCCACCGCGGGGCAGCGACACGGCGACGTCCACGCGGGCGAGACCGGCGTCGGCGATCAGCGCGGCGGCGGCGCCCTCCACCGCCTCACGCACGGCCCGCGAGATGACCGCCGACCCCAGGTCCGGTGCCACCACGGCCCGCATGCCGCGCAGGTCGTGGCGGCCCAGCCCGGCCTCCCACCCCTCGACCCGGGGCAGGCTGAAGGGGTCGTACTCGCTCGCCCCGTTGCAGACGTCGAACCAGCGGGCGGCGTCGCGCACCGAACGGGCCAGGCAGCCGAGCACGGCGGTGAGCGGCTCGATCTCGGTGTGGGGGCCCTTGGGGATGCGGCCGAAGGTGGACTTGAGGCCTAGCAGGCCGGTGAAGCCGGCCGGGATCCGGATGGATCCCCCGCCGTCGCCGCCGGTGGCGATGGGCACGAGGCCGCCGGCCACCGCCGCCGCCGAGCCGCCGGACGAGCCGCCCGGCGTGCGGGTGCGGTCGTAGGGATTGGCGGTGGCGCCGTGCAGTCGGGTGTAGGTGCAGTTGATGCCGCCGAACTCGCTCGCCGTGGTCTGGCCCACCGGCACCGCCCCGGCCTCCCTCAAACGGGTCGTCATGGTCCCGTCATAGGCGGCGATCCGGTCCCGCAGCACCAGAGAGGCCTCGGTCTGGGGCCATCCGAGCACCGGGTCGAGCTCCTTGAAGGCCACGGGCACGCCGCCGAAGGGCAGCGACACGTCGGCGGACGCGGCGGCGGCGCGCGCCTGCTCCTCGTCCACGAAGCACACGGCGTTGAGCGTGGAGTCGGCGATGGCGGACAGTGAGGCGGCGAGGGCCTCGGTGGGGGAGATGGTCCCGGCCCGGAAGGCGTCGACCAGTGCGCAGGCGTCGCCCATCCACGGGTCTCCCGTCACGGCCGGCAGATTAGCAATGATGCTGCCGGGGCCTTCGGGCGGGCCGTCGGGTGGACCGTCGGGCGGAGCAACTCCGCCCGTGTGTCGGAGGTGCCGGGGTGGCCTACTCGGTCGTGCGCCGCTTGAAGAAGTGCGCCGCCAGCGGGGCGGCCACGGCCAGGATCACCACCGACCAGATCAGCGAGGCCTCGATCGGGTGCTGCATGGGCCAGGTGTGGATCGCCGCCGAGGGGTTGGGGTTCCCCCACAGCTTGCGGGCCCCGGCACAGACGGCGCTCACCGGGTTCCAGTCCGCGATGGCCTGCATCCACCCCGGCATGTGCAAAGTGGGCACCATGGCGTTGGACACGAAGGCCAGCGGGAACAGCACGATGAAACCGAAGGAGGCGGCCGACTCGGGGCTCTTGGCGTTCAGCCCCACGCAGGCCGCGATCCACGTCAACGAATAGGCGAAGAAGAGCACCAGGAGGAAGCCGGCCGCGATGCCGGCGAGGCTGGCGTCGGCCCGCCACCCGACCGCCAGGCCGGTCAGCCCGACGATGAGGGCGCACAGGCAGGAGGTCATCAGGTCGGCCATGGATCGGCCCACCAGCACGGCCGAGCGCCACATGGGCAGCGCCCGGAAGCGGTCGACCATGCCCTCGTGCAGGTCCGTGCTCAGTCCCACCGCCGTGCCCATGGTCGAGGTGATCAGGTTCAGCGCCAGGATGCCGGCCAGGAGGTAGTCCTTGTAGGTGCCACCGCCGGGGATGGGGATGGCACCACCGAAGATGAAGACGAAGAGCACCGTGAACAGCACCGGTTGGACCGTCACGTCGGACAGCTGCATCGGCTCGCGCGAGATGTGCACGAGGTTGCGCCGGGTCATGGCCCACACGTCGGCCAGCGCGCCGAACGGGCTGCCCGCCGGCCGGGCCCGGCCGACCGAGGTGGTCGTCGGTGCCAGCGTGGTCGTCGTCATGCGTGTGCTCCTTCCAGCGTGTGGCGACCGTCGCCGCCACCACCAACGCCCCCGTCACCTCCACCGACGCCGCCGTCACCACCGACGCGGCCGTCACCGTCACCCCCGACCTCGTCCGCCTCGATGTGCCCACCGGTGAGGGAGAAGAACACGTCGTCGAGCGAGGGCTGGCGCACCTCGATGTTGTCCACCAGCACCCCGGCCCCGTCGAGTGCCCGCACCACCGAGGTGGCCAACCCCGGCGCGGCGTCCACGCCCGCGATCAGGCGCCGGCCCTCGTCGCTCACCGCCACGTGCCCGGTCACGAGGGGGGCGATGGCCGCCACCGCGTCGGGGTGCGGTGCCGCCAACGTCACCTCGAGGTGGGCACTCCGGCTCGCCTCCTTCAGCTCGAGCGGCGTCCCGTCCGCGATGACCCGCCCGTGGTCGACGACCACGATGCGGTGGGCCAGGGCGTCGGCCTCGTCGAGATACTGCGTGGTGAGCAGCACGGTGACCCCCTCGCCCAGCAGTTCGCGGATGGCCTCCCAGACCCGCTGGCGGCTCGTCGGGTCCAGGCCCGTGGTCGGCTCGTCGAGGAACAGCACCGGGGGCCGCGTCATCAGGGAGGCCGCCAGGTCGAGGCGCCGGCGCATGCCGCCCGAGTAGCCCTTGAGGACCCGGTCGCCGGCGTCCGTCAGCTCGAACTGCGCCAGGAGCTCGGTCGCCCGGGCCCGCGAGGCGGCGCGCCCCATGTCGGAGAGCTCGCCCACCAGGACCAGGTTCTGGCGCCCGGTGAGCAGCGGGTCGAGCGTGGCGTCCTGCGCGGCCACGCCGATGTGACGGCGCACCTCGCCGGGTCGCTTGACCACGTCGATCCCCGCCACGCTGGCCCGCCCGGCGTCGGGCAGCGCCAGGGTGGTCAGGATCCGCACCGCCGTGGTCTTGCCGGCCCCGTTGGGACCCAGCAGTCCCAGGATGGTCCCCGCCGGCACGGAGAAGTCCACCCCGGCCAGGGCCAGGGTCTCGCCGTAGCGCTTGGCCAGCCCCTCGGCCTCGATCATCAGCTCGGTCGTCGCCATCCGTTGCTTCCTTACCTGTCGGTTAGTAAACTGATTGCCAACCGCATGGTAAGGGCGTAACTTACCTGCCGTCAAGTAGATATTGCAATAACGAGGAAGGACCCGTGACCCAGACCGCAGCCGCCGAAGAGCTCCCCGGACCCGACCCCGACGACGGGGACGAACCGCCGGAGGCGGCGTCCACCAAGGAGCGCATCCTCGATGTGGCCCTCGACCTGTTCACCGCCCAGGGCTTCGACGGCACCTCGCTGCGCGAGATCGCCGAGCGGCTCGGCGTCACCAAGGCGGCGCTGTACTACCACTTCGCCTCCAAGGACGACATCTTGATGGCGCTCCACCTGCGCCTGCACGAATTCGGCCGGGAGGCGCTGAACCAGATGGGGGACGAGCCGGCCAGCCTCCCGCGGTGGGGTGCCCTGCTCAGCGGGCTGATCGACCAGATGCTGGCCCAACGCAAGCTGTTCCTGATGCATGAGCGCAACCAGGCGGCGCTCGAGAAGTTGCACCACGAGGACCACGAAGCCGACCACGAGGACATCCAGGAGCAGTTCCGCCGGGTGCTGGCCGACCCGCGCGTGCCGCTGCGCGACCGGGTGAGGATGGCCTGTTCCTTCGGCGCCGTCTTCGCCGGGCTCTTCCTGTCCGGCGACGCGTTCGAAGGGGTCTCGAACAGGGAGCTGGGTGCCATGCTCGGCGACGCCGTGCATGCCCTCCTGACCTGATCGAGCTCCGATCGCATCCGCATCCGCATCCGCATCCGCCTCGGGCCCGGCCCGGAGCGAGCGGCGAGGATACAGTGCGGACGTGGTCTCCTCCTCCGAGCCGGCGCCCGGCACAGCTCTCGAGCCCGCTCCCGACCCCGGGGCCGACGCTCTGTCGGAACCAGCGTCGGAGCCCGCGCCCGAACCCGCACCGGAGCACCCCTTCACGCTGGCCATCGACGTGGGTGGCACCGGGCTCAAGGCCTCGGTCCTGAGCAGGGACGGGTCCATGGTGGCCGAACGGGTCAAGATCGCCACCACCTACCCGATGCCGCCAGAGGGCGAGGGCGGAATGGTCGAAGCGCTCACCACTCTGGTCGAGCCGCTCCCGCCGGCCGATCGGGTGTCCTGCGGGTTCCCGGGCATGGTGCGGGACGGGCGCGTGCTGAGCGCCGCCCACTTCGTCACCAAGAAGGGGCCCGGCACCGCCATCGACCCCGAGCTGGTCGCCGCCTGGTCGCATTTCGACCTGGCCGCCGCGCTCACCGCGGCGCTGGGCGTGCCCACCAAGGTGGCCAACGACGCCGACGTCCAGGGCGCCGCCGTGGTCGGGGGGACGGGGCTCGAGCTGGTCATCACCCTCGGGACCGGCTTCGGCACCGCGGTCTTCATGGACGGTCACATGCTCCCGCACCTCGAACTGGCCCACCATCCGTTCCGCAAGGACGAGACGTACAACGAGGTGTTGGGCGAGAACGCCCGCAAGAAGATGGGCGACAAGCACTGGAACCACCGGGTGCGCCAGGCCATCGGCTGCCTCGATGCCCTGTTCTTCTTCGACCACCTCTACATCGGCGGCGGCAACGCTCGCCGGGTCGACCGTGACGACTTGGGTGACCTGCTCGAGCGCATCACCGTGGTGGACAACACGGCCGGGATCCTGGGCGGGATCAAGCTCTGGGAGGGGACGCACCTGGGCGTCTGACCCGGGACTCGCCATGCCACCGCGCATCAGCATCGTGGGAGGGGGGAGCACCCACTGGACACCCACGCTCCTGGTCGACTTCGCCAATGCGCCCGCGCTGGTCGACGCCGAGGTCACGCTCTTCGACATCGACCCGCGGAGCCTGCCCCCGATGCTCGAGCTGTCCGCCCACATCGCCCGCACCCGGGGCATCAACCTGACGACCACCACCGCACCCGACCTGCCCTCCGCCCTGGAGGGGGCCGAGTTCGTCCTCACCACCCTCTCCGTCGGCGGCTTCGCCTCCATGCGGCACGACATCGAGATCCCGGCCCGCTACGGCGTGCGCCAGCCGGTGGGCGACAGTGTCGGGCCGGGCGGGATCATGCGGGCGCTGCGCAGCATCCCGGTCATGGTGGACATCGCGCGCGCCACCGAGGCGCACGCCCCCGCTGCGCTGCTCCTCAACGTCTCCAACCCGCTCACCGCCCTCTGCCGGGCCATGAGCAGCGAGACGTCGGCGACCGTCGTCGGCCTCTGCAACGAGATGGTCGGCTTCCAGTTCGCCATGAGCCTGATCTTCGAGTGCGGGATGCACGAGGTGCGCCCGGTGGTGGCGGGGGTCAACCACCTGCCCCTGGTCACCAGCTTCACCATCGGGTCGGACGACGGCTTCACCCTGTTGCGGGACTTTCTCGAGAACCCCGGCCGCCGGGCGGACGACCCGATCTGGATGAACCCCCCGCCACCCAACAGCCACTGGCACAAGCATTCCGAGGGCGAGAAGTGGACCAAGGCCGACGTGGTGGCCAACCACAAGGTCAAGTTCGACCTCTTCCGACGCTTCGGCGTCCTGCCCGGTTCCTCCGACACCCACGTGGTGGAGTTCTTCCCCGGGTTCGTCACCGCCCACTCCGACTTCGGGCGCACCTGGGGCGTCCATCACTACGGCATGGCGGGGCACCGGGCGGACAAGCTCGACGACGACGCCTCGGTGGGGCGGCTGCTGCGGGCCGAGCAGATCCCCACCTGGGGTTCGGGCGAGTTGGTGGCCGACCTGATCAGCGCCGTGGTGACGGGGACGCGGCGCACCCTGCCCGTGAACCTCCCCAACACGGGGCAGGTCACCACCCTGCCCGAGGGCGCGATCACCGAGTGCATGGGTGTCGCCGACGCCGACGGAGTCCGGGCCCGGCACCGGGTCGCCGTGCCGTCGGTCCTGGGCGAGTACCTCCGCCGCATCCACGCGTCGCAGGAGCTGACGGTGCGGGCCGCGCTCACCGGCGACCGCACCACCGTGCTGGAAGCCATGCTGTCGGATCAGATGGCCGGCCGCCTGCCCTACGAGCAGGTGGTGGACATGACCGACGAATTGCTGGCGGCCACCGCGGCCTGGCTCCCCCACGTCGCACCGGCGGGGTGACCCCGGTCCGCACCGCGGAGGGTCCGCTGGCTGGGAACCGCTCGACGAGCGGTACAAGGACGACCCCCATGCGATCTGGCGCCGGCTGCGCGACGAGGCGCCTCTGTACTACCCCCCGGCACACCAGCACGGTGCGGGGCTACGCCAAGCTGCCCATCACGTTCTGAGGACGGCGGGCCCCGGCCCGCTCGGAATGGCCCGACCCGCTCTCGGGTCCGGCCCTCGTGGTCACCGCCGCCGAACAGATTGCTGCCAAGGCCAATGCGGTGGGCGAACAGCGGCCCCGGCCCTCTCTTGACGGCAAAACCCCCCTGGTAGAGTGCTCTGACCGGCGCTCGTAGCTCAACGGACTAGAGCATCTGACTACGGATCAGAAGGTTGGGGGTTCGAATCCCTCCGAGCGCGCTTCACGTCAGCCCAGCGTAAGGATACTAAAGCCGCACGTCGCGGAGCAGGGATCCGCGCCCCGTCCCTACTTTTGCGCGCATGGCGTGGGGGACCGGCACCATGCGCGAGCGCAGCCCGGGCACATGGGAGATCCGCGTCGCGGTCGGGGTCGATCCGCTGTCGGGGCGCACGGTGCAGCGCTCCTTCTCCTTCCACGGTTGCGCCGAGGAGGCCGAGCTCTTGCGCAAGGAGCTCGCCGCCGAGTGGGCGGAGCGGCGCGCCGTCCGGCGGCCGCGCCCTTCCTGAGCGTCGGCGAGCTGCTCGAACGTTGGCTCAGCGCGCACCACGACTGGCGCCCGGCCACGTGGATCTCGGCCCGTTCCAACGCCAAGGCGCTTTGTTCCGACGGCCTGGCGGCGCGCCGGGTGTCCACGCTCAGACCCGAGCACGTGCGGGCGGCCATGGCGGCGTGGAGCGCGGCCGGCTCCTCGGTGGCCGTGATCTCAGGGCGCTTCCGCATCCTGCGTTCGGCCGTCGGATGGGCGCACATCGAGCGCATCATCGACGTCAATCCGCTGAGCGGCATGCGGGGACCGCAGCGCCCGGGCACCAGGCTGCATCTCAGCACCGAAGAGGTGGTCCGCCTGCTCGAGGCCGCCGACGCGCTGGTCGTCGCTGCTGCGTTGAGCGACTCCGAGCGCTTGCACAAGGCCGAACAGATCCGCCTGCTGGTCCGCTTGGCCGCGGACTCGGGGGCTCGCCGAGGCGAGCTCGTTTCTCTGCGCTTCGACGACCTCGAGGGCCGGGTGCTCACCATCGAGCGCGGGGTGTCGGCCGACGTGCTCGGGCCCACCACGGGCCGGACCCGCCGACTCACTCTCGGGCGCCAGACGGTCGAGTTGTGGCGCTCGAGTGCGGAGATCTGGGCCGGTCGGCTTCCCGACGGCGCTTCTCTCGGCCCCTGGGTGTTCTCCCCCGAGGGCACCCACCACACGCGGTTGACCGCGGGCGCCCTCGGCCATTGGTTTGCCGAACTCGCTCGGAGGGCCGAAATCCCGGGGGCCACCTTGCATCGCCTGCGCCACAGCGTGGCCACCTTCCTCGTCGGACGGGGCGAGCTGCTGAGGGCCCAGCAGCGCCTCGGGCACCGGGATCCCTCGACCACGTTGCGCAACTACGCGCACGCCATGCCGCTCGAGGACGAGACCGTCGCCGACGACATTGACGAGATGCTCGGTGCTCCTTGAAGATCGTCGGGCCCGGGGTAGTAAGCCCCGTTGTTCCAAGTGCTGTCCTTGATCTCTACTGGCTGAGTCGGCTGTACGGGGTGGGATGGTATAGGGCACGAACGTGCACCGTTAGTAAGGGGCACGAACATGCACTTCTGGAAAGGGGCACGAACATGCACTATCCTGATAGGGCACGAACATGCACTAGGAGCAGCCATGAAGATTCAGACCGCAGGTGACCTTGGCGCCCTGGTTCGCGACCGGCGTGGCGCCCAGGGATTGAGTCAGCAGGCTCTCGCACTTCGGGCGGGAGTCAGCGTGCGGTGGCTCAAGGCGTTCGAGGCCGGAAAATCGACCGCAGAGATTGGCTTGGTGCTGCGCACGCTCGGGGCCCTTGACCTGACTCTCACCGTCGTCGACGCTCCGGCTCCCTCGGGTGTCGACCTCGAGGAAGTGCTCGCTCGTTTCGACCAGGACTCCATGTGACCGGCGAACGCCTCGAGGTCCTCTGCGAGGGAGCACGCGTCGGTGTGCTGGAGAATGCACGCAACGGACTTCGCTTCGCTTATGGCGAGGAGTGGCAGCGAAGGGACGACGCCACGCCGCTGTCGGTGTCGATGCCATTGACCGCCGCCTCTCATCCGTCCCGCGTCGTCGAGCCGTTCTGTTGGGGTCTCCTCCCCGACAACGCCGACGTACTGGCGCGATGGGGTCGAGAGTTCGGCGTCTCGGTGGCCAACCCGTTCGGCCTTCTAGCCGTACTGGGCGAAGACGTCCCCGGTGCCATGCAGTTCGTCCGTGACGATCGGATCAGCGAAGCCTCCTTGGGTAAGGGCGACGTCGAATGGCTCAGCGACGAGGAGGTCGGAGCGTTGCTTCGGGCGGTGCGGCGGGACCACACGGCGTGGCTCGGTGGTCATGGGGAGGGCCGATGGAGTCTCGCGGGGGCTCAGGCCAAGATCGCCCTGTTCTTCGACGGGCAACGATGGGGTCGTCCATCAGGCCGACTCGCCACCACGCACATCCTGAAGCCGGCGATCACCGGGCTGGACGACCATGACCTCAATGAGCACATCTGCCTGCGCGCGGCCAGGATGCTCGGGCTTCGTGCAGTGACATCGAAGATCGTGGAATTCGATGGGGAGCGGTCCGTCGTCGTCGAGCGCTATGACCGCGAGCTGGGCAGCGACGGACGGCTCGTGCGGATCCATCAAGAGGATCTTTGCCAGGCCACCGCAACTCACCCCTCGCAGAAGTACCAGAGCGATGGTGGTCCAGGACCGGCCGACATCGCCCGGATTCTTCGCGACCACATGCCGTACCAACAGAGCGAGGTGGACGTCGTCGCCTTCGTTGACGCGCTCGTATTCAACTGGCTCATCGGTGCCTCCGATGGCCATGCCAAGAACTACGCGTTGATGCTCTCGGGCCGCCAGGTCCGTCTAGCCCCATTCTTCGATATCGCCAGTGCGCTGGCCTACCCGGACTTCTACGGACCAAAGATCAAGCTGGCGATGAAGATCGGGGGACACTACGGCCTCTCGTCGATCGGTCGACACTCCTGGGAGCGACTCGCCGCTGAGCTCCGTCTCGATCCGGAGTTGCTCATTATCCGAGCCCGACAACTCGCTGAGCGCCAATCCGACGCCTTCTCGACCATATGCGCCGACCCTCTGATTGCCGCTTTGGACAGTGCAATGCCCGATCGGCTCATCGACCAAATGGCTTCTCGCTCCCGCAGTTGCCTTATTGATCTCGGGGTCTGAACAGTGACCGACTCCGCCGACCCAAGGGTTCAAGCGCTCGAAGCCGAGGTCCAAGGACTGCGCGCCGAGAACGATCGCTTGCGCTCACTTCTCGGACTCGATCAACCGAGCCGCCAGCAAACAGCAGAACCATGGGAGCCGACACTCTTCGTCGAATCCGAACGTGAAGCCCTCAAAGCCAGCGTGGACAAGAACTCGCCAGCTGAGCTCAAGATCGCCCTCTTCCGCTCCTTGTTCTCGGGACGCGACGATGTCTACGCACTCCGCTGGGAGAGCGCACGCACCGGCAAGAAGGGATGGAGTCCCGCCGTAGTTGGTGGCTGGGCCAACGCCAAGAAACCCCGCCGCCAGTACCTGCCCTTCAGCGAAGACGTGGTCGAATTTCACCTGGCCGGCGGGAGCCATGTCGGGCTCTATCCGCTGCGTCAGGGCGACGAGTGCCGACTGCTGGCCTGCGATTTCGACGGAACGGGCTGGGTGCTCGACTCGTTGGCCTATCTCGACGCCGCCGCCGCCATCGGCGTTCCGGTCGCGCTCGAGCGATCGCGTTCGGGAGATGGGGCACACACCTGGACGTTCTTTTCAGGGCCGGTACCGGCGGCGTCTGCAAGGCGCCTCGGCGTGCACATCCTCCGCGAAGCGATGGAAGTCAGAGCCGAGTTGGACCTCTCGTCCTACGACCGCCTGTTCCCCACGCAGGACTTCGTCCCCAAGGGCTCATTTGGGAACCTGATCGCTCTGCCGCTCCAGGGCGAGTGTCGGCGCCAAGAAACCACAG
The DNA here is from genome assembly GCA_052148295.1 of Acidimicrobiales bacterium. GTDB lineage: Bacteria > Actinomycetota > Acidimicrobiia > Acidimicrobiales > RAAP-2 > Bog-473. The sequence continues at coordinate 18,800 of JBKQIP010000171.1, forward strand.
TCTTTCTCGACCCTGCGAACCTCGAGCCGTACGAAGACCAATGGGCGTTTCTGGCGTCGGTTCCCCGGATGTCCCCCGAGGCAGTGGTTCAGCTGGAAAAGGCGCTCCTACCCGTCGCTGCCGGTCCCGATGACACGCAGTATCGGCGCCCCGGGAAATCGGGCCCGACTCAGAAGCCGCCGGACGTTATCCCCGCGGTGTCCGGCGCCATGCTCGAGATCGATCGCATCGGCGTACCGCCGGCACTTCTGGCCGCCCTCAAGCACCTGGCCTCGCTCCATAATCCCGACTATTACGAGAAGGAGCGGCTGCGATTCTCGACCTGGAACACGCCGCGTTTCTTGCGCTGCTACGCGGAGACGATCGACCGTCTCCATCTCCCTCGCGGGATTCGGGACCAGGCCGTGCGAATGGTTGTCGACGCCGGAAGCACCCTCGACGTCGTTGACGCTTGTAACACCCCCGGTCAGATCGACGTCTCCTTGCAAGCCGACCTCACGGATCGCCAGGAGCGCGCGTTGGACGCGCTCGTTCCACACGACCTTGGGGTGCTGGTGGCACCGCCAGGTTCGGGAAAGACGGTCATCGCCTGCGCACTCATCGCCCATCGTCAGGTGCCAACGCTCGTCGTGGTGGATCGACAGCCGCTCGTCGAGCAATGGCGAGAACGGCTGGGAGACCACCTCGGCATGGCATCCAAGGACATCGGTCAACTCGGCGGTGGTCGAAATCGGGCCAAGGGGATTATCGATATCGCCATGGCACAGAGCCTCGCCCGCCGGGATGATCTCAGGGAGATCACCGCCGGGTACGGGCTGGTCGTCGTCGACGAATGTCACCACGTGCCCGCGGTCACCTTCGAACGTGTTGTTCGACAGATCCCCGTACGCCACTGGCTGGGACTGACCGCAACGCCTTATCGACGCGATCATCTCGAGAAACTCATCACGATGTACTGCGGGCCGGAGCGACATCGCATGAACACCGATGAGCCCGAGGACCTCAAGATCGAACGGGTCGTCATCGCACACGTGACGTCGCACGACCAAGCGGGGGGCGAGGGTATCGGTATTTACGAAGTCTTCAGGGCTATCGTCGAGGATGACGAACGATCAGCTCAGATCTGCGACGACATATCTCGGTCCGCCGAGATCGGGCGCAACTGTCTCGTCTTGGCTCAGTGGACCGAACATGTCGAGAAGTTGTCAGCTGAACTGAGATCACGCGGGATGGATACCGTCATAATGCGTGGAGGCATGGGGAAGAAGGCTCGTGCCGCGGCGACTTCCGAAATGCAAACCAAAGCCTCGAACGGAGGGTTGGTTCTCGTTGCAACAGGAAGCTTCCTGGGTGAAGGGTTTGATTTCCCTGAGCTGGACACGCTGTTCTTGGCGTTTCCCTTGGCCTTCAAGGGTCGGATCGTGCAGTACGTCGGGCGGATACTTCGGCCCACGGCGTCAAAGTCAAGGGTGGAAGTTCACGACTACGTTGATATCAATGTCCCGGTGCTCTCACGAATGCACTCCAAGCGACTAGCCGCGTACAACTCCCTCGGGTTTCTGATCGAGAGCGCAAACGCAGTTCAGAATGGCAGGCGACTCACGTGATCGCCGATCGACTGAGCGAGGCATTGTCGGGTTTCGCTCGGGTTGACACACATTGTCTACTTTGGGCTCGGCAGAGCGCGGCGCACCTCACGATCTACCCCGCGATTGCCATCGCCTCGAGGGCCAATCCCGGCTCCAGCGTCAGGACCTGCTTCCTGCCCTGCCACAAAGGAGTACCCCCCTGCGGAAGGTGGCCGTAAATCGACCGAGCCACCGCCAAGGTCCCCGTCAGGTCGCTGTCAACGCTGCTCATCTCGGCAATCATCGACAACGTCCTCGAGCTGTCGACGTTGCGCCGCGCCCACGTGGAGACCAGAGAGGGCGCAGCGAGCAGGTCGCTCTTGTCACCATTACAAGGGCGATCAGCCAGCACGAGATTCTCGATCGCGTCGATCCCACAACGAACTCTCGGAATGAAGTGATCGACCTCGGTTGCGCCCACCAGTCGTTGACCGCAGTAGAAGCAGGATCCTGCTTGGAGGTCAGCCAGACCATCTCGGAGCATCTTGGAAAACGGGATCCGTGGGGAGCCGAAGAGATGGTGCCGGAGGGCCTCCTCCACAGTGGCCACATTGCTGAGCTGGGCCACCATTCTCGTCCAGTGCAATTCGACCAGGGGGCGAATCAACGGCGAAAGACGCACGAGCTCGTCACCCGCTCCGGGGAAGAGGCGAATTGCCGGACCCCGTGCGCCAGAACCTCGAAGACGGGCAACGGGGAAGCTCTCGTTGGGTCCCCAATCGATGTCGTAGAGAAAAGGAAAGACGGTTTCGCTGCTACCGACCGTCTGAAGTCGTGGAAGCGGCTGTTCAGCCAATGTCCGCTCGATTCGGGTGATGACAGCCTCGTACGACGCATCCAATCGTTGGCGGGCGAGCCACAGCGAGGTCGCCCCGCCCGACTCTGACTCCAGTCGAAAAGAGCGCAGGGCGTCGATAATCGTCGAGCGCTTGTTCGAGATCTGACGCAGATCGAGCACTTGGGACGAACCGCGCACGCGAAACGGGGCGACCTGTGGCCAGTACAGCTCCGCCACTTGCTCGGCGATGTCACGTGTGTGGAGTTCTGAGGGCGCGCGACCTTCATGATCGCTGTGCCGAGCACACAAGTCGACGAGCGCAAGGAGGAGCGCGAGCTTGTAAGTCGCCGTTCGACGGCCTGAATCGATTACCTCCAGGAGCCGCTCGGCGAACCCAGCATCGGATCCCGTGGTTGTCTCGTCGTGACCCGCCATACCCCGATCTTGCCCGATCACTCGACATCCAGGCCGACGTCCGTCCTAGCCTCCAGCCGGTGGAGTCCGATCGGTGCCCATTTTGCGAACGGATCGCTCATGGAGAGCTGACGGCGAGCAGCGACCTGGCGGCAGCGTTTCCGGACGCCTATCCATTGAGCCCGGGCCACACTCTGGTTGTCCCGCGTCGCCATGAACCGGACTTCTTCGCCCTCAGCACTGACGAGCTGAAGGAGCTCATGGCAGTGGCCATCGACCTCCACCGACACCTCTCGGAGGAACTCGGAATCGACGGGATGAACCTCGGCGTGAACGCAGGGACGACGGCCGGCCAGACGATTGCCCATGCCCATCTTCACCTCATCCCTCGCTACGAGGGAGACGTGCCCGACCCCGCCGGCGGAATCCGGTGGTTGTTCCCCGAAAGGGCGCGGTATTGGGAGGGAACAGCACCCGAACCAAAGTTCTGAGGGCGCGTGTTAATGGGAAGTGGGGAAAGACAGACTCGCTCGTCATCCAGATCCCGACCTGGCAGGCTGTCATAGTGGATCATCTGCGTGAGCTCGCAATCCGGGAGGCAATGTTCGAGCATCTCACGAAGCTGGTAACTGAATCCGGAAGTGGCTATCTCTCGTGGGAGCAGACAGCCGGATTCTCTTTCGCCGGAGAGATGATCGTGATGCGCCAGACCCGTGGGCACGGGATCCACAAGCCCCGCCAGCTCGACGCCGCTCTGTCGATCACCACTGCGTTCACCGGTGTCGGACGACAAAGGCCCTACGAGGACTCTATCGGTGAAGACGGATATCCCCGCTACATGTACGAAGGTACTGACCCCAACTTGGCCACAAACCGAGCACTTCGAGCAGCAATGGAGTTCAAACTCCCGCTGGCCTATTTCATAGGGGTGCGGCGAAGCGTCTACGAACCGGTCTTCCCGGTTTACATCGCGGGCGACGATCCGGTCCGCCACGAGTTCGTCTTGAGCTTCTCACGGGGCGAGGTGGGTCTCGACCTCTCGACGCTCACCGCTCCCGAGAGGGTCTATGCGGCACGGATGACGAAGCAGCGACTACATCAGCCGGTTTTCCGAGAGCAAGTGCTCCAGGCGTATTCGTCGAGTTGTGCCGTCTGCCGTCTGCGACATGCCGAATTGCTCGATGCAGCGCACATCATTGGTGACAACGAGGACGGTGGTGATCCCGTGGTGCCAAACGGAATGGCGCTGTGCAAGATCCACCATGCGGCATTCGACCGCAACTTTCTCGGCATAACTCCAAGGCACGAGGTCAGAATCAATCAGAAACTGCTCGAAGAAGTCGACGGCCCGATGCTCAGGCATGGACTTCAGGAGATGCACGGCACGACGATCACAGTGCCGCGCAACCGTGCCTCAAAGCCTGACCCGGACCGCTTGGAACTGCGATATGCAGCATTCCTTCGGGCGTCTTAGGGTCGTGAACGCGACGACCGGACCAACCTTCTGACTGTCGTTTCTGGCAATCCCTCTGGCAATCCTTTGGGGCACAATCGGGTTTACGACGGATTACGCAGTGGACAACACACCCCATTTGAACTGGGAATATGTAATTGGCGAAGACGGTGTGGACGGATTCGGAGCGTACGGACCTGGCCACGAATCGAGCGCTGCGGACGGCCATGGAGCAGCGCTTACCGCTGACCTACTTCATCGGCGTTCGTCGAAGCGTGTACAAGCCGGTCTATCCCGTCTACGTGGCCGGAGAGGATCCAGCGCACCAGGAGTTCATCCTGAGCTTCACGCGCGCCGAGGTGGGCATCGACTTCTCGTCGCTGAGCGCACCCGAGAAGGTGTACGCCGCCCGAATGACGAAGCAGCGACTTCATCAGCCGCTCTTTCGCGAGAGGGTTCTGCATGCCTATGCCACCAGCTGTGCGGTGTGCCGTCTGCGACATGTTGAGTTGCTCGATGCCGCCCACATCATCGCTGACGGCGAGGATGGAGGTGACCCTGTCGTCCCCAACGGCAATGGCTCTGTGCAAGATCCACCACGCTGCCTACGACCGCAACTTTCTCGGCATCTCTCCCAAGTTGGTGGTGCACATCAACCAGCGGTTACTCGACGAGGTCGACGGTCCAATGCTCAAACACGGGCTCCAAGAGATGCACGGCGCGACCATCGCGGTGCCCCGCAGCCAAACGGCGAAGCCGGACCCCGAGCGCCTGGAGCACCGCTATACCCGATTTCTCGAAGCGTCCTGATTCGGGTGGACTCCGTGCTGACGCTCACTCGCGGGCGGGAACGACGCGCACAGGTCGAGCGATGACCGTTTCAGCAGCGGGCGACGCGAGACGCCGCTCGAATTGGGTGATGGCATCGAGGAGATCTGCGACCTCGAAGACTCGATTTCGTCTCCCAACGGTGCCCTGGCGCAGGACACCGCATGCGTGGAGATGGTTCACCGCGTCGTTCGTCCTCTTGCGCGACCGACCGATCGCTTGCGCGGCTGTTTCGACTGTGAGGATGGGGAGCCCTGGTAGGGCCGACAAGAGGAGGTCGGCGGCAGAATCGCGTCGCACAGGACTCGCCGCTTTGCGCCAGAGATCCTCGAGCTGGTCGAGTTGATTGGCGAACACTGCGGCATCGGTGCAGGCGCGCAGCAGCGCGTTGACGAACGCGTCGATCCATTGGATGGCCGACTCGGCCGCTAGCGGATCTGCAGCTGGAGCGTCGTAGCGGAAGGAGACGAGTCCGGCGATGTAGGCGCCTGCGTTAGTCGCCAGGATGAGGCTGACCGCCGGCACGAAGTTCGGAGCCAACCCGCGGCGACGGAGCACGAGGTGGATCAATGCCCGCCCGACTCGTCCGTTCCCGTCGACGAACGGGTGGATGGTCTCGAACTGGGCGTGGGCCAGGGCAGCCTGCACGATGGGCGGATGGTCGTCACCCGAGAGGTATGAGCACAGATCCTCGAGAAGACCGCGCACTTGTTCATAGGGCGGCGGCACGTAGGCGGCGCGGCAGGGATTGACCCCACCGATCCAGTTGTGTTCCTGACGCACCACGCCGCCCCAGTGTGCGTCTCGTGTTCCGGCCAGCAGCTCGAGGTGCAGCGTGCAGAGGTCTTCGACCGTGATCGGCCGCTCGAGATCGGCCAGCTCGAGCGCACCGCTCATGGCGCGTATGTTCCCGAGCACCGCCCGGGCAGTGTCGTCGCTGGTGGGGAGTCCAGCTCGTTCGGCGAACTCTTCCTTGGCGAGCCGGCGGGCGCTGACCTGAAGGCCTTCGATGTAGGAGGACCCGACCGCCTCGGCGCGAAGCAGCAGCCGCGCCACCGACTCGACACTGGCCAGGCCCGTCTGACGGTCTTGGAGAGCTCCGACTGCCCGGTAGGCGTCGGACAGATCGGCGACGACGTCGGCCAGAAGGGTCAAGGCTCGCTCGGCCAGGGGATCGGGTATGTAGGCCCGATAGGAGCAGGGCGTGCGCTCCCGACGGGTCTGCCCCGCCGGGCTGCCGTGCCAGATCAGTTCTTCGTACCGGGCCATGGTTTGGTCCTTCTTCCGGCAACCATAGTACCAGTTAGAAGTTAACCGACATTATGATGACGGGAAGTGGACGCTTGGGACCGGATGAGACGCTGTGGCGCTTGACGAGCTCCGGGCCCAGATCGACCGGGGGCTGCGCACCAGGCGCTATCTCGGCTACTACGAGAGTAGGTCCTGGGCGACCGAAGCAACTCCGGTCATCGAGGCGATCCGCGGCGCCCTGGCGGCGTCGCCTTCGGCCGAACTGCTCGGCCTGATCGAGCGAGCCGTTGGGCGCGTCGTGAAAGTCATCCTTCATGCCGATGACTCCGACGGCATGATCGGCGATCTCGCCCGCGAACTGCTCGACCTCCATACGCAAGCCTGCGATGCGGGCGTCGCCGATCCGCTGAAGCTGGCGCGCTGGATGATTCGCTTTTGTGGCCGACAAAGAACTCGAGACCACAGGTCGAGCGGCCTACACCCGGGCCACGAGGATCCTCACACAAGCCAAGCTCGTAGCCGCCCGCGCTGGCCGCACAGCCTCATGGCCACCGTCGGAACGAGCCCAGTCTGAAGGTAGCCAGCCGGTCCACCCATGCGAAGGGAAGCAAATGTCCACCCGAGATCTCTATCTGTATGAAGTGGTCGACATCGTTGGCCAGGGGCAGTACGAGTACATGGAACATCTTTGGAAGGACCCGGTCCTACAAATGCCCGAGATGTTCGGCCTACAGGGCTCTTTCTACGTGTGCGCTGCGGGTGGAGGCAGATGGCCGCAGGTGATCAACATCTGGGACATCGGCTCGCGGGGCTGGAAAGGTTGGGCATCGAACGTCGACCGGATGAACTTGAAGAGGCGGAAGGCCTTCTATTCGGATTGGTGGGACGAGGCCGCTCAGTGGCGCACAGGGGGCTTCGATCGGCTCTGCGCCGGGGTACCTGGTAGCCCCAGTACAGCGCAGATTCGGGAGGCCGGGATCCGTGGCTCCCTCTTCGTGAACGAAATTCTGAGCGTACGCCCCGGTAGTGCGTTGGAGTTTCTGGCTGCAGTGACAGAAACGCGCAAACCACTACTCGCCGACTACTCGCACTTGGCAACCGGCCTCTATGAGGTGACGTCGAACCAGCATGAAGTCATCATGGTTTGGGCCACGGACATACCTTCCAATGTTCGATGGCATCAGAACCGTGACACTACGAGGGGGCTCTGCGACGAAGGCGAGAGCGATCCCCGAATCGTCGAGTGGGAGAAGCTCTCGGCCGAGTACGTGACCGGCGGTGACACCTTCGTGATGACCCCCTTGCCCCGCACGGTCTACGGACCTGAGGACTGGGAGGACGCATCGCTCGAGGAATGGCTGCAGCAGCTCGAGTGAGAGCGACACGAACGGGGCGTTCGCCGTAGCGAAGGGACAGATGGAGCCGGTAGCGAGCCATTTCACCCTCGCCAGCCACACCTTTGCCCGAGACGCCGAGCAGTGAAGCCTGAGATCAGCTCCCTACTGTGGCGTCGGGGCCAGCGCGGCCGTGATGTCGTCGATGGCGGCTTGCTCGGGCTCGCTCACGTCTTGACCGTGCTCACGGTGTGCGGCCGCGACCTTGTGGGCGAGGTTGACGATGAACTGCCGGTACTCGTCCACCTCGGCCGGTGTGGCCTTGCGCTCGAGCAGGGCGATCGAGTCTCGTAGGTGCTGCAGACCGTTCTGTTTGAGTTCCTCGGGAGAGTGGTAGTGGGTGTGGTCCCGCTCGGGTTTGGCGGCGACGATCTCATCGAGGAGTTCACTCTCACCGTGCTGCTGGCGCGCCTCGGTGTAGGCCTTGGCCATGGCGATCGTCTCACGGAAGGAACCGCCGCGTTGAGCCGTGACCACGATCATGCCGGCACTGGGCGGTGCTTCGAGGATGAGCTGCCACTCCTCGGTCGAAAAATCAGCCTTCGCGGTCATTGCGTCCTTCCCTCGTCTGGAACGTTCCGGGCTCTCGTCCGACACAGGGTAGCGGTCGTTCTCGATGAGAGGGCCTACGTCGGCCGGTCCGCCGGACTGTCCCACCCAACCACGGCGCTGTGTGCTCCTTCCTCTTATCCCGAGGCGCGGAGCGTCGCGTCCACTCCGGGGGTGCAATGCGGCTGCTTTCGGAGCGGGGAATACCGTGTTTCGGACGGTGGTTGACGAGTACGTGACGGTGCGAGCGACCTGGAACAGCGCAGTAGTGGCCGAGAGCGATCGCACAATCCTCGTCGAGGGGAACCAGTACTTCCCCGCCGAGGAAGTAGCGATGGAGCGTCTCGAGGGCAGCCAGTCCTCCACCCACTGCCCGTGGAAGGGAGACGCCAGCTACTACAGCATCATCGTGGATGGCAGGCGCAACGATGATGCTGCTTGGTATTACCCGGAGCCGTACCACGCAGCCCAGGACATCAAGGGGTATGTGGCGTTCTGGAAGGGTGTCGAGGTCAGTGGAACGAACGGGTACAACAGGCCGTCGGGCCGAGTTCTTAGGTACTTGTGATCCGATCCTTAGGCCATCCTTATTTGAGGTCGTTAGGTTGATGGCGTGTTCCGTTCCATCGGCCTCGTCATCGCAGTAGAACTGGCGGTGCTGTGCGTCCTCGGAGCCGCGGTCAACCTAGGGTTCGGGCTCATCCGCTGACCTCCACCGCCCGGGGGAAGCGTCGGCCGGCGCCCGGACACGACGCGGCGAGGACGGAGACGGTGCGGCGGGGTGGACGATGGTGGAGAATGGTGCATGGCCCGCCGCAAGTCACTCCGGTCCCAGCTCTACCGGGCCGCCAGGGACCTCGGCAATGTCGAGGCCGCCGAGAAAGGGCCGTCCTCCTATGGCAAGCGCGTGGTACGCCGGAAGGTCTACCGCTCGACCAACTCGGTGACGGCGCGGTTCCTCCGCAGGCTCGGTCTGTAGTCCCGCCCGCGTGGCGGAACCGATCACCGGTCCTGGACCGAGGAGCGGGCGGTGACACGTGTGGTCTGGGTCGACCGGGCGTCGAGCGTCATCTCGTCGGCCGCCTCGACGTGCGCCTTCAGGTGCACCGTACCGGTGGCGGCGTCTTCGACCTGCACCAGGTGGGACAGCAACGCGCTGGTGGCGTCGTTCCCGCTCTGGGCCGCCAGTTGCACGGCCCGGCCGAGCTGGCGGGTGGCCGTGCGTTCATCGCCGACGCGGCGAGCCGCCAGCCCTTCCTGTATGACCTGGGCCAACTCCGCCTGTCCCGAGTAATGGGCGACGTCGGCGCAGAGGGGGGCCGACAGCGACGGATCGTCACTCCAGATTGCCCTGACCCGGGCCTGCGCGAGCTCGCGGTCACCGACGGCCACGCTGACCCGGGCCGCCAGCATTTCGGCCCCCATGGGACCGGGAGGCACGTCGACGCTCACGTGAAACGCCCGCCGCTCGGTGGTCCACGCGCCGGTCGGGCACTCGACGCGGTGGGGATCGATCCGACGGAGCCTCGACGTCATGTCCTCGATGTGCGGAGACACCTGCCGGATGTACCGGATCCTGGCCCGCTCGGGGGTCCACACCCGTAGCGTGGCCTCGATCCGGGGTGCCGTGGCCGCCGCGGAGAGCGCCCGGAAGTCGTCCTCCATGTCGGCCGGCTGGCGAATGATGTCGACTGTCCCGAGCAAGGCGGACGAGACCTTTCGCAGCTCGCTGACGGCCCAGTCGCTCCCGATGCCCCGACAGTCGCACTGCAGGCGACCGCGGCAGGCGTCCAGCGCGGCGTCGAGCTCGTCCTCGGTCTCGTTCTCGTCCTTGCCGTCGGTCAACAAGATGACCCGGGGGATGGCTCCGGGGCACAGGTCGGCCAGTCGGGCGGCCACGCGGAGCCACCGGCCGATGGCCGTGCCGCCCACCGGCTGAAGTCGGCCAACGGCCGCCGCCGCCTGGCGTCGTGTCTCCGGTGAGGCTTGCACCAGGCCGTTGCCCGGCGGGAAGGCGATCTGGGCCGTCTCGTCGCCGCGCACGACGGCAAACCAGACGCCGTCGCCCAACGTCTCCAGTGCGGCACACGTCGCCCGGCGAAGCGATCGAATCTTCTCCCACGGATGTCCCATGGAAGCCGAACAGTCGAGCAGGAATACCACGACCGCCTCGGGCGCCCGACCCTCCACGGCCCCGACGTCCGATGTGACCGAGACGATGGCATTGACCTCGCTGCCGCCGGGGGGGAGGTACTCGTTCTGACTGGTCTCGGCCGTGAAGTCCGACACGAGCATCTGCTCCTCGCGGTGTCGCGGCCCACCAGGGTCGATCACGGGTCCACTGTCGCTGTCGATTCCGGTGCCGGGGCCGCGGCGGGCCAGGTGGCGTGCCGTCCCGAACGCGACCAGGGAGTCCTGCGCCACCCGTCCCGACGCGCTCCGGCCGATCGTCGCCACGCTCTCCGGCACGCGGCCCACCGTCTCGAAGATCCGGATCGTCCACCTTTTCACCCACCGCGCCGGTGGAGCCGACGTCGCCCATCCGGCGCGCAGCGGGCCGGAGAGGACGCGCACGCAAGTTCGGGCGGTCGATCGCGCCGCCGCGTCCAACCCCGAGGCCAACGAGCGCACGACCCACCTGATCGCCCGGGCGATGGGCCGCCCGATGACGGCGAGGGCCGCCGCCGCGCGAGCAGCCGCGAAGGCCAGATCCTTCGCCGCCCCCTCGGCAACCACCCTGACCCCGCCGGTAACGAGGCGAGCGACCACGGCGAGCAACCGACCGAGGCCGCGTGCGGCATGGTCGATCCGCCCGGCCACCACCGCGAGGCAGGGGGCAACCAGGCGAGCGACCACGGCGAGCAACCGAGCGAGGCCGCGTGCGGCAGCGGTGACCGACCGGGCGAATGCCCTGAGCCCGGCGATGAGGACGGCGGCAGCGAGCGCCATGGCGCGTCCCAGCAGGCGGCCGGCGGCGGCCATCGGTGCTCCGACCAGCGCGAGCCCGGCCCGAGCGGCACCCACCGCGACCGTGGAGGCGACGACCACTACGGTCCACAGAGCGCGCATCGACCCGACGAGGGGTGGCCCCACCCAGCCGATGGCCCCGCGCCGTCCCACGGCGAGGAGCCACCACAGGCGGGCCACGATCCGTCCCGCACCGACGGTCACCCGTCGCAGCAAGCGGCCCAAGGGGACCGCCGCCGCTGCGGCGAGCGCGAGGGCGACGCTCGTCCATCGGGCGGTCCAGCGGGTGAGGGCATGCCACCACGCGCCAATCGGCTTGGCGATGGTGCGCGCCATGCCTGTCGCGGCGTGGCCGAGGACGAGCAGGCCCTGCCCACTCGCCCGGAGGGCGTCCCCCAGCGGCTTCAGCACCGTCGCTGCCCGGTGGCTGCCACCGGCCAGGAGGCGACCGAGCCGGCAAACGGCACCGCTCACCAGGGGTCCGGCCCCGCTTCCGAGGGCGCGTCCTCGACGAACGACGCGACGGGAGAGCTCCCATGTGGCCAGGAAGGGGAGGATGACGAACGTGAGCATGCGGGTGATCGCTCCGGCCGAGGTGTCGGTGCCGGTCACGAGCGGCGCATCGAGCCCGGAGTCGTCGTGCTCCGTGCGTCCCCGTCCCAACCGGTGGAACCGCTCCGCATCGTCGTGTGACCGAGATCTGGCTGTGCCGCCCATGGCCACCACAGTGCGCCGGGACGGTAATCGCTCGGTAAACGCCCGTTGGTTACCGCGGCACGTCAGCCGTCAAGGGCGTTCGACGGTGCGTGGACTGGTCACGAGTTGCCCGCTCCGGCCGGTCGCCAGCACCGACCCGGCCAGGATGAGCGGGAAGCCGATGGCGATGCCCGCCGTGAACGGTTCGCCCAGCACCGTCACCCCCAACAGGATGGCCACGGCGGGATTGACGTAGGTGATGACGGTGGAACGTGCGGGTCCGACCTCGGCGATGAGCTTGAAGAACAGCACAAAGGCCAGGGCGGTGCAGATGAAGGCCAGTCCCAGCACCGACGCGCCCACTTCGAGACCCACCTGGTGGGGAATTCTGGTCAGGGCGAAGGGCGCGTAGACCAGGGCCGTGATGGCGATGGCCACACTGACCACCCCGAGACTGGGCAAGTCCGCCAGTCGCCGGCTGACGATGAGCGGTCCCAACGAGTAGCCGATGGCCACGCCACCCATTTCGCACAGTGCGAGCACGTTGGAGCTGCCGATGTCGATCCCGACCAACACGGCCACACCGGCAAAACCGATGACGAGTCCGAGCAGGCGCCGTCCGTCGAGCCGGTCGGTGTGCGGGCTCAGGCGATAGAGGATCGCCGACACCAGGGGAACGGTGGCGACCAGGAGCCCCGCCGTCGAGCTGGTCAGGTGCTGCTCGGCCCGTGACAGCAACAACCAGGGTATGACCATCTCCACCACGGCGAACGCCACGATCCAGCGCCACCGCGGCAGCAGCGAACCCAGTTGGCGGCGGTAGGCCGCGAGGGGCAGGAGCAGCAAGGCGGCGGGAAGGGTCCGGGCGAAGACCAGCGTCGGGGGAGAGAACTCTCGCAGGGCGATGCGGATCAGCAGGTAGGGAATGCCCCAAATGAGGCTCATGGCCACGAAGAGCAACCACCCTCGCCGGGACATGCCCCTGTCCTACACGACGCGGCCGGCGGCCGGGTCACCCGCAGGCGGGCACGGCCACCACCGGCGCCCGCCGGGTGCAGGCGCCGGCGCGGCGTCGCCGGTCTCGTCTGCTCGCCCGTTGGTCATAGATTCGACGGGGATTCGGCGGCCGGCGTCGGCCTGTCCGACCCGCGATGAGGAGTTGCCCGTGTTCGATCCCACCTGGGAGTCCGTCCGCACCCACGCCGTCCCGAGGTGGTACGACGATGCCAAGCTGGGCGTGTTCCTGCACTGGGGGCTCTACTCGGTCCCGGGGTGGGCGCCCCAGGTGCCGGACATGCCGGAGCTCCTCCGCACCGGCGGACCGAAGCGGATGCTGCGCGACAATCCCTACGCCGAGTGGTACCTCAACTCCATGCAGATACCGGGCAGCCCGACGCAGCGCCACCACCGGGAGACCTACGGCGAAGGTTTCCCCTATGCCGACTTCGCCCCGATCTTCGACGACGCCTCTGCCGGCGCCGACCTCGACGCGCTGGCCGCCCTGTGCCAGGGCGCCGGCGCCCGGTACGTGGTCCTGACCACCAAGCACCATGACGGCTTCGCGCTGTGGCCGGCCACGGCGGAGCATCCCGTCATGGGGCCGTACCACGCCCGCCGTGACCTGGTCGGCGATCTGAGCCGGGCGGTGCGGTCCCGGGGCATGCGCATGGGTCTGTACTACTCGGGCGGCTACGACTGGCCCTACAACGGGGCGGTGCTCACCCGTCCGGCGGATGCGCTCCTCGCCGTGCCGAACAGCGCGTCCTACCGGGCGTACGCCACCGCGCATCTGCGCGAACTGATCGATCGCTACCGGCCCTCGGTGCTGTGGAACGACATTGCCTGGCCGAGTGGAGGCAACCTGGCCGGGCTCCTCGCCCATTACTACAACACCGTCGAGGAGGGGGTGATCAATGATCGCTGGGCCGAGCCCACCGTGCCGCGCAACCGGTTCACCGACGCGCTGGTCATCGGTGCGGGGGAGGTGGCCCAGGCCCTGTGGCGCTTCATCCCCGACCGGCGCAAGCAATTGGTCTTCGCCGGCGCCCAGCACGCTGATTTCCGAACCCCCGAGTACGCCCAGTTCGACCGCGTCGTCACCAAGAAGTGGGAGTCGACCCGGGGGGTCGGCCACTCGTTCGGGGCCAACCGCTCCGAACGCCCGGAGGACATCATCTCGGCTCCCGCCCTGATCCGGTCGTTCTGCGACATCGTCAGCAAGAACGGGAACCTCCTCATCGGCGTGGGACCCTCACCGGACGGGACCGTCCCCGAGGAGCAGCAGGTGCCCCTGCGCGGCCTGGGGGCGTGGATGAGCGTCAACGCCGAGGCCATCGTCGGCACTCGTCCCTGGGACGTGGCCCAGACGATGACGTCGGAGGGGACCGGGGTGCGGTTCACCCAGCGGTCCGGCTCCGTCTACGCCATGCTGATGGGCACGCCGGGGACGGGCACCTTCTCGCTGCGTCACGTCGACGCCACGACCGTCACCGGGGTGCGCCTGCTCGGAGCGGACCAGCCGCTGGAGTGGTCGGCGCGCGCGGGGGAGCTGGAGGTGACGCTCCCCGGCCGGCTGCCGGTGGCCGCCGTCCACACGCTGGATCTCGGTCCGGAGGCTCGCGCCACGGTCGGGCCCCACCCTGTTGCATGATGAGGTGATGGGGAGGGCACCGGGCGAGGCCGGTGGAGCCGGGGGCCGGCGGGCCGGCGCCGCCCGAGCACGGTGATCGGTGGCCGCCGGACGGCGGTCGGCGCGGCGATCGCCGCCGTGGCGGCCACGGTGACCCTCCTCCTTCCCGGGGTGGACCGCCCGACGTCGGCCTCGCCCCGGCCGGCGGCGACCGCCGACTCCTCTGCGAACGGACCGGGGGCGCGGACGCTGGCCGGCACGGGGATCCCGGGTTTCAACGGTGACCGACGGGCGGTCGACGCCGAGCTCGACGCTCCGGCCGGGATCGCGGTCGACGGCCGGGGCGACCTCTTCATCGCCGACGAGGACAACTGCCGCGTCCGTGAGGTGCCGGCGCGGACGGGCACGGCCTTCGGCCGGCGCGTGCACGCCGGCGACATCGTCACCTTGACCGGCGGATCCTGCCGGGCGGTGCAGGCCAACCCGGCGCCGAGCGCCGTCGCCGTCGACGCCGCGGGCGACGTGTTCATCGCCTACGCCACGGCGGCGCGGGTCGAGGAGCTCCCGGCCCGGAGCACCACCTCGTTCGGACGCCGGGTGACCGCGGGCAGATTGACGGTGGTGGCCGGCACGGGCGTGCCCGGGTTCAGCGGTGACGGGGGGCCCGCCGGGCGCGCCGCGCTGGACGAGCCCAGCGGCCTGGCCGTCGACGCCACGGGAGATCTCCTCATCTCCGACACGGCCAACTGTCGCGTCCGCCTGGTGGCTGCCTCCGACGGCACCCGTTTCGGGGTGCCGATGCGCCAGGGGCACATCTACACGGTGGCGGGGAACGGGATCTGCGGGTCGTCCGGCGACGGTGGCCCGGCGCTGAGCGCCGAGATCTGGGACCCCGGCGCGCTGGCGGTGGACCGCCAGGGGGATGTGCTGGTAGCCGACCAGGGGAACCGGTCGATCCGGGTGCTGACCAGCCACGCCGGCACCTTCTACGGGGTCCCGCTCGCCGCCGACGACGTCGGCACCGTGGCCGGTGAGGGGTCGTACGGCCCCTACCTGGTCGACGGGCTTCCCGCCGTGTTCCAGACCGGCGAGATCAACTTCCCGACCGGCCTGGCGGTCGGGGCCGACGGGGACATCTTCATCGCGGACGGCGCCATGCATGCCATCCGGCTCGTCCCCGACGTCCCGACCCCCCTGCGTGGCCTGGTGGCGCAGCCGGACGACATCTACATCTTGGCCGGGGCCCTCTCCACGGGGATGCTCCACCACCACACGACATGGGTCCAGACCCGCATGAGCGTCCCGACCGGGCTGGCCTTCTCGCCGGGTGGCCAGCTCGTCTACAGCGACGCCGAGGCGAACGTGGTGCGGGAGCTGCCGGTGAGCGGCTGAGCGGTGACGGCTCAGGTCGCGGCGGCGATGTCGTAGCGCCCGGCGCCGAGGGCCAGGATCACGCTGCCCGCGGTGGTGCTCTGGACCTCGACACCCTCGGCGTGCTCTATGGGGGTGCCGCCCTCGGTCAGCTGGGAGACGGAGGTGCCCGGGAAGGCGCACTGCGCCGCCGCGTTGGGCGGGACGGTGAGGGCGAGCCGCCGGCCGCCGCGCCTGGTGCGCCAGGCCACCGAGAACGGTCCCGCCGGCGTGGGGAACGTCCCCGAGGCGCTGGTGAGCCCGCCCGAAGGCGGGGTGATGCGCACCACGGTGGCGGGACCCGTCGACGGGGGTGCCACCGGGACGGCTCCGAGGAGGGCCTCCTGGGTGGCCACCAGGGCCGATGAGCCCCAGCCGTGCGACATGCTGTCGCCGATCAGGTCACTGGGCGTCCACGTCTCCCAGGTGAAGGTCCCGCCGGCCCGCAAGATGAAGGCCCAGCCGGGGAACGACGAGTCGGTGAGGATCCGCACCAGGTCGGGGTCCCTCCCGCCGGCGTGGAGCGCCCGCAAGAGCTCCATCCCGTGATCGGGTTCCAACGAGATGTCGAGCGAGGCGACGTACGCCGCCACGCCGGGGATCAGCGCGCCCGGGACCACGTCATAGGCCAGGGCGGCCACGTTGGCCAGCTGCGACTCGACGGCGCTCTGGGCCCCGCTGGCCCGCAGGCCGTCGACGTAGCGCCCGTGCGGCCCCACCAGGTGGGTGTTGACGGCGGCGGTGAGCGCCGCCGCCCGCTGGGCCTGGGTCGACGCCGTGGCGGCGTCGCCGGCCAACGTGGCGATGTCGGCGATGCGACGGAAGGCGTTGACGGCCAGGATGTTCAAGGTGGTGTCGGCGTTCGTGTTGTAGTCGTAGCCGTACTCGTTGTCCCCGTTGGTCGACATCGGCAGGCCCGACACCAGCCCGGTGGCGTCGTCCATGGTGCCGACCAGCCAGTCCGACAAGAAGGCGAGGGTCGGGAGGTAGCCCACCACCGTGGCGCGGTCACCGGTGGAGAGGTAGTAGCGCCATACCCATTCGGGGTACCGGGCGGTGAAGGTGGGGTAGTTCTGGGGCCCGTCGTCGTTCGGGTAGACCTCGTTCACCTGGCCGGTGGTGGGCCAGTAGCGGGCCTGTGCCCGTGCCATGTCGCGCAGTCCCTGCCAGCTCAGGTTCTGCTCCCCGTAGACGCGCATGACCGTTTCGGACTCGTTGGCTCCGTCCCACAGGAACGGGCCCTTCTCCCGGGTCGGTGTGTCGATGAACTGCTCCTGCGAGCAGTACAGGCCCGAATGCGCGCAGAGGTCCCATACCGCGTCCAAGGTGGCGTTGGACGAGGCGAAGGTGGCCGCGGGACCGTCGGGCATGGTGGCGTGGCGGACGGCCAGGGCCACCTGGTCGCCGTGCACGGCCTCGCCGGGATCGTCGATCTGCAGGAAGCGGAACCCCAGGTACCAGTACGGGTCGAAGCTCTGGGCACCGGCACGCTGGATGTAGAGGAAGGACAGGTCGGTGCCCTGGGTGTTGTGGGTGGTCGAGACCGACCCGTCGGGATCGAGGGTGTAGCCCACGTGCATCGGCACGGTGTGCCCTTCCACCCCTTCACGGAAGGCCACGGTGGGACGCGCGGCGTAGACCTTGCCGAAGTCGACCACGACCGAGCCGGAGGGGAGGGTGCGCACCGACGCCGCGGGGAGCACGTGCTCGGTGATCCGGGTGCGCTGGGCGTAGAGACGGGTGAACGGCGCGGTGCCCACCGGACCCCGCACGGCGGCGGGGGTCCAGTCCCGGTCGTCGAAGGCGGCCTCGCTCCATCCGGTCGGGCTGAGCCGGCCGTCGATCCATTCGACGAAGTCTCCGCCGTCGTTGTTGCGCTGCGGGGCGGGGAGCCATTCCGCTCGGCGGGTCTTCCACGAGCCGTCCGTGCCCAACGTGACGACCGTGCCGTCGGTGTAGTGCACCGCCACCTGGACGAGGAGGCCCGGGGCCGACGTGGGGCGCCCCCGGCCCGGCCCGTACCAGTGGTGCAGGATGCCGATGGTGTTCGACCGGCCCGGCACCAGTGCGCCGGTGAGGTCGCTGGCCTGGTAGTACTGCTCGTCGGGGAAGCAGAAGCTGGGCCCGCTGTCGATCTGGGTCCCGTTGGCCCACAGTTGGTACTTGTGGGCAGCGGCCACGTAGGCCACGGCCCAGGCGATGGACCCCGCCGGCAGGGTCTGCGTGGTGCGCAGGTAGGTGTACTCCTCCTCGCCGGGATCGGCCGGGCCGGGCCGCAGCCACAGCGCCGTCCAGTTAGCGTCGCGCAGTCCGGTGCTGAACGTGGCGGGCGCGCTGGCGTCGCCCCAGCGACCGTGGCCGTCGGCCGTGCGCACCGTCCAGCGGTAGCGGGTGTCGGACGCCAGGGAGGGACCGGCGTAGGCCACGAGGGCCTGGTCCCCCGTGGCCACCGGCCCCGAGTCCCAGAAGGCGCGGGAGGAGGCACCCGGGCCGAAGACCTGAAGGTGATAGTGGCTCTGGACCGCCCCCCGCCGGTCGTCGGTCACCTGCCAGGCGAAGAGGACGTCATCGGGGTCGACGCCCAGCGGTGCAGGGGCGCCGGTGGTGGTCAGCCGGGTGGGCGGACCGGGTCCCCCCCGTGCCCGGGCGGCGGGGCCCGCGGCCGAGGCCGGGCGGACCTGCTCGAGGGCGCGGTCGGCCAGCACTCCCGAGGCGGTGACCGCCGCGCCGACCTTGAGGCCGTCGGTGAGGAATGTTCGCCGGTCAATCCGCTTCATGCAGCCCCCCGGCTGACGTTAGCGGAGGGCCTGGCGACTCCAACGGCGCCGCGGGCCTTCCCGCCCACCGTTTCGCGTTCGGGTCGTCGGCCGCGCCGTCGCCCGTCGCCGGTGATCCGGTTCCGGCGGTTCGCTCCGATCACACCGGGGCGTGGCGCGCCAGGATCGCACCCGCGTCGGTTCCGCCGGGCAGCGTGCCGAACACACCGGCGCCGGAGGCGAGGCGCGAGGCGCAGAACGGCGCCCAGGTGGCGCCCTCGCGGTCGGCCGCCTCGCCCAGGGCGCGGTCGACCGCGAAGACGTCGTGGCCCTCGAGCGGCGGGGTCTGGTTGAAGACATCGGGGGTGTCGTACCTGTCCACCATGGGAACCTCCCGTCGATCGATCGGCCAATCGGCCGCAGGGCCAGCTGCCGCACGAGCTCGACCGGCAAGGGTCACCGTAGAACCGACCTGCCGTAGGCTCGGCCGGGACCCGATCCACGATCCCGTCAGGTCTCGAGCGAGGAGGAGGCCCAAGTGGCAGACGAGGTGAAGCCGCCCCCCGTGCTGCCGGTGGTCCTCATCGTGCTCACGGTCGTGAGCGGGTTCATCGACGCCGTGAGCTACCTGGGGCTGGGTCACGTCTTCACCGCCAACATGACCGGCAACGTGGTGCTGCTCGGGCTGGGCGCGGCCGGGGCGTCGGGGTTCTCGGTCGCCGCCAGCACGACGTCGTTGGTGTGCTTTCTCGCCGGCGCGGTGTGCGCCGGCCGCCTCTGTCTCGCCCTGGCGTCCCGGCGGCACTGGCTGATCGTGGCCATGGTCATGGAGGGAACGTTCGCCGCCGCGGCCGCCGTGGTGTCCGCCTCCACCGGTGGGGTGATCGGGTCGGGATGGGCCCGCTACGCCATCATCGCCCTCTTGGCCTTCGCCATGGGTGTGCGGAACTCGACCCTGCACCGGTTGGCCGTTCCCGCCGTGGCGACCACCGTGCTGACCACGACGCTGACCGGACTCGCCGCGGACTCATCGCTGGCCGGCGGCGACAATGAAGGGGTGAGCCGGAAGGTGGCGGCGGTGGCGGCCATGCTGGCGGGGGCCTTCGCCGGTGCCCTCCTCTTCCTCCATCAGGGAGCGACGTGGCCCCTGGCGGTCGTGGCGGTGACCGTCCTGGCCACGACCGCGGTCTTCGCCCGCGATCCGCGCTCACGGCAGCTGGACCACGTGGCCTGACCCGACCATCCGCGGTGGCGTGGCGGCCCCTAGCCCCTAAGGGGCCGAGTGGGGAGGCGAGCCGAGCCAGGCCGGGGGATTGGCCGCGATCCGGTCCAGTGGGGACGCCACGGAGCCGAAGCGGTCGTCGCCGGCCTGCCACTGGAGGTACGCCTCGGTGATCTCGTCCCGGGTGCGGCCCACGAAGTTCCACCACATGAGCAACGGCTCGGGGAAGGGCACGCCGCCGATCACCATGGCCCGGGTCGGCACGGCGGCGGTGAGCACCAGTTCGGGGCGGCCCAGCCCGAGATAGGCCAGCCGGCCCGGCTCCACCAGCTCCGGGCCGACCTGGGCCGCACCCTCGAGGACGACCATGGCGTGCTCGCGCTCCGGGGCGAGGACGAGCCGACTGGTCCCCACCTGCAAGGCCAGGTCGAGACCGACGTGGTCGGGCCGGCGACGTCGCGTCGGCGCAGGTGCCGACCAGCACGGTGGCCACGCCCCGATCGAGCGGCACGCGGGGGAGCTCGCCGTGGTGCTCGAAGGCGGCCGGGCCCTGCCGGGTCGCCTCGGGTTGGGCCACCCACAGTTGGACCCCGTGCATCTCACCCCGGTACGACCCGGTGGACTCTTCGGCGTGCGCCACGCCGCCGCCCGCGGTCATGAGATTCAGTTGCCCCGGACGGATGATCTGCTCGGAGCCGAGGCTGTCGCGGTGGAGGAGCTCTCCGGAGACCAGCCAGGTCACGGTCTGCAGGCCCATGTGCGGATGGGGACCGATCGCCACGCCGCCGACGCCGCCGCCCCCACCCACGGCCAACGGGCCCATGTGGTCCAGGAAGCACCACGCGCCGACCGTCCGGCGCGCCCGGCGGGGCAGGGCCCGGCGCACGGGGACCCCGGCGACGTCGGCCGTGCGGCTGGGTATCAGATCGAGGCCCGCCGCCGCGGGTGCCGTGGGGCGCCGGCTCTCGGCCTCGACGTCGGATTCGCTCACCGGGCCCGTCACTCAGCGCACCGGGCGTCGCCCCGGCCGCGGCGCGGCGAGGCCCGACCGCGCCACGTGCACCATGGTGCTATCCCGGAAGCTCCGCGAGGTCGACCGGGGGGAGATCCTCGATCTCGGCCTTGGTCAGGGTGAGGCGGATCCCGTCGTCGATGCCGGCCACGGCACTGATCGGAATGGCCACTTCCTTGCGGCCCCAGATGTGCCCCTCCTGCAGCAGGACGTGGGTCACGTGGTGCGTCTGCGGCTGGATCACCAGACCCTGCACGTGACCGATCTCCCCGTCGACGGCGTGGACGGGCTCTCCTCGCCGCACGGCCACCTCCCCCAGGGGGAGGGTGTCGTGGGTGATGGCGGGGGACGTGTTGCCCGGGCCGATACCGCCCACGGCGTTGTAATAGGGCCAGGACATGGCTTCCCCGGCGGCATACCCGGCATAGCCGCTGCCCGGGAGGAACTGGATGTCCTCGGCCATGTCCAGCTGATCGAATTCGTCCAGGGTGCAGCGGAGACGGACCTCGTCCGCGGTGGCATCGACCAGGGCGAGCGGGACGAGTCGACCGAGCCCCGCCCGGTGCTTCGGTTCGATCACCAGATGGGTGAGCGACTGGGCCACCGGGTCGACGACCACCTTGATCACCTCGCCACAGGGCCCGTCGGTACAGGAGGCTTCCGCTC
Source organism: Acidimicrobiales bacterium (assembly GCA_052148295.1). Lineage (GTDB taxonomy): Bacteria > Actinomycetota > Acidimicrobiia > Acidimicrobiales > RAAP-2 > Bog-473. The sequence goes on from JBKQIP010000171.1 coordinate 40,453, forward strand.
CGATGGTGAACTGCGTTGTCTCTGCCATGGGTCCCTTCCTCGTTCGGAGCCGATCCTAGGCCTAGGGGGGCGACGGCGAGGTCGGCTCGGCGCGCGGCGCCGACCGCAACCGATCGGCGTCCGGCTCGGCCCGTTCCGGGGTCTCGCCGGCATCCGGTGGGGCCTCCTGCACCCCCCGCCGGAGCCCCACCAGCGCCACCAGCGCCGCCAGCGCCATGATGCCGGCCATGACGTAGAGCACCGTCTCGACGGCGTGGGCAAAGTCGACGCGGACAAAGGTCGGGATGTCGGCGACCGACGTGCCTCCCTGGGTCTGCGAGAGCCGCGAGGCGACGGTGGCCGCGTGGGCGATGTGCTGCTGGGTGAGCGACCCCGTCAACTTGGAGCGCTGCACCGTGAGCAGGATGGTCCCGAGCACCGCCAGCCCGAGACTGGCGCCGTAGTTGCGGATGGTCTGGGTGATCCCCGTGGCTTCGCCGTAGGAGAGCGTGGACGCACGGTTGACGGCATCGGTGTTGGCGGGACCCAGCATCATCCCCATGCCGAAACCGGCCACAATGATCCACCAACGCTGGTCGGCCAGGCTGAGGGTGGTCACCTTGGAGGCCCACAGGGAGAAGCCGAGGGCGGAGATGAGGCAGCCGACGACCACGGGCCGCTTGGCGCCGATGCGGTCGAGCATGCGCCCGCCGATCTGGGCGGCGACGACGAAGCCGATGAAGAAGTAGAGGAGGAAGATACCGGCATGGTCGGCGGTCTCGTTCAGCGAGATCTGCGCGTACTCGCTGGCGAAGAAGAACACGGGGATGAAGCTCATCATGGCGATGAGGAGCACCAGGTTCTCCGCGGAGAACGGGCGGATGCGGAAGATCCGCACCTGGACCAGCGGGGAGGGTGTGCGGGCCTCTACCAGCGCGAAGACGATGATCAGACCGAGGCCGCCGATGATGCAGGCCCAGATGGCGGCGTTGCTCCACCCCCACAGCACCGACTGTTGAAATCCGAAGACGCTCAACCCGATGCCGGCACCGATCAAGACGGCGCCGCGATAGTCGATCGGTGCCCGTTGGTACTCGGTGTGGGGTTTCGAGACGGCGATCAACACCAGGGCGATGATGGCGACGGGGACGTTGACCCAGAAGATGGCCCGCCACGTCCACTGGGTCAGGTAGCCACCGAGGATCGGTCCGAGTGCCGTCAGGCCGCCGGCGATGCCGAAGAACAGAGCGAGCGCCTTGCCCCGCTGGCGCAGGGGGAAGGTCTGGACCACGATGGCCAGGGCGGCCGGGAACATGATGGCGCCGCCGGCTCCCTGGATAACGCGGAATCCGACGATCCAGGCCTCGGCGAAGCTTCCCTTCGGGGTCAATCCGCACATGGTCGACGCCACGGCGAAGACGACCACACCGATGACGCACATGCGCCGGTGCCCGAAGATGTCCGACAGCCGCCCGCCCAGTGCGAAGAGCGCGGCCAGGGCGATGATGTAGCCGTTGACCACCCATTGCACCCCGGTCGAGGTCAGGCCCAGCTCGTGCTGGATGGTCGGCACCGCGATGGAGACGATCGTCTGGTCGATGAACGTCATCGACACCGCGAAGATCATGGCGGCCAGGACGAGGTTCCGGTTCTGTCCTCCGCCGTCGGTCACCGCTACCTCCCTGGGACGCTCCCCCAACGCTACCAACGGCGTCCGATCCTGCCGACGGTGGTCGGCCCGCCGGGGGGCCTGTTGCTACGTCGACGGCGGGCCGCGGCGACTCACGACGCCGGTGAGCCAGACGCCGCCCCGGGCCAGGGCGGCCCGCGGGGCCTGGTCCATGACCAGTCGGGCGATGTCGGCGATCGTCGTCGCCGACAGCTCCTGGCGCCAGGCATCCTCGGCCCGCCACATGGCCGCCGCGATGCCGCAGGTCGACGCGTAGGCCCGCGCCCCGACCGCCGAGGGTCCGCGACGGCGGATCTCCGTGCAGCGGAAGGCCGGTTGGTCGCCCTCGATGGCCTGGACGACCTGGAGCAGGGTGATCTCGGATGCCGGTCGGGCCAGGCGGTAACCGCCGTGGCGGCCGGTGGTCGATTCGACCACGCCCGCCCTGGTGAGCGCCTGGAGCGACTTGGCCAGGTAGGGGGTGGGGACGCCGTGGTATTCGGCCAGCCGGGCCGCCGGGAGGCAGGCGTCCTCGGGGAGGGCGGCCAGCAGGACGGCGCAATGGGCAGCCCACTCGACGCCCTCACCCATCCTCATATCTGGAGTGTAGCTATCCGGATTTCGGGTACACTAACGGAGACACCAAATATCCAAGTTACAGTACCCAGGGACGAGGAGGCCTCCAATGAGGATCGCCGTGGCCGGTGGGACCGGCGTGGTCGGGCGGTACGTCGTCGAGGCGGTGACCGGCACGGGCCACGACGCGGTGGTCCTGAGCCGTGCGTGTGGTGTGGACCTGCGCACCGACACCGGTGTGGCGCGTGCCCTCGAGGGAGCCGAGGTGATCATCGACGCCGCCAACCCGAGGACGATGAGCCTGGCCAAGGCGACGAGCTTCTTCACCGAGGTCACCGCCCGCCTGCAGGCGGTCGGCGCGGCCCAGGGGGTGAGCCGACTGGTGACGCTCTCGATCGTCGGGGTCGACCGCGTGCCCAGTTTCGGCTACTACCGGGCCAAAGTGGCCCACGAGGCGGCGGCGCAGGCCGGCCCGCTCCCGGTGACCATCGTGCGGGCCACCCAGTTCTTCGAATTCCCGGCGCAGATTCTCGGCCGGATCCACCTCGGCCCGGTGGGCGCCGTCCCCGTCATGCGCGTCCAGCCGATCGCGGCACGCAGCGTCGGCCGGTATCTGACCGAGGTGGCCATCCATCCGCCGCCCGAACCACTGGTGAACGTGGCCGGTCCGGGGCCCGAGGATCTGGTCGACATGGCGCGCCGGATCGTGGCCCGGCGGGGTGCCCGGACGCGGGTGCTCCCCCTGGTGCTCCCGGGAGCGACGGGCCGCGCCATGCGCGGCGGCACCCTGCTGGCCCCTCCGGGGACGACCCTCATCGGTCCGACCTTCACCGACTGGCTGGCCGGCGACGACGTGCGGGCGCTCGAGCTTTGAGCGGCCGGCCTACCCCGGCGCTCCATCGCGGACCGGTCGGGTGCCGGCGACGTTTCCACGTCCACGGCGACGGGTATACCCAGAGGTGATGGTGACCGGTCCGGGCGCCGCCACGGGCGACGCGTCGGGCAACGGCAATGCAGGCACCACGGCCCGCCGGGCCATCGGCCTCGGAAAGGAAGGCGACATGTCCCATTGGCGTCCGCTCCACGAAGCTGTGGCGGCCCGTGCCCATCGGGCCCGGCGCACGGGCGTGAGGCTGTGGTACACCGCGATCGGGTTCGCGGCCGCATACTACCTCGATCCCGAACGGGGACCGGCCCGACGCCGGCGTGTGGCCGAGGCGTGGCGCCGGGCCCGGCCCTCCGTCGCCACTGCCCGCTCGGTCCATGACGAACCCCGCGACGGCGTCAGGGCCCATCGTGCGGCGGCACCGGTGGACGTCGTTCCCCGCCTCACCGCCGAGGGCATGAGGATCTCCGCCGGTTCCCGTTAGCGACGCGCCCCCGGGCGCACCCGGATCAGCATCCCCTCGGGTGCCTCGAGCGCGGTGGGGTGCGCGATGGCCGCGAGGGTGTGGACACCGTCGACCACACGCGGTCCCGGCCGCACGAACGCCGCGTCGGCATCGACCGCCCACAACGGCACGTCCCGCGGCACGAGCTCGGCCCGGGCCAGCTGCTCGGCCAGCCGTCGGGCCCCGTCCAGCCGGTAGCCGCAGGGTGCCACCACGACGGCGTCGGGCCGCGCGGCGTGGACGTCGCTCCAGGGGATCTGCTCTGACCGCCGACCGGCTCGGCCCAGGACGGACTGGGCACCGGCGGCCGTCACCATGTCGGGCACCCAGTGTCCCGACGAGAAGGGGGGATCGGTCCATTCCAGGACGGCCAGGCGCGGTCGCGGCCGCCCGGCCACCGCCGCGGCGATCTGCGCCAGACAGCGCCGGAGGTCCCCGACCAGCGCGCGCGCCTCGCTCCGGGCACCGGTGGCCCCGCCGACCGTCTCGATCGACTCGAGGACCTCGTCCAGGGTCATGGGATCGAGAGTGACCACGGTGGCCCGGCAGCCCAGATAGTCGAGCGCCTGGTCGACGTGCGAGATGTCGACGGCACACACGGCGCAGAGGTCCTGGGTCACCACCAGATCCGGGTCGAGATCGCGCAGTGCATCCCGGTCGAGCGTGTAGAGGTCTTCGCCGGCGGCCACACGGGCCCGCACCTCGGCGTCGATCTCGGCGGGCGTCAGCCCCTCGGGCAGGCTCGTCGTCGACACCACGCGCCGGCTTCTGGCCTCGGGCGGATAGTCGCATTCGAAGGTCACCCCGACGACGTCCCCGCCGGCCCCCACGGCGAACAGGATCTCGGTGGCCGAGGGCAGGAGGGACACGATGCGCACGCGCGCAGGCTACCAACGGCCCCCCCGTCGGCAGCTCCCCGGGCGCGGCGTGCAATCGACGACCGGCCGCCGGAAGGGACGACCGGCCACCGAAGATCGACCCGGGGAACCGCAGACCCGTAGTGTTTCTGGCGTCATGACCGTCGATGCCGAGAAGGTGGCTGCCGCCGGCGGTGCGCCGCCGGCCGGGGCCGACGCCGAGGGGATGATCCGGACACCGCGCGCCGGGGAAGCCTGGCGCTCCATCGTGTTCGCCCCCCGCGGCGACGGGACCACGAGACGCCGGGGCAGCGATGTGATCCGCCTCGCCGCCGGCGCATGGGTGGCGGTGGGTTGCTGGCTCATCGTCCATGCCGACGCCCATCTCGAGAGCTCGATCGCCACGTTCCTCTCCCCTCCCCCCAACGGGGTCAACTGGCTGGTCACGGTGATCTGGGTCGTGGGCTCCCTGGGGGTGATCGCCTTCTTGTTCATCACCTCCCTGTTGTCCCGGCGCCGCGAGGTCATCCGCGACGTCGTGCTCTCCGGCGCCATCGCCTGGGGTCTCTGCGTGGTCCTCCATTTGCTCTTCGGCGCTCAGGCCGGCCTCACGGCGAACGCCTCCGTGTCGGCCTTCGACACCAGCTTTCCTCTCGCCCGCGTGGCCGCCACCTATGGCGTGGTGGCGGCCGCCCTGCCCTACTTGAGCCGGCTCCTGCAGCGCTCGGTCAAACTGCTCATCCTCCTGCTGGCCGTGGCCGCGGTGGTGCACGGCTCGGGGCTTCCCTTCAGCGTGCTGGCGTCCCTGGCCATCGGCTTCGGCGTGGCGGCCGCGGTGCATCTCGGCTTCGGCTCCCCGTTGGGACTGCCGTCATCGGACGAGGTGGCGGTGCTGCTGGCCAACCTCGGGGTGGAGGACGCGCTCCTCGAACCCTCGTCCCGACAGGTGTGGGGGGTGGCGCGCTTCCGGGGGACGGACGACCGGGGCCCCCTCGACGTGTCCGTCTACGGGCGCGACGCGGTCGACGCGCAATTCATGAGCAAGTTCTACCGGTTCGTGGTGTACCGGGACTCGGGTCCCACCTTGACCCTGACCCGGGTGCAGCAGGTGGAGCATGAGGCCTACCTGACCCTGATGGCCGGGCGCGGCGGTGCCCGCGTTCCCGAGGTGCTCGCCGCCGGACCTACCGGGCCGGCCAGGGACGCCGTCCTCGTCACCCGACCGCCCGCCGGGAGGCGACTGGCCGACCTCGAGGACGACGACCCCGCGCTGAGCGACCCCGCCCTCGACGACCTCATGGCCCAGGTGCTGGTCCTGCGCCGCTCGAACATCGCCCACGGATCGATCAGCGCGGAGACCATTGTGGTCGGCGCCCACGGCCGCGCCGGGTTCACGGACTTCCGCGGGTCGACCTTCGAGCCGTCCACGGAACGGTCCGACAGCGACGTGGCGGCCGTCCTGGCCGCGTTGGCGCTCAAGGTCGGCGCCGACCGGACGGTGGCCGCCGCCTCGCGGGTCTTGCCGTCCGACGTGCTGGCCAGTGCCCTGCCCCGCCTGCAAGGGGCGGCGCTGGACCCGGCGTTGGCCCGCACCCTGCGCGGGCACAAGGGTCTGATGGCCGACGTGCGCGAGCGCGGTGCCGCAGCAACGGGCGTCGAGGTGCCCAAGCTCGCCGTCATGCGACGGATCAGCGGGATGAACCTCGTCCTGGTGGTGGGCTCGCTCATCGGCGGCTACGCGCTGATCGGCGTCCTGTTGAACGTGACCAAGTCCCTCAGCACCATTGCCGACGCCCACTGGGGATGGGTGGCCGTGGCGTTCGTCTTGGCCCAGCTGGCCTATCCGTCCCTGGCCTTCATGACGACCGGATCGACGCTGACGCCGCTGGTGTACGGCCGCGTGCTCGCTCTCGAGGTGGCCAATGCTTTCGTGGCGCTGGCCATCCCCATGGGTCCGCTGGCCATGCGGGTGCGGTTCTTCCAGAAGCAAGGCTCCGATGCCACGGCCGCGGTCAGTTCCGCCGCCGTGGCCAGCACGGTGAGTTGGATCGTCAAGGGGGCCCTGTTCCTGATCTCGATCCCCCTGGCGCGCGGCACGCTCGATCTGGCCGAGGAAGGGGGGAGCAGCGGGCACGCGAACCTCATCTGGCTCATCTGCATCATCGTCGTCGTGGGGGCCGTCGCGGTCGGCGTGGCGCTTCTCGTGCCGCGCCTGCGCCGGATGATCCGGGCCAAGATCGCCCCGTCCCTGTCGCAGGCCTGGAACCAGGTCCGGCTGCTGATGACGCAGCCCCGCAAGCTGGTCGAGATGATCGGCGGCGCGTTCATGGCCCAGGTCTTCGTGATCGTGTGCACGGGAGCCTCGCTGCACGCCTACGGCGAGCATCTCCCCCTGGCCACCATCATCGTCATCCTGACCACCGCCTCCATCGTGGGTGGCGTGTCGCCCGTGCCGGGCGGCATGGGGGTGGTCGAAGCGGGCATGATCATCGGCTTCGCCGCGGCCGGGCTGCCCCAGGCCGACGCCGTGGCGGTGACGTTCATCCAGCGGCTGGTCACCGCCTATCTCCCCCCCATCTGGGGTTGGGGGACCCTGGTGTGGATCAGACGCAAGGAGTACATCTAATTCTGCAAAGACTGGCGCGAGGCGCCGGGACTTGATCCAATGGCACCGCAATGGCCATGGCGGCGGATCCGATGGAGCAGCTCAAGAGCCGCAGTTACGTGGGCCTGCTGATCCTGGCCGCCCTCATGGGGGTGCCGGTGGCCGCGGTGGCCTACTTCTTCTTGAAGCTGATCGCCTTCCTGCAGACCCTGATCTACGTGCACCTCCCCGTCGACGTGGGCTTCAAGGGCGAGCCGCTGTGGTGGCCCCTGCCGGTGCTGGTGATCGCCGGCGTGCTGGTGTCGTGCGCCATTCAGTTCCTGCCCGGCACCGGTGGTCACGAGCCGGCCGACGGGTTCAAGTTCGGCGGCGGGCCGGCGGGGCCCGCCGAGCTCCCCGGCATCGCGCTGGCCGCGCTGGGTACCCTCGCGCTCGGGGTGGTGCTCGGCCCCGAGGCCCCCCTCATCGCCATCGGCGGGGGCCTCGGGGTCATCGCCGTGCGCCTGGCCAAGCGCGACGCCCCGCCCACGGCCACCGTCGTCATCGCCAGCGCGGGCTCCTTCGCCGCCATCTCCACCCTGCTGGGCTCGCCCCTCATCGGGGCCTTCTTGCTCTTGGAGGCCTCCGGTCTGGGGGGCCCGATCCTCGGCCTGGTGCTGGTGCCGGGCCTGCTCTCGGCCGGCATCGGCTACCTCATCTTCGTCGGGCTCAACTCGTGGACGGGCTACGGGACCTTCTCCTTGGTCATCCCCCACCTGCCCGCCTTCGCCACGCCCGACGTGGCCGAGTTCGGCTGGGCCCTGGTCATCGGGGTCGCCGCCGCCGTCCTGGGGGTGGGTATCCGCCAGGGGGCGATCTACCTGCGCGACCGGGCCCGGGGGCGCATCTTGGTGGCCACCCCCATCGCCGGGGCGGTGGTGGCCCTGGTCGCCATCGCCTTCGAGGGGCTGACGGGCCGGGGGTCCTCGACGGTGCTGTTCTCGGGGCAGTCGGCCCTGCCCACCTTGGTCACCCACGCCTCGACCTGGACCGCCGGCGCCCTCGTGCTGCTGGTGGTGGCCAAGTCCTTGGCCTACGGCACCTCGCTCAGCAGCTTCCGGGGCGGTCCCATCTTCCCCTCCTTGTTCATCGGCGCCGCCGGGGGCATCGCCCTCACCCACGTGGCGGGCCTGCCGCTGGTCCCCGCCGTGGGCATGGGCATCGGGGCCATGAGCACCGCCATGCTGCGGCTCCCCTTCACCTCGGTCCTCCTGGCCAGCCTCTTTGTGGCCTCCTCGGGGATGGCGGCGGTGCCCCTGATCATCGTGGCGGCCACCGTCACCTACGTGCTCTCGGCCCGCCTCACCCCCGCCGCCCCGCTGGCCGCGGCCGCCACACCCGCGGCCGCCGCCCCGCCGCCGGCCGCCCCGCCGGCCACCCCGGCGGCCACCCCGGCCCCGACCTGAGCGCCGCCGCCCTTCAACCCCGGGGCCCCTCGTCGCCGATCCGGGCCAGGTCCCCTTGGGGTGGCCCGGTCAAGGCGCACGAGTAGGCCACGCCGTCGGGAACGCGGTGGCAACGAGGGGCGCGGATGGTGACGAACGACACCAGGCCGCCCACCGCGCACAGGGCGGCGCAGATCAGCATCGCCGTTCGGAAGCCGGACGTCGCGTGCAGGGCGGTGCCCGCGTGTCCGGCGGCGAAACCGGCCACGGTGGGGATGACGGCCACCGCGATGAGCGCGCCCAAACGGGCCACGTCGTTGTTGACGGCGGAGGCCACGCCGGCTCGCTCCGCCTCGACCGCACCGAGCGCCGTGGTCGTCAGCGCGGGCACGGTGAGGACCAGGCCCAACCCGAACACGACGGCTCCGGGGAGCACGCCCGAGACATAGCTGGCTCCCGGCACGACGCGGACGAACAGGGCCATGCCCACCGCCGCCACCAGCGGGCCGACGGTCATCGGCAACCGCGGGCCGATCCGGTCGGCCAGCCGACCCGAGGTCGACGAGAGGGCGAGCAGGATCAGGGTGAGGGGCATGAGCGAGACTCCCGCCTGGAGCGGGGAGTAGAGCAGCACGTCCTGGAGCTGGAGCACGAGCAGGAAGGTGACGGCCCCCAGAGCGGCGTAGATGACGAAGGTGGCGCCGTTGGCCCCCACGAACTGGCGCGAGCGGAAGAGGCCGAGGGGCAGCACCGGCGCCCGCTGCCGGGCCTCGGTGGCCACGAAGGCGCCCAGGAGCCCGAGGCCGGCCAGCAGCGACACGAGGATGGTCCCGGTGGCCGAGCCGGAGCCGGGGCCTTCGATCAGGGCGTAGGTCACGCCGGCCAGTCCCAGCGCCGCCAGCAGCGGGCCCCGCAGGTCGAGCGGATCGTCCCGGGCGGATTGGCGGGACTCGGGGACGTGGCGCACCACCACCCACGAGGTCAGCGCGGCGATCGGCACGTTGATGAAGAAGACGAGTCGCCACGACACCGATTGCACCAGCAGCCCGCCCAGCAACGGCCCGATGGCCCCGAAGACACCGCCGAAGCCCGACCACGCGCCGACGGCGCGCCCCCGCTCGTCGGGTCGGAAGGTGGCCTCGATGATGGCCAGGCTCCCGGGCGTGAGGAGCGCCCCCCCGATGCCCTGCGCGGCTCGGGCCGCGATGAGCCAGGTGGGACCCGGCGCCAGCCCGCAGACCATGGAGGCCAGCGTGAACCAGAGGAGGCCGACGAGGAAGATCCGGCGGCGCCCGAAGCGGTCCCCGCACGCACCCCCCAACAACAGGAAGGCCGCCAGGGTCAGCGTGTAGGCGGTGATCGTCCATTGCAGATCGGTGAGCCCGACCCCGAAGTCCCGGCCGATACTGGGGAGGGCGACGTTGACGGCCGTGGAGTCGAGGAAGATCATGCCCGATCCGAGCACCATGGCCAGGAGGACCCATCTCCCCGGCGCGTGTCTTTACCGAATATGAGAAACTGCTCATGGAAGCCCTCAAATCGAAGGCCACCATCAAGAAGAACACCAATGTGCTGCAACATATGATGGGCTACTTCAAAAAGCAGCTCTCAGGGGAAGAGAAACAAGAACTCATCGAGGTGATCGAGCACTACCA
>JBKQIP010000172.1:0-75992 GCA_052148295.1 Acidimicrobiales bacterium
CGCGCCGGATCAGGACCCGCGCCTCTCCTTCGACGCGTAGGGCCTGATGCCTCGCTGGTCTCCCTTGGGCTGCGGTTGGTAGGGGCTCCCACGACCAACTGGATTCGAGGTGGGACTCGTGGGAGGAATGCCGCGGGCATCGGTTGAGTACTCCTGCTCATGGGTCGGGTCGTCCGCCTCCCAAGATCGCAGCCAAAATCAGATCGGTCAGTTGGTCGACCGGAAGCTTCTTCGGCGGATCCACTTCCATGAATTGGACGCTGAACGCTGCACCGGTGATCAGGTTGGCCAGGAGGGAACGTGCGTGGAGGACGCGCTCCGGTGCGTCTCCCGTGTCGACTGCACCCTCGAGAACGGATTGCACCGTGGCCCGGAACTCCTCCTGCCGGCGACGGAGCCGGGCCGCAACCTGTGCGTTCGTGCGCATTTCGGCCATGAGCGCTGGCATGGCGGCGCGAGTCGCAGGGTCGCCCAGGTACTGGAGGCTCCCTCCGATCAAGGCCCGGAGATCGACACGCAGTCTTCCGGTGACAATCGGAAGGTCCGCTCCCGGTTCGTCACCTCCCACGATCGCGGCGGCGACGAGCTCCGGCTTTGTCGGCCAACGCCGGGTGATCGTTCTGACATGGACGTTGCAGCGCCGCGTGACCTCCTGGACACTGAAGGCGTGGTAGCCGCACTCGACAAGAAGCTGCCGCACGGCTTCGAGGATGAGGTTGTCGAGCGCGGCGTTGCGCGGTCGACCGACAGGTCCCCGCTCTACCGTCACTGGATCGGCCGATGCCGTCATACCGGCAGCTTAGGCGGAGGGCTCGTGAATTAGGGACATACCTTGACACTAATAAGGGGTCAGAGCTACGCTCCGGTGTGGGGCTACGCACGGCCACGAGGTCCCTCTCGAGGAAAGGACACGATTCGAGTAGGGCGCCAATTCAGCGTGGCGCCGGACCAACTGGAATCGAAGTGGGACACGTGTTGGGGGGGATGCATGAGGATTCGAAGTGCACATCGTTCGGTTGGACGAGGCGGAACGGAACACGCACGGGGTGTGGCGCCGACGGTACGGTCCGTGATGAACCGAAGGGCCCTGGCCGCCGGAGCATTGGTCACGGCCACGGCCACGGTGCTCGTATCCCTGGCCGTGCCGGCTGGAGCATCGCCGAGCCCTGCCAATCAGGGCGTCACGGCCAAGACCATAAGCGTTGGTCTCCCGTACGTGAACTTTGCTGCCTTACGGAGTTTGGGCATAACGACGAACCAGGGCAACTTTCCCGACGCCTACGACGCCATCGCGGCGTACATGAATGCCCACGGCGGGGTCGACGGCAGGAAGATCGTCATTCACTCCGTTGCGATGAACCCGGCGGTGCCCACAGATGCGGCATCGGTGTGTACGCAGTTGACCGAAGACGACGATGTCTTCGTTGCGATAGCACCGGTTTTTCCGGACTGCTACCAACAGGACCACGACACTCCGGTCATCTCCGGCTCCCTGCCCGGCGCCTTGCCCAAGAGCGCACCACCGGACTTCACGCTCTCGCCCCCCGATACCGCCCTTGATCCCGTCCAACTCGCGGCGTTCGCCAAAATGGGGGCCCTGAAGGGCAAGAAGGTCGGCGTGTTCTACGCCTCGGACACCGACAAGCCCGAAGTGGGCGTCGTCCAATCGGATCTCAAGAAGATGCACGTCGACGTGGTGTTGACCGCCGAGGACTCGGCACCGTCATCGGACGCAGTGGCCACCGACCAAGACATTGAGACCATCGCCCAACGCTTCCAAGATTCAGGGGTGAACGAGGTGGTCGCGGTCGGAGGTGCCGCCTCGACCGCGTGGCCGAAAGCCCTCCTGGACAATCAGAGCGATTACAAGCCCCCGTGGATCGCCACTGACGAGTCCGCTCTTCTCAGCTACGTGACCTCTGCCAAGGGGGCGAACCCCTACCTGGACAACGTGCTGGCCTCCCAGTCCGGGGAGTCGAATTACCAGGAATGGTCCAACCCGGCCATGCAGCAGTGTGTCGCCACCGTGAAGAAGGCCTATCCATCCGACGCCATCGCCCCCCCGGCCAATCCGGCCAGCCCGGGAGCTGGCTCAGCCAGCCAGACGGGCGTGTCGGTTGAGGAGGCCTGTCAGCTCCTTGCCCTGTTCGCCAAGATCGCTGATGGGGCCGGGAAGAACTTGACCGTGGCCAGTTTCACCAAAGCCGGATACGGGCTGAAGAACGTCACCCTTCCGGGGGTGGCCGCTCCCGTGTCGTTCGGACCGGGCCAGCAGTACGCCATCGTCCCGGTGCAGGTCGTCAAATACTCGCCGACGTCGCAGACGTTGTTGCCAGTGCCGGCCGCGAAGTGAATACATAGCCGCAGAGTTCACGTGACCAGCATCGACATTCGCTCACGTTGAGGGTGCGCGGGTATATTCATCTTTCCTCCCGCAGCGGACATCCCGGCACCATCTCGTTCAAGGAGGCAGAGCGTGGAGATCAACAGACTCGGTGTCGTGGGATGTGGCCTCATGGGTTCGGGTATTGCCGAGGCGGCGGCGCGTGCCGGCGTCAACGTCAGCGTGGTCGACCTTGACCAGTCTCTGGCCGAGAAGGGCCGAGAGCGGATCGCCGCCTCACTCGCTCGGGCCAAGAGGGCGGGAAAGGTGTCTGATGCAGAGGCCGGAGAGGCTCTCGATCGCATTCGCGTCTCCGCCGACCTGGGGTCGCTCGGCGATTGTCAGCTGGTGATTGAGGCAGTGGTGGAGGCTGAGCCTGAGAAGGTCGCTGTCTTTGAGCAGCTGGACAAGATCGTAGAGGCTCCGGACGCGGTTCTGGCCTCCAACACGTCATCGATTCCGATAATGAAGCTCGCTATGGCCACCAATCGGCCCGGCCAGGTGATCGGGATTCACTTCTTCAATCCCGTGCCTGTACTTCCACTGGTTGAACTGGTGACCCCGTTGTTGACCAGCGAAGAGACCGCGTCGATTGCCCATAACTTTGCCGCCGACCAGCTCGGCAAAGAGGTGATCAAATCGCAGGACCGGGCGGGGTTCATCGTCAATGCTCTGCTGATTCCTTACCTCCTGTCCGCGATTCGCATGCTCGAATCCGGGTTCGCTACAAGTGAAGACATCGACTTGGGTATGGTCAAAGGTTGCGCACATCCGATGGGCCCGCTGGCCCTGGCAGATCTCATCGGTCTTGATACGACCATGGCGGTTGCGAACTCCCTCTACGAGGAGTTCAAGGAACCGCTCTATGCGCCGCCTCCATTGTTGGCCCGCATGGTAGAGGCCGGCCTGCTCGGCCGAAAATCGGGCCGCGGGTTCCACGTCTACGGGAGCTAGTGGGCCTCAAGAAGTCGTACCTGGGCGAGGTCTCGAACGAGGGGACGAACGCACTCCATCCGAGGCGAGAGACCTGTTTGGAATTCGACGTACCCCAGTGGGGCCACCGCCAGCTGGGGAGTCCTTTCACGAATGGCACGCGCCCAACCAGCCTCAGCCGCACCGTCGTGCTGGATTCGGCTTCCTGAGGTTGCCCGCACCCGAAGCAGGTGCTCCGGCCGGCCGGCCGGGTCTAGCCTGTCCTCCTTCGTCCCGATGGACGCACGCGAGGGAGGCCCATAGTGATCACGGAACGCTCACCCCGATGAGCATCCTCGGCAATCGGGTGCAACGTCGCGAGGACCCGAAGTTCCTGACGGTGGGGGGCACCTACGTTGCCGACTTGGACCTGCCGGGGTCAGTCCACCTGACCTTCGTCCGCTCCAGTCTGGCCCACGCCTCGATTGAGGCGATCGACACCTCCGGCGCCGTCACCATGCCCGGTGTGCTGGCCGTCTACACCAACGCCGACCTCGGCTTGTCCCATCTGCCGGTGATCATGGGCATGACGCCCGAGGCCATGACCCGGGGCGTACTGGCCTCGGGGACCGTTCGCTACGTGGGCGAGCCCATCGTCGCCATCGTCGCCGAAACCCGCCAGGCCGCGGCGGACGCCACCGAGCAGGTCATCGTCGAGTACGAACCGCTTCCCGCGGTCGTCCACCCGGCCGACGCCCTGAAGGACGAGACCCTGCTCTTTCCCGAAGCGGGGACGAATACCGCGTTCACCCTCGACTTCGGCGGCGACCCGGCACTCTTCGAGGGTTGCGAGGTCGTGGTGGAGCGGACGATCGCCAACCAGCGGGTGGCACCCTGTCCACTCGAGGTGCGGTCGTCGGCCGCACTCATGGACGCCGACGGCCGGCTGGAGTTCTACGCATCGACCCAGGCCCCCCACGGTGTCCGCCAGATGCTGGCCACGGCACTCGCCCTGCCGGTTGACCGCGTCCACGTGGTGGCTCCCGACGTCGGGGGCGGGTTCGGGGCGAAGGGCTCGGTCTATCCCGAGGAGCTCATGGTGGGTTGGTGCGCCCTGCACCTCGGCCGACCGATCCGCTGGACTGAGACCCGATCGGAGAGCATGCTCGGGCTCGGGCATGGCCGGGCCCAGGTTCAGCGGATCAGGATCGGTGGTCAGCGTGACGGCGTCATTCGGGCGTACCGGATTGAGGTGCTGCAGGACAGCGGCGCCTACCCCGACTTCGGCTCGGTCCTTCCCTTCATGACCCGCACGATGACGAGCGGCGTCTACGCAATCCCCAAGGCGGAGTGCTCGAGTGTCTCGGTCGTCACCAACACGACACCGACCGTGGCCTACCGGGGAGCAGGGAGGCCGGAGGCGACCTCCGCCATCGAGCGGGCGGTGGACATGTTCGCCGCTGAAATCAGCATGGACCCGGCGGAGGTCCGGCGCCGGAACCTGGTCGGGCCGGACGCCTTCCCGTACGAGACGCCCACCGGGACCATCTATGACACAGGAGATTACCGGGGCACCCTTGACCTGGCGCTCCAAGTGGCGGGCTACGACGACCTGCGGGCCGAACAGCAGCGTCGCCGGACCAACGGCGACGTCCGCCAGCTCGGCATCGGGCTGTCGTGCTACGTCGAGATCACCAACGGCATGCCCGATGGGGAGTTCGGCGCCGTCGAGGTGCGGCCCGACGGCAAGGTGACCGTCCGCACCGGCACCTCGCCGCACGGCCAGGGACACGTCACGGCGTGGTCGATGCTGGTGGCCGACCAGCTCGGGGTCCCGATGGAGGACATCGAGGTGATTCACGGCGACACCGACGTCGTGCCTCGTGGCGGGGGCACCATGGGGTCCCGGTCGCTCCAGGTCGGGGGCGCCGCCGTCAACCAGGCGGCCATCGCCGTGGTGGATCAGGGCAAGGATCTGGCGGCGGACCTGTTCGAGGCCGCTCCCGAGGACGTGGTCCTCGACAAGGCTCGGGGGCTCTTCCACATGGTCGGCACCCCGGCCGTCTCGCACAGCTGGGCCGACGTGGCGACGGCCGCCCGCGACCGGAAGGGCCAGCCCCTCATGGCGGAGGTGGATCTGGCTTCACCCGGTCCCACGTTCCCTTTCGGGACCCATCTCTCCGTGGTCGAGGTGGACACCGAGACGGGGAAGGTGACGCTGCTCCGCCACATCGCGGTGGACGATGCCGGTCGGATCCTGAACCCCCTGCTGGCCGAGGGGCAGGTCCACGGCGGCATCGCCCAGGGCGTGGCGCAGGCGCTCCTCGAGGAGGTCGTCTACGACCAAGAGGGAAATCCACTCACCTCGACGCTGGCGGACTATTCGTTCATTTCCGCCGCCGAGCTTCCGACGTACGAGACGCGTTTCACCGAAACGCCGACTCCGGTCAACACGCTCGGCTCCAAGGGAATCGGGGAATCCGGAACCATCGGCTCCACTCCCGCCGTGCACAACGCGGTCTGTGACGCCGTCGCGCATCTGGGGGTCAGGCATATCGACATGCCCACGACGCCGACGCGAGTGTGGCGTTCCATTCAAGATGCCACGGACAGGAGAAGCTGACGTGCGGATCACAATGAAAGTCAACGGGACGAGCCAATCCCACGAGGTCGAGGCTCGTACCTTGCTCGTCCACTACCTGCGCGATGAAGCCGGACTGACGGGTACGAATATCGGATGTGACACCACATCCTGCGGCGCCTGCACCGTCTTGTTGAACGGGGAATCCGTGAAGTCGTGCACGGTGTTGGCGGCACAGGCCGAGGGGACCGACGTCACGACGATTGAAGGGCTGGCCGGTGCGGACGGGCGGATGCATCCGGTGCAGCAGGCTTTTCAGGAGTACCACGGGCTGCAGTGCGGCTACTGCACGCCGGGCATGGTGATGGCCATCACGTCGCTGTTGGCCGAGAACCCCGATCCAACCGAGGAGGACATCCGGGTGGGGCTGGAGGGCAATCTTTGCCGCTGCACCGGGTACCACAACATCGTGGCGGCCGCCCTGGCGGCTTCGAGGATCCCGGAGCTCCACCGGTGATCCCCGCCTCCTTCGACTACCTGCGCGCCGGTTCGGTCGCCGAGGCCATCGGCATGCTCTCGGACAACGGCGACGACGCCAAGCTGCTCGCCGGGGGCCACTCCCTGCTCCCGCTCATGAAGTTCCGTTTGGCCACGCCCGCCGTGCTGGTCGACATCGGCCGGCTGCGAGAACTCAGCTACGTGCGCGATGAGGGGGGTCACGTGGCCATTGGGGCGCTGACCCGTCACCACGACATCGCCACCAGCCCAGAGGCTCGGGCCGGCGTTCCCGTCCTGGCCCATGTGGCCGGCCAGGTCGGGGACCCCCAGGTCCGCCACCGCGGCACCATCGGTGGCTCCATTGCCCACGGCGACTCCGCATCCGACCTGCCGGCCGTGGTGCTGGCGCTCGGTGGGTCGCTCATCGTCGAGGGCCCCTCGGGGCGTCGTGAGATTGCGGCCCACGAGTTCCACCTGAGTTTCTTCGAAGTGTCGCTTGAGCCAGACGAGATTCTCGTTGAAGTCCGGGTACCCCGGGCGCCCGGTGACCGGTGGGGCTTCGAGAAGCTGACCAAGCGCGCCCAGGATTGGGCGATCGTCGGCGCCGTGGCCATCCGGAACGAGGATGGCGTCGGGGTCGGTCTCATCAACATGGGACCGGTGCCGTTGCGAGCGGCGGCGGTCGAGTCTGCGGTCGCATCGGGTGCAGGCGCCGCCGAGGCGGCACAGTTGGCCGCGGTGGACACGGAGCCCGCGGCCGACTTCAACGGATCGGTGGAGTACCGCCAACACGTGGCACGGGTGCTGGTGCGCCGGGCTCTCGAGCACGCGGGCGTCTGATCGACTCCGCCAGAATTGGGCCGATGGTTGACCATTCCGGCTCGCTCCGGCAGTTCTTGAAGACCGTGGTCCGCCCCGCGATCTACGGGCGGCGTGCCCCGTTGGACGTGTCGGCCCACCACCTGCACGGCGAGCCCATACCCGCCCTCGAAGCCGTTGGACGGTCGTTCTCCCCGTTCAATGTGGGCGACACCTGGGGGGGTATGTGGGATACCACGTGGTTCCGGTTTCGCGGATCGATCCCGGACTCGTGGGCCGGGGCCGAAGTGGTGGCCCTCATCCACCTCGGCGGCGACCAGCTGGTCGGTTTCACGGCGGAGGGCCAGATCTGGGACACCGGGCTCCGGCCCCTCCAGGGACTGCACCACGAGCACCGCGAGTTCGTGCTCACCCGGGAGGCTCACGGGGACGACCCCGTCGAGTTCTTCGTCGAGGCGGCGGCGAATCCGATCCCGCCATGGCACATGGCCGACTGGCCCCTGCTCCTGCCCGACTATGCGGGGGCGCCGCTCTACACCCTCGAGACGGCCGAGCTGGCGGTCGTGGACCGCTCCGTCGAGGGACTCTTCCTGGACATGCGGGTCCTGGTCGAACTGGCCGCCGTCGACCCCGACCGATCCGGGGAGATCCTCCTGGCCTTGGAGAAGGCACGGGGCGTCGTCGACCCCGAGAACGTCGCCGCGTCGGTGCTCTCGGTCCGGGACGTGCTCGCTCCGTTCCTCGACCGGCCCACGTCCTCCGCCAACACCGTCGTGGCGGTGGGTCACGCCCACATCGACAGCGCCTGGCTGTGGCCGCTACGCGAGACCAGGCGCAAATGCGCACGGACCTTCTCCAACCAACTGCGCTTGCTCGAGCGCTACCCCGAGCACCACTTCGTGTGCAGCCAGGCCGTGCAGTACCAGTGGATGAAGGACGGATACCCCGACGTGTACGAGCAGATCCGGGAACAGGTCCGAGCGCAACGGTGGGAGCCCGTCGGAGGCATGTGGGTCGAGCCGGACACGAACGTCCCATCGGGCGAGTCCCTGGTGCGCCAGTTGGTGTACGGCAAGCGGTTCTTCGGCGAGGAGTTCGGGATCGAGACGCACGAACTGTGGATTCCGGACGTCTTCGGCTACTCGGCCGCCCTGCCCCAGATCGCCCGTGAAGCCGGGGTCACCTCGCTCATCACCCAGAAGATGAGCTGGAACGACACCAACCCCTTTCCACACACCTCCTTCTGGTGGGAGGGCCATGACGGCAGCCGACTGCTGGCCCACTTCCCCCCGGCCAACACCTACAACGGCGACTTCTCCGCCGGTGAGGTGGCCGCCGGGCAGGACCGGGTCCGGGGGCCGCATGGGACCGCCCTCAACCTCTACCCCTTTGGCTACGGCGACGGAGGGGGTGGCCCGAACCACACCATGGTCGAGCGCTTCCGCCGCATGACCGATCTCCATGGCCTGCCTCGCACGGAGATCGGCACCGTGGCGGGCTTCCTCGATCGGTTGGGCCACGAGGCCGACGACCTCCCCGTCTGGGTCGGTGAGCTCTACCTCGAGGCTCACCGGGCCACCCTGACCACGCACGCCGAGGTCAAGCTG
Organism: Acidimicrobiales bacterium; assembly: GCA_052148295.1. Lineage (GTDB taxonomy): Bacteria > Actinomycetota > Acidimicrobiia > Acidimicrobiales > RAAP-2 > Bog-473. The sequence goes on from JBKQIP010000172.1 coordinate 8,801, forward strand.
GCCAACCGCCGCGCCGAGGAGGCGCTCCGTGCCGCCGAGCTGTGGTCGGTGGCGGCGTCCCTCGACCGGCGCCCCGACCTCGACCGGGCCTGGAAGCTTCTCCTGCTCCACCAGTTCCACGACATCCTCCCCGGGTCCAGCATCCATTGGGTCTACGAGGACACCGCGCGTGCGCAGGCCGAGGTGCTCGCCATCGCTGGCTCGGTCATTACCGAGGCCCAGACTGCCGTCGCCGGGGGAGGCGACGCCGGGAGCGTGGTGGCGTTCAACCCGTCGTCCACCGACCGGACCGACGTGGTCGAACTGGCCGACGGCTCGCTGGCCCTGGTGTCGGTACCAGGGTGCGGCTGGTCGACGGTGTCGCCTGACCAGTCGCTCGGCGGCAGAGAGCAGGTGACCATCGGTGAGGGTTGGCTGGACAACGGGCTCCTTCGGGTGGAGTGGGACGGTGACGGCCTGCTGACCTCGGTGCGGGATCTCGTGGCGGGCCGTCAGGTGCTGGCCCACGATGAGCGTGGCAACCTGTTCCAGCTCCACGAGGACCATCCGCGTGCCTTCGACGCCTGGGACGTCGACCGCACCTATCTCGACCAGGTCACCGACCTGGTCGCCCTGGACTCCATCGAGGTGGTGGAGCGCCATCCCCTCCGGGGCGGAGTCAGGTTCATCCGCTCGTTCGGGGCCTCGACCATCACCCAGACCATGCGCCTGACGGCCGGGACGCGGCGGCTCGAGTTCCATACCGACGTGGAGTGGCACGAGCGGCACCGGTTCTTGAAGGTGGCCTTCCCCGTCTCCGTCCGCTCCACGCGCGCCACCTACGAGATCCAGCACGGCCATCTCGAACGGCCGACCGTCGCCAACACCAGCTGGGACGAGGCGCGCTTCGAGGTGTGCGGCCACCGGTGGGCCGATCTGAGTGAGCCCGGCTACGGAGTGGCCCTGCTCAACGAGTGCAAATACGGTTACGACATCCTCGGGCACACCATCCGGCTCTCGCTCCTTCGCGCCCCGGGCTACCCCGACCCCGAGGCGGACCAGGGCGCCCACCACTTCGCCTACGCGCTGCTCCCCCACGAAGGTGATCTGCGGGAGGCCGGAGTGGTCGCCGAGGCCGAGCACTTCAACCTCCCCCTCTCGCTGCTCGCCGGTCAGGGTGACGGTCGGGTGGTCTCCGTCGATCGGCCCGGAGTGAGTGTGGAGGCCGTCAAATGGGCCGACCGTTCCGATGCCGTGGTGGTCCGCGTGTGCGAGGTGTGGGGCTCCCGAGGTCCCGTGCGGGTGACGCTGCACCACCCCTTCGTGTCAGTGGCCCGCACCGATCTGCTCGAGCGCGCCGTGTCCCCGCTGGCCGGGCACGACGGCACCGTCGAGCTCGAGCTGCGGCCCTTCGAACTGGTCACGCTGGCCTTCGACCTGGGCTGAACCGTTCTGCCTCGGTGAGCGCCCAACCGACGCAGTGAAACACACGCGGTCGAATGAACGAGACGACGAGGCACTCTCCGAGATGCGCCGCGCCGCTGGTCTGGCGCTACACCAGCTGGAAGAACTCGTGGGCGACGGCGCGCCCCTCTCCCACGGTGCCTTTCGAGACCAGCGGTAGGTGATTCACCCAACGGTACCTCTCGTCGCCTGATTCGAGACGCGCCGTCGAGTAGATCGATCCCTGTCCGAGTCGTTCCGGCCAGTGAGCCCTCCCGTCAAGGGTGACGAAGACGTGCGCACCGTCGTGGGTCAAGAGCAGCACGCGAATGTCGATGGTGGCGTGGCCGTGGTCGTCCACCGTCAGCCAATCGGCCCCGGACTTTGCGGTCATCTCACCCCGTAGGCGGTCACCCTCAAAGCGCGCACTGATGAACTCTTGGATGATCCGCTGGCCGACCGCCGTGTCCCCCAGCAGGTACAGCCGGTCGGGATCTGTCTGGATCGTGAGGGTGCCGAACGGTCGGAGCTCCATAGTCGGGCATATTTGCATATGGTCAGGGTTCGTTGAGAATCGGAGGCGGGTGATCGATGTCCTGGCTTTCGTTGTAGAGGCGTACCGAGCGATGGATGTAGGCCAGCACCTCAGGCTGCATCCGGTCCAGGTTTCTCCGGTCGTACCAGACCGTTATGGCGATGCCCAGGACGAGCCACAGGATCAGCCCCAGGCTGGTCATCACCACGCCCCGGGTCAGACCGGCGTCGCCTTGGGCGTTGAAGTACAAGATGGCACGGACTCCGTCGAGGACCTGTCGCAGCGGCTCGAAGTTGGCGGCGAACTTCAAGACATTCGGCAACGCCTGCAAGGGGATCGTCCCTCCCGACGACGCCAGGGCCAAGTAGACGAACAACAGCATCGCCACCAGCTGACCAAGGGCACCCAGAGCAGCAAACAGGACAAGGGTGCCCAAGGCGATGACCACCGCCGCGAACGAGGAGAACAGCCAGAGATACGCGGCATAGGGCGCATCCATGTGCAAGATGCCGATGGCGACCACGAGCAACAGGGCCGTGAGTATCGGCACCAGGACGAGCGCCATGAGCCATTTGGCCAGCAGCGTCTGCCATCGGGAGATGCGCAGCGGCGCCCGCTGGCTCCATTTCGGCCCGATCTCGGTGGTGGCGTAGCCCAGTGCCGAGTCGAGGGTCGAGTTCACGAGGATCGCCCCGAGGAACCCGCACATGATGGTCAGCAGAGAGACGTAGAAGGCACTCAATCCGAGGGCGGAGTGTGAGGGTACCGGTCGGTACGGCACGGTCACCACCTCGACCGGATGGACACGCAGGGCCGCCTCGCTCGCACTCGTCGTGCCAGGAACGGGGAGGAGCTTCTCGAGATGCTGGCCGATGGCGAGGGAGATCGCCTGCAGCGCAGGGGTGGCGACGCCGCTGGCCAGACTCACTCCGACGCTTCCGCTCCGCTCGTTCGTCAGCAACTGGATCGTCGGCAGCGGAGGCGTCCCCCGCTCTGGTGGCTGGGCGGAATAGAGGGACACCAATGATTTCGTGAAGCCCTGGGGGACAAGGATGGCCGCGTACGCAGCGTTCTTGTCGAGCTCGGTCTTGGCCTGCGCCATCGTGTAGGAGTCCAAGGACAGTCGGCTCGACACGGCGGGGGTGTGCTCGAGGGCCGCCACCACCTCCTGGCCGACATCGACGTGCTGTGATCCGACGCGTGCTCCTTGGTCCTCGTTCACCACGAGTACCGGCAATCCGTGGAGATGGGACAGCGGGTCGACCACCGAGCCGACGTAGACGAGCGTCATGAGCGATATCAGTACCGAGGCGATGACCAGAGGTGAGATCCACACGGCGCGAATCCTCAGCAACCGAGATGCGTTCATTTCGGGGGCGGCGGTGACGGTGTCGTCGGGGTCGTCGGGGTCGTCGGGTGAGAGTGTGCTCATTTTCTGACCCTACTTTCAATGGCTCACAGGCCCAACGTGCGTCCGCATCTCCCCAAGGAACTCCCGATCACCCGCAGCAAGGACCCGCATGGCCGAGCCGGTGATGCGTGCGGGCCAGCGAGCCGAGGCGGCGGAACCATCGAGCGCTCGGCCGTGTCGACTTCGGCGTTTCCCTTCCGGCCGGTGCACCGTCGACGCCGCACCATGACCGAGCCCGGATATCGATCGGATCGGGGCCCCCTCGCGCCCCTCCCGATCCGGACACCTGTCAGTATCTGAAGGGTGAGTCGACGTTGTTCGGTTGCGCACTTCGGATCGGTGATGTCGAAGGTGATCCTGACGGCGGTCCTCATGCTCGTTCTGGTCGGCGTGCTCACCGTCTCCACGTTCTCCCGGACCGGAAGTGTCGCGGACGCACGGACACCCGCCGTCGTGACGTCGTTGCGGCCCCTCCACGCCCTCACGCCATCGATGCGGTTGGTGTCGCCCAATGGGCGCTATGCGGCCGAACTCACCGCCAACGGCACGCTGGTCCTTCTCGGCCCCGGTTCCCGTGCCATCTGGTCAAACGGAGTCAGGGGCTCCGAGGAACGCCCTCGTCTGCTCCTCGAGCCATCGGGTGACCTGGTGGAGTTTGCCCGCCCCGGTGGGCCGATGGTGTGGAGCTCCGGTTCGACGAGCGTTCCTGGGGGACTCGCACTCGTCGTGCAGGACACGGGGAACCTGGTTGTCGTGTCGTCACTCTCGCCGGCCTGGAGCAGCGTCACGGGCGCCGTCCCCCAGACCCTTTCGGTCGTGGCTTTCGGCGATTCCGAGGGAGCGGAGACCGATCAGTTCGTCGGTGGTGCCTTGCGCGACGCCGGTGAGGTGACGACGACATTTGTCGCCCACGATTTTCCCGGCATCGCGGTCTGCGACTGGATCGACAATGGAACCATGGAGACGGCGGTGGATGCCGACGTGGTCGTTCTGTTCTTCGGGGGCGACGGGTTCACACCGTGCACCGATCCTGCGGCTCATCTCTCGAAGGCGGCACTCGACAATTTGACCGTGGCCGATATGGGCGTTGCCGTGAATCTGCTGTTGGCCGGGACGGTCCAGCACGTGCTCGTGGTCTCACCGGTCCCCGGCCGTTCATGGACGGCGCTGCTGGCCAGGCAGCTGGAAGCGATGGTCGAGGGATACCACAATCCCCGGGTGGAGTACATCGACTCGCCGAGCCTGAGCGTCTCACCCACGGGTGCCACGCCCACGACGATGCCCTGCACCACTCTGGAGATGGCGGGTGGTGTCTGTCAAGGACCTCTCGTGAAGGGCGTGCGGACCAATCTGGTCTTCGCCACCAACGGCCATTTCTGTCTCGCATCGCTCACCAGCGACGCCCCCGCCACCGGGCCTTCGCTCGCGCCGTGTCCAGGCTTTCAACCCGGAGCGTGGCGTTGGGCCAACGCCGAAGCCAAAGCCATCTTCGCGCTCTACGGGCTCCCCTTCAAAGAATCCCTCCAGAGCGGCTACGCATTCTGACCGCCGTGCCGGTGAGGTCCGGCGGGTGGCGGCCGGCGGGGCCGTGCACCGTCGGTCCCACCGCGTCGTCGGCGCTCCGGCCCGTTGGTACACCCCTTCGTGTCGGAAGCGAAACTCTCACCGATGGGACGGATCGGGAGCCGGTGCGACGATGCTGAACCCGTGTGGAGCGTGACAGGAGCCCGCCCGACGAGCACAATGCGGTATGGTCACGGGCCGCACGGCTGCCGAGACCTCCCCGACGCGGGCAGGTCGAGACGACCGGCTCGCCGGTGCGGCACAGTTGCGGCGCAGCAGCACGGTTCCGACACCTGGTGCGCCGGAGGGAGACGTGCATGCAGCTCGATGAGTACCGGACGTCGCTCGACCACTGGCTCGACGACCACGCGGCGGAGCTGGCCCCGTCGTATCGGGGGGTGGGCACGATGGACCAGCAACTCGACCAACTTTCGAAGGTCAAGCGATCCATGTGGGGAGCCGGGTGGATGCGCTGGGGTTGGCCCGAGGCGGTCGGCGGCCTCGGTGGTTCGACCCTGCTTCGGGCGTACCTCGGGGAGGCCTTGACCACGCGCGACCTGGTGGAGCCGGGCTACTGGTCGATGCCCGAGGTCCTCGTGCCGACGTTCATCGCCTATGCGCCCGCGGCGCTCTCGGCCGCGATGGTGCCGGCCTTCCTGGGCGGCGACGAGGAGTGGTGCCAGGGGTTCTCCGAGCCCGGTACGGGCAGCAATCTGGCCTCGCTGTCGTGCCGGGCCGTGCGCACCGCCGACGGGTGGCGCGTCAGCGGTCAGAAGGTGTGGACGAGCCTGGCCCAGTACGCGGCACGATGCCTGCTTCTGACCCGCACCGGCCCGCTCGAGTCAGCGCACCGCGGGATCACGGCGCTGTTCGTCGACATGGGATCGCCCGGCATCACGGTCCGACCGATCGAGACGATGCACGGATCGCTCGAGTTCTCGGAGGTGTTCTTCGACGAGGTGCTCGTGCCGCTCGAGCGGACGATCGGCCAGGAGAACCAGGGGTGGTCGGTCGCCATGGACCTGCTCCCCTACGAGCGCAGCACGGCGTTGTGGCATCGCGCCGCCCTGTTGCGACGCCGCCTGCAGGATCTCGTCGCGACCGCCGCGCCGGGGGCACTCGATCCCGCAGCGATCGGCGAGGTGACGCAGCTGATGTGTGCCTTCAGGGCCCGGTCCCGGGTCACCCAGCACCGGCTCGCTGCGGGGGAGCGGCTGGGTCCGGAGACGTCGGTGGACAAGGTCCTTCTCGCCACGGTCGAGCAGGCCCTCTTCGATCTCGCCGCCGACGCGCTCGCGCTCGAGGTGACGACCGGCGACGACCCGGAGAGCGAGCGCTGGCGCACCCAGTACATGTACTCACGGGCGGCGACGATCTACGGCGGGAGCGCCGAGATACAGCGAAACATCATCGCCCGCCGGCTGCTCAACCTCGGAAGTGACCGCTGATGCACCCGGACGATCTCGCGCTCTTCGAGCGCAGTCTTCGCCACGCGACGGCGACCCACTCGGGTGCGGGGCTGGACGCCGCCCTCGTCGAGCTCGGCTGGCGCGAGGCGCTGGACTCCGATGCCGAGGTAGCGGTCTCGTTGCTGTTCGAGCTCCAGGGAGCCGCCAATGTGACGTCCTCCGCCCTCGGTCGGGTCATCGCCCAGGGGGTCCACTGCGACATCCCCGATACGACGGCCGTCGTGCTCCCCGCGGTCGGTCGCGCCGACGCACCGGGTCGGAGCGACGGTGGTCGCATCCACGTCGACGGCGTGGTCACGGGCGGCCGTGACGGATGGGACGCCGCGCTCGTCGTCGCCGGCGGTGGCGACGGTCACCTCGCCGTCGTGAGCGATCGCGCCGCGCTGGCCGTGCGCCCCATCCGAGGCGTCGACCCCTCGCTCGGTCTCATCGAGGTCTCGGGCATCCTCACGCCCGGCGACACGACGAGGGTCGTCGACTGGCGGGCCGGCGTCGCACTGGGGCAGGTGGCGCTCGCCCACGAGCTGGTCGGCGCGTCGAGCAGGATGCTCGATATGGCATGCGAACATGCGCTGGGCCGATTCCAGTTCGATCGTCCCATCGCGAGCTTTCAGGCGGTCCGGCACCGCCTGGCCGAGACGCTCGTGGCGATCGAGACGGCCCGCGCCATACTGGTGGCAGCCTGGACCGACCGCACACCGATGGTCGCGGCAATGGCCAAAGCGGTCGCCGCTCGCGGCGCCCGGACGACGGCGCGCCATTGCCAGCAGGTGCTGGCCGGGATCGGGTTCACGACGGAGCATGACCTGTACCGGTACGTCCGCCGCGTCCTCGTGCTGGAGCAACTCCTCGGAGCGACGCGGACCCTGACCAGGGACCTGGGGACGGACGTGCTCGACACGGGAAGGGTGCCCGAGCTCCTTCCGCTCTGAGCGGTGCGTCAGCCCTTGGCCGTACCGCTCTTCGCCAGCAAGCGGTCGATGTTGGCCCGCAGCTCGGCCGAACCGAAGGACCGGTCCTCGGCGGTGAGGGCGAAGTCGAGCGTGGCGAGGACGGCGCGCTCCAGGTGCAGGTTCAGTATGCGCTTGGTGTCTTCGGTCGCCCGCCGGGGCAGCTTGGCGATGCGCTCCGCGCAGGCCATCGCCTGCGCGAAGACCTCGTCGTCGGGGCAGACGTGATTCACCAGTCCGATCTGCGCCGCGCGCTCCGCCGGTATGCGGTCGCCCGTCAGCGCGTACTCCTTCGCCAGCTGGAGGCTGATGATCAGCGGCCAGGTGACCGGACCGCCGTCGGCGGCGACGAGTCCGATGGCGACGTGCGGATCCGCCAGGTGCGCGGACTCGGCCATGTACACGATGTCGGACAAGGCAACGAGGCTGCACCCGAGACCCACGGCGGGACCGTTCACGGCGGCGACGATCGGCACGCGGCACCGGACCATGTTGAGCACGAGCCGCCTCCCGTCGTCCAGCGACTCACGGCGCAGTTCGGCGTCCTTGGTGAGCTCGTCGAGGTACCCGAAGTCCCCGCCCGCCGAGAAGGCGCGACCGTTGCCCGTCAGCACGACCGCTCGGGCGCCCGGATCGGCGTCGACGCACGCGAACACGTCGGCGACCGCCTTGTGCAACTGGTGGTTCGTCGCGTTCAGGTGCTCGGGTCGGTTCAGGCGCAAGACCCGGATGGGGCCCTCCGCCTCGACTTGGATGACGGGCGGCACGTCGTACACGCTCATGGCACAGCTCCTCTGCTCATTGCGTGAACGCGCCCATGCGACGTCCAGCAGGCCGAACGCCTGACTAGCAACTGGGCGTGGTGCTCGTCAAGGCCGCGGTTGGCCCGGGGGCCGGGGGATCGAGGTGAGATCGGCCCGGGCGGCCGCCCCGGCGGGCCCACGCGTGGGGTGCCCTCGAGTCGTCGAGGCCGTGCCGCCGAAGAGGAGGCGCGTGTGCCACGCCCGCCGGGCGCCGCCCGGGTTCGGAAGCGGACCCGATCAGTCCCGAGCCAGCTGGTCGATCAGGCGGTCGACGTAGGATTCGATCCGCTGCGCCAGGTCGACACGTGCGGGATCGACGAGCCACTGGATTTCGAGGCCCATCAACATGGCGATGACCTCGTGGGCGATCTGGTCGACGTCGACGTCGTCACGGGCCCGACCGGCCTCCTGCTCCGTGACCAGGATCGCACGCATCAACGCACGCGCCGTCTCGTAGCGCTCGGCGAAAAAGGTGTGCAGCGGATCGTCGGGGTCCAGGCTCTCCGCCGTCAAGACCACATACAGGCGCATGAGGGTGGCCGTCTCGATGTTGTGCCGACCCTGGCCGCGCAGGCTCCGCAGCGTGATCCCGTCGGACAGGTCGATCGCATCGGCTCGGTCCCGCTCCGCCACGACCTCACGCAGCAGCCGCTCCTTCGATCCGAAGTAGTACAGCAATCCGGTTGCGGTCATCCCCACCCGGTCGGCCAGCGCGGCCAGACCAGAGCCTCGGTACCCCTTCTGGGCGAAGAGCTCGACGGCGGCATCGAGGATCTGTTGACGCCGCAATGCGCCGCGCACCTGGCGGGTGCGGGTATCGGCGCCAGCCGGTTGACCGGTCCGCCGGTCGCCCGGACCGCTGGGTGGTCGTCGTGATCGGTCACCGCCCGGAGCGATCTCGGTCATGGCGTCCTTCGGGTCGCAGGGAGGAGCTCCGCTGTCCTCGCTTCGGATGGAAAAAGGTGCAGATTCGTGGCAGACTGCAAATTCTTACAGTCATGAGAATACTAGGGCTGACCGGGTTCAGCCCGTCTTTGGGGGTGCTCAGTGGATATCGAGGCGCTGGTCGGCGCACTGACTCTGGAAGAGAAGGCGGCGTTGACGGCGGGCGAGGACATGATGTCCACACCCGCCATCGAGCGGCTGGGCCTCCCCAAGATCCGGGTCACCGACGGACCGAGTGGTGCCCGCGGGCCGAGTTTTCCCGGCCTCGGCGGTCCCAGTTCGACGTGCATCCCGTGCGGCTCGGCGATCGGGGCGTCGTGGAACCCGCTCCTGGCGCAGCAACTCGGTGCGCTCGTCGGCCGCGAGGCCCTCGACCGGGGCTGTAAGGGCCTGCTCGCACCCACGGTCAACCTGCACCGGCATCCGCTCGCCGGCCGGAATTTCGAGTGCTACTCGGAGGATCCGCTCCTCTCGGGACGCCTGGCGGCCGGCTACGTGCGGGGGGTCCAGTCGAACGGGGTCTTCGCCACCGTGAAGCACTTCGTCGGGAACGACGCCGAATTCGAGCGGGGGTCCATCAGCTCCGTCATTGACGAGCGATCGCTGCGTGAGCTGTACCTGCTGCCCTTCGAGATGGCCGTCCGTGAAGGCGGCGCACTGGGGATCATGACGGCCTACAACCGCCTGAACGGGCGGTGGCTGACCGAGCGGCCCGAGATGCTGTCCGACCTCCTGCGGGGCGAATGGGGCTTTGAGGGACTGGTCATGACCGACTGGTTTGCCGTGGCGGACACGACGCAGTCCCTCCGGGCCGGCCTCGACCTCGAGATGCCCGGACCCGGACGGGCGATCGGCTCTGCCGTCGTCCCCGCCGTCACCGATGGACGCGTCAAGGGGTCGGATCTCGATGCCGCCGTGCGGCGGCTCCTCCACACCTACGACCGGATCGGCGCGCTGGACGGACCGACACCGGACGTGAACCCGCTGCCTCCGTCGCCCGCGGATCTCGACCTGCTCCGGCGGGCGGGCGCCGAGGCGACCGTCCTGCTGAGCAACGACGGGACGCTCCCCCTGGACCCCTCCTCGCTCCGGCGTGTGGCGATCGTCGGGCCGCACGCCACCGCCCCGTGCGTCGTCGGCGGCGGCTCGGCCTCGATGGTCACGCCCCGGCTGCGAACGCCGCGGGAGTCGATCTCGGCGCTCCTCCTCCCGGGGACGGAGGTGCTCCATGAGCGGGGCTGCGAGGCCGATCTCTCGGCGACCCCGATCGGGGATCGCGTCCTCGTCTCGCCGGGCGGATTCGACGCGGAGTTCTTTGCCGGGTCCGACTGCTCGGGTGAGGTCGTCAAACGGCAACACCTCGACACCCTCCGGTTGGCGGTCTATCAGTCGATGCCCGATGACCAACTCCCTGACGAGTGGTCGGTACGGGTGCGCGGCACCGTGGTGCCCGAGGAGGACGGACGATTCCAGGTCGCGTTGAGCCAGAGTGGCCGGGCGCGGGTCCTCATCGACGGCGAGACCGTCCTCGACGGTTTCGAGCATCCTCCGCCCCCCGGGGGCAGTGACTTCTTCGGGATGGGCAGCCGGGACCTGACGGCCGAGCTGGACCTGACGCGGGGGGTCCCCGTGGAGCTGCACGTCGAATTCGCACGCGCGGACGCCACCTTGGGCGGGTTCCGGGTCGGCTTCCGCACCCTGGACGGAGACGGGCTGCTGGAGCGCGCCGTCGCGGCCGCGGCCGCGGCGGACGTCGCCGTCGTCGTCGTCGGAACGACGGCGGAGTGGGAGACCGAAGGGCGGGATCGATCCTCGTTCGCCTTGCCCGGCCGCCAGCCCGAGCTCATCGGGAGGGTGACCGCGGTGAACGACCGTACCGTGGTGGTGGTCAACGCCGGCGCCCCCGTCGACCTCTCGTGGGCCGATGACGCCGCGGCCGTCCTCCAATGCGGGTTGGGGGGCCAGGAGGTGTCCGCCGCGATAGCCGGTGTCCTGATGGGTGAGCTCGAGCCGGGCGGCCGTCTGCCCACGACCATCCCGGTGTGCCTCGAGCACTGCCCGTCGTACGACAACTTCCCGGGCGAGAACGGGGAGCTGCGCTACGGCGAAGGGCTGTTCATGGGGTATCGGGGGTACGAGCACCGCCGCATCGCCCCCCGCTTCGCGTTCGGTCATGGGCTCAGCTACACCAGCTTCTCGCTGGGTGAGCCCGAGCTGTCGGCGCGGACGCTCTCCCCTGACGGTGCGGTGACGGTGTCGGTGCCCGTGACCAACACCGGCACGAGGAGCGGCTCGGAGGTGGTCCAGTGCTATGTGGCGCCCGTCTCGCCCCGGCTGTCCCGACCGTTGAAGGAGCTCAAGGCGTTCGCCAAGGTCTGGCTCGAGCCGGGCGGATCGTGCGTGGCGGAGCTCAGACTGGACTCCCGCGCGTTTGCCTACTGGGACCCGGGCCAATCCGACTGGGAGGAGGTCCGCAGCCGGGCCTTCGACATGTTCGGCGACCTCTCGGGCCGCACGGAACGTCGGCCCGCGGGCTGGCAGGTGGACGCCGGGCGCTATGACCTCCTCGTCGGCCGGTCCTCGGTGGAGATCGCCCACACGTGCCGCCTCGAGATCGCCCAGCCGAACGATCAGGGGCACGACCAAGGGGAGTCATGAACGGACTGTCGCGACGCGTGCGGGGTCTCCGGGTCGAGCACCGCGACGGTGCCACGCTCGGCCTGGGCGTACGTCGCCCACGGCTGTCGTGGCAGCTGCCCCCCGGCGCGCAGCGGCAGCGGGCCTACGCCGTCGAGATCGACGGTCGTGACCGGGGCCGGGTCGACTCCGACGCCTCGGTGCTGGTGCCGTGGCCCGGCGAGCCCCTCGGATCCGCTCAGCGGGTCGAGTGGCGGGTCAAGGTGTGGACGGAGGCCGGTGAGAGCCCGTGGTCGGCACCGGCCTGGTTCGAGACCGGGCTGCTCGAGCCGGACGACTGGGTGGCCCGGTGGATCGAACCCTTCGAGGACGAGCGGACCGCCCACGTGCTGCGCCACCAGTTCCGGCTGGAGGCGGCCGGGGTGCCGGCCCGGCTCTACGCCACGGCGCACGGCGTCTACGAGATGTTCCTCAACGGCCGGCGCGTCGGCGACACCGAGCTGGCGCCCGGCTTCACCAGCTATCCGAACATCCTGCACGTGCAGGTCTACGACGTCGGCGAGCTGCTGGCGCCGGGGGAGAACCGATGGGAGGTGGTGCTCTCCGACGGATGGTGGCGGGGGCGCACGGGGTTCTTCCAGCTCCCCGACGGCTACGGATCGACCCTCGCCTTCCTCGGGCAGTTGCGCGTGGGGGACGCCGTGGTCGCATCCGGTCCCGACTGGGAGTCGGCCCGCGGCCCCGTCCGTGGCGCCGACCTCATGGCGGGGCAGGTGGAGGACCATCGCGTGGAGGCCACCCAGTGGCGGCCGGTCTCGGTGGTCGAGCACGACCCCAGGCCGTTGACCTACTCGCCGGCGCCGCCGACGCGCCGGGTGCAGGACCTGCGTCCGGTCGCGGTGACCCGTCCCCTGAGCGATCGCCACGTCGTCGACCTCGGGCAGAACATCAACGGATGGTTGCGCCTCGGTGACCTCGGGCCGCGGGACACCGAGCTCACGATCGTCCACGGCGAGGCCCTCGACGCATCCGGGGACGTCACCCAGGACCACCTCGCCCCACCCAACCCCTTCACCGGCGCCGCCGGCACGGTGGGGATGATCGACCGTGTCACCTCCGCCGGTCGGGAGGGGGAGGTCTTCGAGCCCCGCCACACGACGCACGGCTTCCAGTACGCCCGCATCGAGGGCCACCCCGGCCGGTTGACCCCGGACGACGTGACCGGCGTGGTCGTGCACACCGACCTGCACCGCACCGGTTGGTTCCGCTGCAGCGACGAGCGGCTGAACCGGCTCCACGAGATCACCGAGTGGTCGTTCCGGGACAATGCCTGCGAGATCCCGACCGACTGCCCCCAGCGCGAGCGGGCCGGCTGGACCGGTGACTGGCAGCTGTTCGTGCCGACGGCGTCGTTCCTCTACGACGTCGCCGGGTTCTCCGTCAAGTGGCTGCGGGACCTGGCCGCCGAGCAGCTCGATGACGGCTGCATCATCAATTACGTGCCCGACCCCCTGCGTCAGCGCATCGCCAGCACCGAGCGGTGGCGCGCCATGCAGGGATCCTCGGGTTGGGGCGACGCCGTCGTCGTGGTGCCGTGGGAGCTGTGGCGCGCCTACGGCGACGAGGAGGTCCTGGCCGAGCTGTGGCCGTCCATGGTCGCCTGGGTCGACTACGCCGCCGGCGTGGCCCGCACGCAGCGGCACCCCGATCGCGCCCAGGCCCGCCCCGATCCCGCCCCGCATGAGGAATTCCTCTGGGACGGCGGGTACCACTGGGGCGAGTGGCTCGAGCCCGGCGCGCAGCCCGGCGACCACAGCGCTCTCGATCACGGCGCCGTGGGTACCGCGTTCCTGCACCACTCCGCCCGCCTCGCCGCCCGTATCGGCCGCGTGCTCGGCGAAGACGCCGAGGCGGCCCGCTTCGAGGCGCTGGCCGGCCACGCCCGCGACGCCTGGCAGGCGGAGTTCATCGGGCCCGACGGCTCGGTTACGCCCGACACCCAGGCCACCCACGTCCGTGGCCTCGCCTTCGGGCTCGTCCCCGACGAGCTGCGTGCCCGCACGGCGGCCCGCCTGGTCGCGCTCATCGGGGAGGCCGGCGGACACCTCGGCACCGGCTTCCTGGCCACGCCTTACCTCCTGCCCGTCCTGGCCGACACCGGGCACCTCGACGTGGCCTACGAGCTGCTCCTCCGCGACACGCCACCCTCGTGGCTCACCATGGTCGAACGGGGCGCCTCCACGGTGTGGGAGCTGTGGGAGGGCGTCGACGCCGACGGAGGCGCCCACGATTCGCTCAACCACTACAGCAAGGGCGCCGTGATCTCCTTCTTGCACTGCTACGTGGCCGGGATCCGGCTGCTCGACGAGCACCCCGGCTACCGGCGGTTTCGGGTCGAGCCCCGGCCGGGCGGCGGGCTGAGCTGGGCCGAGGCGGTGCACGACTCGCCCTACGGGAGGATCGAGAGCTCCTGGCACACGGCGGACGGGTGTCTCGAGGCGACGGTCACCGTGCCGCCCGGCACGATGGCCGACGTCGTGTTGCCCGACGGCACCCGGCACGAGCAACCGCCGGGGACGGCCACCTACCGGTGTGCCACCGGATGAGCGGCCGCGCCGTCACCGATGGCTCCCGCGGCACCCGGCCCGACTCCGGGGGCGCACGCTCACCAACCGGTAGCATGGTCGGGGAGCCGTCCCCGGCCTCCACACTCGAACAAGGGGGGACCATGGCACGAACCGCGATCATCTCGGTGGACGGTCATGTCCGGGCCTCACGGGACGCCTATCGAGACTACATGGAGGAGCGGTATCTCGACGTCTTTGACGAGTGGGTGCGGTCCATGGAGGACGCGGGAGCAGCCGATCCGGGGGGCGTCCAGCCCGGGCTCGACGTCGCGTCGCAGTGGGACTCGGAGCTCCGCCTGAAGGACATGGAGAGCCAGGGCGTCGTCGCCGAGGTGCTGTTCCCCAACGGCCTGCCCTTCCAGGCCGGGCGAGGGGGCGACAACGGGGGCTTCGGCGGTCCGGAACTGGACCGGCAGGCCCGGATGGCCTACAACCGGTGGTTGGCCGACTTCTGTGCGCTGGTGCCGGGCCGCCGGGCCGGCCAGGCGCTCGTCTCGTTCGACGACGTCGACCAGGCCGTCACGGATATCCACTGGGCCCGTGACCACGGGCTGGGCGGCATCATGATCCCGGCGCTGCTCCCGGGAGGGACCTTCTTCTTCGACCCCGTCCTCGACCCGGTCTGGGCCGCCTGCGTGGACGTCGACCTGCCCCTCAGCCAGCACGGCGGGTCCGGCGCACCGGCCTACGGGCCTCCCGGCTTTGCCGCCATCATGACGCTGGCCCTCGAGCACTCCTTCTACTCGGGACGCTCGCTGTGGCAGATGATCCTGGGCGGCGTGTTCGAGCGCTTCCCGAGCCTGCGGGTGGCCTTCGTCGAGACGGAAGGCGATTGGATCGCGCCGGTCATCCGCAAGCTGGACCGCCGCCTCGATTGGGGCGACGACTGGACCGGGTGGGCCAAGATCCTGCAGCGCTCACGGGCCTTCAGCCGTCGGGCCCGTGATTACTGGGCGGACAACTGCACGTCGGGCATCTCACCCTTCACCATCGACCAGGTGCCGCTCGAGGAGCTGGTCCGGCCGAGCGCCGACTACGACGACTTCGCCATCGGCTGTGACAACGCGATGTTCGGCGTCGACTATCCGCACTTCGAGTCGATCTTCCCGGGGACCGGTGAGCAGGTGGACCGCCTCGTCGGTGATCCGAGGGTCTCCTCCGAGGTGGCCCGCAAGATCCTCAGCGACAACGCGGCCCGCGTCTACGGCTTCGACCTCGAGCGCTTGCAGCCCGACATCGAGCGGGTCGGCTTCGACGTCGAGACCGGACTGGTCGCTCAGCCCTAATCGGTCGGGGCCCCGGGGCGCGCCGACCCGGCCTCAGGCCAAGCCGTTGGCGGCGGCCACCCCTCCGAGCCATCGGGCCGACGGCTTGACCGTCCGGGCCAGGGTCTGGCGGTCCACGGCGACCAGCCCGAACGTCTTGGCATAGCCCGATTGCCACTCGAAGTTGTCGAGGAGCGTCCAGTGCAGGTAGCCGCGGACGTCCGCGCCGTCGCCGATGGCCTCGGCCAGTCCCTCGAGTGCGGCCCGCGTGTAGGCGATCCGGGCTTCGTCGTCGTCGGTGGCCATCCCGTTCTCGGTGACCAGCACCGGGACCCGGGCGTGGTCGGTGGCCAGCCGGACGGTGTGACCCAGGGCTGCCGGGTAGACCTCCCACCCGGTCTGCATCGTCGCCGCTCCCTCGGGGGGCGGGATCTGTCCGTCGGGCCCGATCATCGTGCGTGAATAGGTCTGCACCCCGACGAAGTCGTCCTGGGCCGACACGGACAGCCAGTCCGTCTGACCCCGGCGGCGCGCCTCCTCCCACCGTGGTTGCCCATCGGGGCCCGGTTGCAGGTCGATCAGCGCCAGCGTCCAGCCCACCTTGACCCCTGACGCCACCGATTTGATCGCCGCCGCCGCGGCACGGTGCGCCGCCGCCATCCGCTCGAGGTCGGCGGCGACGATCCCCATGCGGTAGCGAGTCGGGTCGAAGCCGCCGATGCCCGGGCTGTTCGCCGGGGGCGCCTCGGGGGCGGCATCCCGATCTCCGGTCCCCATGGCGAGGACCCCGGTCTGGGCCAGCATCGCCATGAGGTTCGGCTCGTTGAGCGTGCACACCCAGGACAGGAGGTCGCCGAGGTGCTCCGTCACCCTGGCGGCGTAGCGGGCGAATCGATCGGGGGCACTCTCGGCCGCCCAGCCGCCCGCACCGGCCATCCAGCGGGGGAGCGTGAAGTGGTTGTAGGTCACCACCGGGGTCACGCCCAGGTTCAGGGCGTACGCCACCATGCGGCGGTAGTGGTCCAGTGCGGCCCGGGAGAAGTAGCCGGGCTCGGGCTCGATGCGTGACCACTCGAGGGAGAAGCGGTAGGCGGTCAACCCGAGGTCGGCCAGCAGGGTCATGTCCTCGGGATAGCGGTGGTAGTGGTCGCAGGCGTCTCCCGACGGCTCGTTGAAGGTCGAGTGTTCCGCCCACTCCAGCGGCCACAGGTCCGCGTTGACGTTGCCGCCTTCCACCTGGTGGCCGGCCGTGGCCGCGCCCCACAGGAAGCCCTCGGGGAACCGGGTCATCGCGGGGGCCCGGCGTCTCGTGGCCGTCGCCGGGGATGGGCCGGCAGGAGGGGGCTGGCGGGAGAGCGCAATGGATCCGTACCTTTCTTGCCTGTCGCGTGGTTGATCGCAACCGGCGGGGCCCGATCGCGCCAGGTGTGCCGCGTCGGCACCCGCGCCCGATCATAGCGACACCATGCAAAGCTTTGCAGGACCACGGGCCCGGGGCGCGCCCGGCGGGCTTCAGGTTCGGGCCCGCCGGCCACCGGCCTTCCGGGGCACCCTCGCTGCCGGTGGTCATGATAGCGATAACATGGCGACTGGCCTAAGATCCGTCGCCATGCGTCGCACCTCCCTCGACGACGGCTGGACGGTGAGCCAGAAGACGAACCGGTTCGCGGAGCGCATGGGCCTGGGACCCGAGCCCACGGCGGTGACCCTGCCCCACGACGCCATGATCGGCACGGAGCGGTCACCGTCGGGGAACCCGGCGTCCGCCTATTTCCCCGGCGGGACATGGGAGTACCGGAGGACGCTCGCGGCCCCCTCCGACGGCGCGGGAACCTGCGTCCTGCTGGAGTTCGAGGGTGTCTACCGTGACGCACTGGTCTTCGTGAACGACAGCCTGGCGGCCCACCGCGCCGGGGGTTACTCGGACTTCGTGGTGCCGATCGACCACCTGCTTCGTCCGGGCGAGACCAACGACCTACGGGTGGAAGCACGCGCCCACGACGACAGCAGGTGGTACTCGGGCGCGGGCATCTATCGCAGTGTCTGGTTGCTCCAGGCCGGCCGGGTCCACCTGGAGCCGGCCGGCGTGCAGGTGACGGCGGCGGAGCTCGACGACGAGGTGGCCGTGGTGTCCGTCGCCGCCATCGTGAGCAACCACTCCACCACCATGTCGCGGGCGGTGGTGCGCGTCGAGGTGTGTGACGCCGACGGTCGCGTCTGCGCGCAGGTCGAGGCACCGGTGACGACCTTTCCGGGCGACGCCTTGACCGCCCGCCAGAGGCTCTGGCTGGAGCAACCGCACCGATGGGACCCCGACGATCCGTACCTCTACACCTGCCGAGTCACCGTGCGGAGCGACGACGAGGCACTGGACCAGGAGACCACCACCTTCGGCCTGCGGTCGCTGTCCGTCGATCCGGCCCGAGGCCTGCGCATCAACGGCCGGACCGTCCTGCTGCGGGGGGCCTGCGTGCACCATGACAACGGCCTGCTCGGGGCGGCGACGATCCGCCGTGCCGAGGAACGCAGGATCGAGCTCCTCAAGGCCGCCGGGTTCAACGCCATCCGCAGCGCGCACAACCCGGTGAGCAAGCCGATGCTCGACGCCTGTGACCGTCTCGGGGTGCTGGTCATGGACGAGACCTTCGACATGTGGGTGGTACCCAAGAGCGAGCATGACTACGCGTTGCGGTTTCACGAGGCGTGGGAGGACGACGTCGAGGCCATGGTCCGCAAGGACGTCAACCATCCCAGCGTCATCCTTTACAGCATCGGCAACGAGGTCCCCGAGGCGGGGAGACCGTACGGCGCCCGCGTGGGCCGGGCCGTGGCCGAGAAGATCCGCTCGTTGGACCACACCAGGCTCGTGACGCAGGCCGTCAGCGGGTTGCTGGTCGGTGGTCCCGAGCTCTTCGCCGAGCTCCGGCGGGACCTCTCCGACGCCAGCGGGGAGACGGACGAGCAGACCGGAGTGAACACGGCCCTGACCAACCTGGCCGACCTGATGAACAACCTCATGGTGTCACCGTTGGTCGCCCAGAACTCGGCCGAGACGATGTCGTACCTCGACGTGGCCGGGTACAACTACATGGAATCGCGCTATGAGATGGACCGTGGCCTGTTCCCGGCCCGGGTGATCGTCGGGAGCGAGACCCATCCGGCGGCCATCGACACCGGATGGGCCGAGGTGCGCCGGCATCCTCACGTGATCGGTGACTTCACCTGGACCGGCTGGGACTACCTGGGTGAGGTCGGCGTCGGCCGCACCGTCTACGGCGGGCCGGAGGCCGGCCCACCGGCCTTCAACGGCGCGTTCCCGTGGCTGACGGCCTGGTGCGGCGACATCGACATCACCGGCCATCGTCGCCCGCAGTCGTTCTACCGGGAGATCGTCTTCGGTTTGCGGTCGGACCCCTTCGTGGCCGTGCGGCGACCGCAGCATCACGGGGAGCGCGGCGGCACCACCCCATGGTCGTGGAGCGACTCGGTGTCGAGCTGGAGCTGGGACGGGTTCGAGGGCAAGCCGGTGACGGTGGAGGTCTACGCCGATGCCGACGAGGTGGAGCTGCTGGTGAACGGGCGGTCGCTGGGGCGGCGGCCGGCGGGTGCCGAGCACCGCTACCGGGCGGAGTTCGAGGCCGTGTTCGAGCCCGGGCTCGTCGAGGCCGTCGCCTGGCGTGGCCACGACGAGATCGGCCGCACGGGTCTCCGCTCCGCCTCGGGCCCGGTGCGGCTGGAGGCCCGGGTGGATCGGCCCGAGATCGCCCCACGGCCCGACGACCTGGCCTTCGTGGAGCTCGGCCTGACCGACGCCCGGGGCGCGCCGTACCGCTCGGCCGACCGGAAGGTCCACGTGGAGGTCCTCGGTCCCGCCGTGCTCCAGGCGCTGGGCAGCGCCAACCCGGAGAGCGAGGAAGGGTTCGGCGGGCCGGACTGCACCACCTTCGACGGGCGTGCCCTGGCCGTGGTCCGGCCGACCGGGGAGGGGCGGATCACCGTGACCGCGACGATCGAGGGGTGCGACCCGCAGCACGTCCGGATCGATGCCCGGGCCTGAGCGATCCGGTCGCCCCGGCGGTCGGCGCACTGGGCCGCCGGGTGGCAAGGGCGAGGGACGATGACGTGGGAGCTCCGGTGGCACCCGTTCCGGGGCGACTGGGTCCTCTTCACCTCGCACCGAGGTGACCGACCCTGGGTCGGCGAGGTCGTTGCCCCGGCCGAGCCAGCGGTCCCCGAGGACAACGCCCTGGCTCCACGGGGGCGGCGGATCGCCACCGACAACCCCGACTACCGGGGGGTGTTCGTCTTCACCAACGACCTCCCCGTGTTCTCGCCCGACGCTCCGGAGCCGAGTCCCGGAGACGGCCTCTACCGCACCAGGCGGGCGACCGGCACGGCGGAGGTGGTCTGCTACCACCACGACCCCCTCCGCTCCATGGCCGATCTCACCGACGACGAGATGTGTGCCGTCGTGACCACGTGGCGCCGCCGGACCCAGGAACTGCAGTCGCTGGACGGCGTGGCGCACGTCCTGATCTTCGAGAACCGAGGTGCGCTCGTCGGCACCTCCAATCCGCACCCACACTGCCAGATCTATGCCGGGTCGCTCGTGTACGCCACCATGGCGCGCGAGGCCGAGGTGGCCGGCGAGCACTACCGGCGCACGGGGCGCTCCCTGCTCGGTGACGTGGTCGAACGGGAGCTGGCGGGACCGCGCGTCCTGAGCGAGGGGTCGTCCTTCTTCGCCTGCGTCCCCTGGTTCGCCCGATACGCCTACGAGGTGCACGTGCTGCCCCGTGAGCCGGCGACTTCCCTCGTCGACCTCGACGAGGACCACTGCCGTTCGCTCGCCCTCGTCCTGCGTGACGTCGTGCGGCGCTACGACGCCCTGTGGGGCTTCCCCATGGCCTACGTGCTCGCGGTGCACCAGGCTCCGGTGGGTCACCATCCGCACTACCCGTTCCACATCGAGCTGCATCCTCCGCTGAGGGCCCCGGGGTTGCTGAAGTACCTGGCCGGGCCCGAGGTCGGGGGTGGGTCCATCACCAACGAGTCCGATCCCGACCAGAAGGCGGCGGAGCTCCGTGCGACCCTCAGCTGACCAGGCCCGGCGCCTGCTCTGCCAACTGGGCGACCACGTGCGGGCGCTGGTCACCGACGCCCGCGGCATGGAGATGGCGGCCGTGGCGGACGTCACCGCGGCCGACACCATCTACGCCGTCGACAAGGTGGCCGACGACGCCGTCGTGCGCTGGTTCGAGCAGCACTGGCCCGGTGTCCGGGTCGTCTCGGAGGGTCTGGAGCAGCCGGTCGTCGTGGGTGGTTCCGCGCAATGGACGGTGATCGTCGACACCATCGACGGCACGCGCGGGCTGATGTACGACAAGCGTCCCGCCTGGTGTCTGGCGGCCGCGGCACCACCCGACGGCTCGCTGGCCGACGTCGTGGCCGCCGCCATGACCGAGCTGCCCACGGTCAAGCAGGGTCTGGCCGACCAGCTGAGCGGCGTGCGCGGGACCGGCCTGGTGGCGGAGCGACTCGACCTGCGCCGCGGCACGAGGGAGCCGCTCTCGTTGCACCCGTCGTCGGCCACCGATCTCGAGCACAGCTTCAGCGGGCTGGCGAAGTTCTTCCCCCCGGGGAAGGCGGCCCTGGCCGCGCTCGAGGTCGAGCTGTTCCGCCGGCTGGGCTGTCGTCAGGTCTTCGACGACCAGTACCTGTCCACCGGCGGCCAGCTCCACGAGCTGATCTCCGGCCGGGATCGCTTCGTCGCCGATCTGCGCCCACTGGTCAGCGACGATGGCCTGGCCTGCCATCCCTACGACGTGTGCACCTCCATGCTCCTGGTCGAAGCCGGTGGCGTGGTGACGGACCCGTGGGGAAGATCGTTGGACGCGCCGTTGGACAACACCTCACCGGTGGCGTGGGTCGGCTACGCCAACGGGCCGATCGCGGCGCGGGTCCAGCCCGTGCTGGCCGAGCTGGTGGACGGGCTGGTTGCGGGGTAGCGCGCCCGGTCGGCTCGACCTCCTGGGCGGCGTGGCCGACTACGCCGGGGCCCTCGTGCTCGAGCTGCCGACCCGACAGTCGACCGAGGTCGTGGTCGAGTCGGCCGACGCGCTGATGGTCGGACCGGCGACCCTGTCACCCGCGGCGATGGCGGGGTTGGCGGGGCGTCCCTACGCCGAGGTCCGCGCCGCACTGGCGGACCTGCCCCGGTGGACCCACTACGTGCTGGGGGTGGCCCTCGTCCTGCTCCGGCACGGGCTGATCGAGCCGCCGCGAGGGCGGGTGGAGATCTCGTCCGACCTCCCGGCATCGATCGGCGTGGCGTCGAGCGCGGCGCTCGAGGTGGCCTCGGCCAGGGCGCTGGGGGTCGCCGGGATCGACCCGCTCCGCGTGGCGGCACTGTGCCAAGAGGCGGAGAACCAGGTCGTCGGCGCGCCGTGCGGGATCATGGACCAGGTGGCGGTGGCCATGGGCGTGCCGGGCGCCGCGCTGCCGATTCTCTGCCGACCGGCCTCCACGGGGGACGCCGTTCCCCTTCCGCCGGGTCTCGAGGTCGTCGGTTGGCCCACCGGCGTGGCGCACGACGTGGGGGGCGTGCCCTACCGGCGGGCCCGGGCGGCCGCCTTCATGGGCAAACGGATGGTGGAGGCGGCGGCTGCGGGGCGGTCGTGGCCCTGGGTGAGCCAGTTGCCCCAGTCCGTGGTGGACCGACTGCCCGAGGTCATGGACGGGTCGACCTTCCTCGATCGCTGGGGTCACCACGGCGACGACGTGACCTCCGTCGACCCCGCCGAGGTGTACCCCGTCCGCGCCGCCACGCGCTTCGGAAGGGCGGAGGACGAGCGGAGCAGGAGGGCGCTCGAGGCCCTCCGGCGGGGGGATGCCCGGGCGGTGGGCAACGGCATGGCGGCCAGTCAGGCCGGCTACGACGCCATGGGGCTGGGGCACCGGGCCGCCACCGCCGTGGTCGGCGCAGCGTTGGCGCGACCGGGTGTCCACGGCGCTCGCTCGAGCGGGGGCGGCTGCGGCGGGACCGTCGTCGTCCTGTGCGATCGGGGCGCGTTGGACGACGTCGACACGCTGATCCGCTGAGTGCGACGTGCCGTTCTCAGCGTGCGGCGGTGCGTGCCCGGGGGGGTGGCGCCGTGCTCTCGCGCACGACCAGCTCGGCGGGCACCATCAGATGCCGCTCGGACGAGGTCCCCTCGACGAGGGAGCGCAGCAGCGCGACGCTGCGCCGCCCGACCTCGCCGAAGTCCTGGCGGATCGTCGTGAGCGCCGGGACGAAATACGACGACTCCGGCGTGTCGTCGAACCCCACCACGCTCACGTCCCGCGGCACCCGCCGACCGGCGTCGTGGAAGGCGCGGACGACGCCGAGGGCCATCTGGTCGTTGGCGGCAAAGACCGCCGTCACGCCGGGCTCGTCGGCGAGACGGGAGCCGGCGGCGTACCCGCTGGCCGCGCCCCAGTCGCCGACCAACGACCTCCGGCGCGGCGCGGACGAGGAGCGCAGGGTATCGGACCAGGCGCGCGCCCGGGCCGCCGCGTCGATCCAGTGCTTCGGACCGCGCACGTGGCACACCGATCCGTGCCCGAGGTCCAGCAGGTGCCGGGTCGCCAGCCGGGCCCCTTCCTGCTGATCGATCGTCACCGTCGCCACGCCGATCATCGGGTCGCCGCCCACGACGACCAGGGGCACGTTCGGGTGGGCGTGGGCGACCGCGTCGACGACGGGCCGGACCGGTGCCACGACGATGACCCCCTCGACGTGGGACGTCCGCAGATGCTCGAGGGTGGACGTCATGTCGTTCCCGTCGCGGCTCGCCGTGACGAAGGTCAGCCGGTGGCCGGCCTCGCGGGCCGCCGCCTCGATCCCGAAGAGCGTGTGGGAGGGGCCGAACTGCTCGGTCTCGACCGCGATCACGCCCAGCATCCTCGACCGTCCGCCGGCGAGGACCCTGGCGGCGGTGTTGGCCTGGTAGTCGAGGGCGTCCACCGCCTTCTCCACCCGCCGGCGGGTGGCGTCGGTGACGCCGGGGAACCCGTTCAGGACCCGCGACACCGTCATGACCGAGACGCCGGCGCGCCGGGCCACGTCGGCCATGACGGCCGGGCGAGGAGAACCCACCGTCAGGTCCCCTCGTAGTCGAACCAGTCGAACGCGGCGTCCCCGCCGACGGCGTACATCCCGATCGTGCGGCCGAGGAACCCCCCGGTCACCTCCGTGGAGAGGTAGCGGCCGTCGATCTGGACCAGCGTGTGGGGGGCACTCCGAGCGCTCTCGAACCCGAGCGAGACGGAGTCGGGACCATGGGGGTGAGGGCCCGTCTCGAGGGTCAGGACGACCGGGCCACCGGGGGAGGGGGCGGCAGCGAGGACGGCGTCGACCGGTCCGATCCGGGAGCGGGCGACGATCCGGTCCCCCCGCACGCCGACCTCGTAGTGCGCGGTCCCGTCCATGTAGAGGGTGATCCCTGCCTCCACGGCGGAGCCGGCCTCGAGACGCGCCCTGACGCGGCAGCGATGGTGCTGCTGGCGGCGGCCCACGAAGACCGGGTCGGGGGAGTCCAGCGTCGCCTCGCCCCCGGCCAGGACGAGCCAGCCCGGTCGCGCCCGGAGGGAGGCCATCGCCGCGGGGGGCCGGCGCACGCTCACCCAACCGGGCGCCAGCATCGGTGCTTCGAAGTCGTCGCGCCCCTGCGCCCGCACCGGCTCGGCCGGTCCCGGCGGCGCCTGGTGCATGTCGAGTGACACCTCGGCGGGGACGGGCCAGCCGTCCCGCCATTCCAGCGGGGTGAGGTAGGTCTCCCGGCCGAGCACGTGGAAGCCGGGGGTGACGCCCACGGGGCGCACGCCGAGCAGGACCATCCACCACGACCCGTCGGCCGCCTCCACCAGGTCGGCGTGCCCGGTGTTCTGGATCGGGCGGTCCGTGCTGCGGTGGGTGAGGATGGGGTTGGCCGGTGCCCCCTCCCATGGACCCGTGGGTGAGGGGCCCCGGGCGATCGACACGCAGTGGCCGCGCTCGGTGCCCCCCTCGGCGATCAGCAGGTACCAGGTGCCGCCGCGTTCGAAGAGATGCGGCGCCTCGGGGAACTGCTGGCCGGTCCCGGACCAGGTCGCCTCGGGCGGGGAGAGCAGCGTTCCG
The DNA here is from genome assembly GCA_052148295.1 of Acidimicrobiales bacterium. GTDB lineage: Bacteria > Actinomycetota > Acidimicrobiia > Acidimicrobiales > RAAP-2 > Bog-473. Next base: position 33,588 of record JBKQIP010000172.1, read on the forward strand.
CTCGAGGGATCGATCCGGCAGCGGGTGATGCCGCCGCGACCCGAGAAATGGACCCAGCAGTTCCCGTCCCCATCCCACGCCAGGTCGGGATCGATGCCCGGAACGGGCACGGGCACCGGGTCGGACCAGGGGCCGGCGGGGTCGTCGCTCGTGAGGAGGAACGTGCGCGCTCCTCGGGAGCCCACGTTGGTGGTGATCAGCCAGAAGCGGCCGTCGTGGTGCCGGAGGGTCGGTGCGAAGATGCCCCCGGACGACCAGTCCGCGGTCGCCGTCAGGTCGAGCTGCGAGGGGCGCTCGAGCGCGTTGCCGATCTGGGTCCAATCGGCGAGGTTCGGCGAGTGGAAGACCGGTACCCCGGGGACATACGTGAACGACGACGTCGCCAGGAAGTAGTCCCGCCCGGCGCGGCAGACACTGGGGTCGGGGTGGAACCCGGGGATGACCGGGTTGCGGTAGGTCATCGGGTGCCGCCGGCCACCGCTTCGGCGTACGCCGCCCGGATGGCCGCCCCGTCCGCCCCGTCGTCGGGCTCCACGGTCTCGCCCCGGGCCAGGCCCCATGCGTCGGCGACCCGGGCGAAGTCGCACCCGAGATGGACGGCAGCGGCCTGGATGGCGGCGCCGCCGGCCACGAGCTCGTCGCCCGACGGCACCTGCACCACGCGCCCGGTCAGGTCGGCGACCACGCGGCGGTAGGCGGCACTGCGCGCGGCGCCGCCGACCAGGAACACCCGACCACCGGGAGACGGTGGTCCCAACGCGTCGGCCGCGGCGAGCAGATTGCACACCACGCCCTCGACCGCCGCCCGGGCCAGCTGGGCCGGCGTCACGCCGGTGCGGAGGCCGCTCAGCAAGCCCGTCGCCTCCGGCCGGTTCGGCGTCCGCTCGCCGTCGAGGTACGGGACGAGCACCAGCCCGCCGGCGCCGGCGGGTGCTTCCAGGGCCAGCCGGTCGAACTGCCCGTGGTCCAGCCCGAGCAGGCTCGCCATGGTCCCGGTGACCTTGGTCGCGTTCATGGTGCAGACCAGCGGCAGGTACCGGCCGGTGGCGTCGGCGAACCCGGCCACGGTGCCGGTCGCATCCGCCGAGGGCTCGTCGCTCACCATGAAGGCGGTCCCGCTCGTGCCCAGGCTGAGCGCCAGGTCCCCGGTGCGGAGGCCGAGTCCGAGGGCGGCCGCCATGTTGTCGCCCGTGCCCGCACCGACGATGGCGCCCGCGGCGGGCCACTCTCCCGCCACGGCGTCCGGGGCCAGCACCTCGGGGAGGACCCCGCCCCAGTCCAGGGCGGGATCGACCAGGCCGAGCAGGTCGTAGCGGTACCGGGACTCCCGCGGCGACCAGTAGCCGGTACCCGACGCGTCCCCCCGGTCCGTGCCACGCCGCCCGGTGAGCCGGAAGGTGAGCCAGTCGTGGGGCAGCATCACGCCCCTCATCCGGCGCAGGACGTCGGGCTCGTGGCGTCGCAGCCAGTGCAATTTGGTGATCGTGAAGCTGGGGACCGGGACGCTCCCGCAGGCGGCGGCCCAGCCGGCCGGTCCTCCGGGCAGGGCGTCCAGCAGCGCCTCGGCGTCGGGTGCGGACTCGGTGTCGTTCCAGAGCTTCGCCGGTCGCAGCACGTCACCCCCGCCGTCGAGGACGACCAGACCGTGTTGTTGCGCGGCGATGGCCAGGGCGGCGGGGCGGTGGGCGCCGGGCACGCCGGCCTGGGCACAGGCCGCGTGGAAGGCCGCCTCCCAGTCCCGGGGATGCTGCTCGCTGCGCGGCGGCGTGGTGGGGGGATGTGGTGCACGCCCGGCGGCCACCACCGCCCCGGTGTCGAGGTCATGGACTTGCACCTTGCAGGCGGATGTGGACGAGTCGACCCCGACCACCAGGGGCACTAGCGCGCCCCGAGAAGCAATTCGGTGACGAGCTGGTCGAGGCGCTCGTGCCCGTAGCCCTGCGCCGCCAGGGCCTCCTCGTCGCCGTCGGACGTCAGGATCTCGGCGAGGCCACCGGCCGGTGCTGTCTGCTCGCCCAGCTGGGCCGCCTTGGTGTATCGGAGCGCGTCCTGGATCTCGGCGTCCTCGTGGAAGCGGCGGGCCTTCTCGGCCAGGATCAGGTACGTCCGCATGCACCCGCGGGCGAAGTCCCACACCCCCTCGCGGTCCTCGGTCCGGTAGGGGTGGGCGTCGAAGTGCCGCATGCCCTCCCACCGGGCGTCCTCGAGCAACTTCACGGTGTAGAAGGCGTCGCGGATGCCCTCCGATCCGAAGCGGAAGTCCTGGTCGAACTTGCCGATCCGCTGTGCGTTGAGGTCGATGTGGAACAGCTTCCCCTGCCAGAGGGTCTGCGCCACGGCGTGCGAGAAGGAGAGCCCGCTCATCGTCTCGTGCGCGAACTCGGGGTTCAAGCCGACCATCTCCGGCCACTCGAGCCGGCCGATGAACGCCAGCGCGTGGCCCACGGTCGGCAGCAAGATGTCGCCTCGGGGCTCGTTCGGCTTCGGTTCGAGGGCGATCCGCAGCCCCAGGCCCCTGGTGCGAATGTGCTCGCAGCAGAGATCGACCGCCTCCTTGTAACGGTCGAGGGCGGCGCGCACGTCCTTGGCGGCATCGGCCTCCACACCCTCACGGCCGCCCCACATGACGTGGACCTCGGCACCGAGCTCGGCTCCGAGCTCCATCGACTCGCAGGTCTTTCTCACGGCGAAGCGCCGGATGGCGGGGTCATTGGCGGTGAAGGCACCCTCCTTGAAGATCGGGCGCCAGAAGAGATTGGTGGTCGTCATGGGGACGCGCAGGCCCGTCTCGTCCAGGGCATGGCGGAACCTCTTGAGGACGTTCTGTCGCTCGGTGGGCGAGGCGCCGTAGGGCACCAGGTCGTTGTCATGGAGAGAGACGCCGTACGCCCCGAGCTCCGACAGGCGATGCACGGTCTCGACGGGATCGAGATCGGATCGGACGACGTTGCCGAAGGGGTCGCGCCCGGGATGCCCCACGGTCCACAGGCCGAAGGTGAAGCGGTGTTGGGGCCGGGGCGTATACGGATCGGTCATGTCACACTCCTCTTCCGCCGATCGGCCTCCCCGGTCTGCGCGCCCGGGACGGCAGGGGCGGAGGGCGGCGCTCCGTGTGTCGCCACGAGGACCGGCGGACACCGATGATAGCGTTATCAGGACGCAGCCGGCGGGCGATGAGGGGAGACCAGATGATCCGTTGGGGCGTGGTCGGGCCCGGTGCGATCGCCGGCGGCTTTGCCGATGCGATGCAGCTCGTCGAGGGGGGCGAGATCGTGGCGGTGGCGTCCCGCTCGGCCGAACGGGCGGAGGCTTTCGGGGACCGCTTCGCCATACCGCTCCGGTACGGCGACTACGGGGCGATGGCGGACGACCCGTCGGTCGACGCCGTCTACGTGGCCACGCCCCAGTCTCGCCACGACGTGGACACGCTGGCGTTCCTCCGGGCCGGAAAGCACGTGCTGTGCGAGAAGCCGTTCGCGCTCAACGCACGACAAGCGCGGCGGATGGCCGAGGAAGCCCGGGGCCGCGGGTTGTTCCTGATGGAGGCCATCTGGAGCCGTTTTCTCCCGGCCTACCGGGCGCTGGTCGATGTCGTCGGCGCCGGGCGCATCGGCGAGCCGCTCCTGGTGGAGGCGGATTTCGGCTTCCGGCGGCCGATGGATCCCCAGCACCGCCTCTTCCGCCCGGATCTGGGTGGCGGCGGCCTGCTCGATCTGGGCATCTACCCGCTCCAGCTGTGCTCGCTCCTGCTCGGGTACCCGGAGCACGCCGTGGCGGAGGGTGTCATCGGGGAGACCGGTGTCGACGAGCAGGTCGCCGCCGTCCTGCGGCATCCCGGAGGAACGCTGGGCGTCATCAAGGCCGGCCTCCGGGTGGGGATGACCTGCACGGCGCGGGTATCGGGGAGCGAGGGTTGCGTCGACATCCCGGCCCTCATGCACTGCCCCGACGCCATCACCGTGGCGTCGAGCAGCGGTGTGGAGCGCATCGACGCCTCCTACGAGGGCAACGGGTTGCGGTTCCAGGTCGACGAGGTCCACCGTTGCCTGGCGGCGGGGGAGACGGAGAGCCCGGTGATGCCCCTGGACGAGTCGATCGTCCTGGCCTCCACGCTCGACGCCATCCGGGCCCAGATCGGCCTCGTCTTCCCCGGCGAGTGAGCCGGACGGGCCTCCACCCGCCTCCTACCGCAGGCGATAGAGGACTTCGCCGGCGTCGGGCACGACGAGCGCATCGGGATCGGCCGACCACGCGGCCAGGTCGACCGCGGCCGGGTCCAGAGACCGGAGGTTGGCCCGGGTCACGACCTCCTCGGGTATGCCCGTGGCGAGCGTGACGCGCACCCGTTGACGCTCGCCGTGCACCGGGTCGTAGGTCCCGGCTCCGTACAGATGGGTGGAGTGGGCCAGCTCGCCGCGGGGCCGGTCCCGGTACTCGTCCCAGTGAGCGAGGAAGTAGTCGCGGCAGTGATACCCGAGGCCGGCCTGGCCCGGGTGCGTGGACGCGATCTCCGTGATGTGGGGTGCATAGAGCACCACCTCGCCGCCGTCCGCCACCACCGGTTCGACCTTGTAGAACCCCTTGGCCCCCGTCCACAGGTCGGCGTATCGAGGCGGCACCAGTGACAGCACCCGTGGCACCGGTGCCGCCAGGTACTCGATGTGGGTCTCCGCGGCGATGCCGGCAGCGGCGGCCCACGCGTCGACGGGGGGACCGAAGGTGAGGGAGTGCAACGCTCCCGTGGAGTGATCGACCACGCCGCACAACGCATGGCGCTCACCCGGTACGAGCGCCGCCGCGGCGTCGATCAGCGCGCGCACCGGGGTGGTCCCGGGCGTGCCGATGATGGCGCTGCTGGTGATCAACGCCCCCAGCCAGTGGGTGACGTCGATGAGCTCCGGTCCCGACAGCCCCGGGAACAGGTACTTGTTGCCGCCGGAGAACCCGACCACCTCGTGCGGGAGGACGGGGCCGATGATGATGGTGACGTCGCTGTCGAGGACCAACCGGTTGATGCGGACGTCGACGGCCTCGTCGAGGAGTCCATCCGACAGCCGCCGCACGGTCTGGGGGGTCAGTGTGCCTACGGTCACGAAGGTGGCATCGACCCACCACTCGTGATTGACGACGACGAGCGCGGTCGGGCCCACCAGGGAGCCGATGGCGGCGTCCGTCATGGGCGCGTGCGTTCCCAGCGCGACGACGGCGGTGCACGAGCGCACGCGCCCCCGGACGGCGGCCTCCACCGCCGAGAGCATCAAGGGAAGGGGACAGGTCCTGGTGGCGTCGGGAATGACCAGGCACAGGGAGCGGCCGTCGAGGTCGAGACCCTCGAGGTGCGCCGTGATGAACCCTTGCACCGCCGCCGGGTCGAGGAGGCGGTCGGGGCCCCCGATGCTCGCGTTCATGTCAGCTCCCTGATCAGCGCCATGCCGTCACGGAGCAGGCGGTCGAGGGACGTCGCCACGTCGGTCACGAATGTCGGGTCGAAATGATCCGCCAGGGCGAGGTGGGCCAGTGCTCTCAGATCACGGCCGGCCGCCGCCGAGCGGAGCGGTGTCCCGGCGGGATCGTCGACGGGGGGCAGGGCCGATCCCTGGACCTCGAGGCCGCTGGCCGCGGCGATCCAGACGGCGACGACGACGGCGAACCTCATGGCGTCGAGTCCGGCGCTGCGGCGGGCGGTCACGACCGAGGCGAATCGCTGTGGCAGCTTGCGTGACCCGTCGGCCGCGACCTGGGAGCAGGTGTGACCCAGTGCCGGGTTCGAGAAGCGGCGGAGTGCGTCCCGGGCGAAGGCGCCGGGCTGGACCGCGGCCGGGAGGCGGCCGACCTCGAGGACGTCATCGACCAGCTTCGCGACGAAGGGGGCGACCATGAGGTGCTCGGTGGCTGCCGCGATCGTCGTGCACCCGGCCAGGATCCCGACGTAGGCCAGGGCGGAATGGGGCCCGTTGAGCAACCACAGCTTGCGCCGTTCGAACGGTGCGATGTCGTCGACCAGTTCGACGCCGACCTCGCCGAGGGGCGGGAGCCCCTCCTCGGCGACCATGACCCACGAACGGTGGTGCTCCGTCGTGACGGCGCCCTGGTCGACGAGGCCGAGCCGAGCACTGATGTCCGCGATGTCCTGTGGGGTCGATGCCGGCACCATCCGATCGACGACCGAATTGGGGAACCGGACCTCATCGGCGATCCACGCCGGAAGGGTCGGATCGAGTCGCACCGCGATCTGGGCGACCTGGCCACGGAGCAGCGCTCCATTGCCGAGCACGTTGTCCAGTGAGGCGATGACGGGGGGTGCGGCACCCGCCTCGCGGTACCGGGCCAGGGCGAGGGTCAGGACACCGAGCGCCGAGGTCGGGCGTTCGGGGTGCTCGAGGTCCCCGGTGACCAGGTCATATCCCTTCTCGGTGATGGTCAGCGTCACCAGCCTCGTGCTCGGCGCGGTGACGGCGTCCACGGCGGCGCCGGGCCCGACGGCGACCGATGTGATCGATCCGATCACCCGGAGCGGCCCTTCCCCGTCTGCTTCTCGCTCGGCCACGGTGTAGAGGCCGTCCTGGGGAACCAACTGGTCCTGCGCGCGGCGGCTCTGCATCGAGACACCGCGGATGAGCGTCGGCAGGCCGCGTCGTGAGAGATCGTCGGCGTAGACGCCGAGGTGCGCGCGCGCGAAGGCGCCCACACCGAGGTGTGCGATCGTCGCCGGTGCCATGCGCGCGTAGGTGGGCCGCCACGCCGCCCGGGCACGACCGAGCGTGCGGGCGGACAGTCGGGATCGTGTGCCGGCCGTGACCGCCATCATCGAAGGCCGTGCCGTGGGGTGTAACGTCGCCCGCTGTGCGGCACCCGAGACGCGCCACTATTCTGGACGTTGCCGCACGCGCCGGAGTCCATCCGGCCACCGTGTCGCGGACCCTCAGCCGTCCCGAGAAGGTGGCGCCGGCAACACGCACGCGCATTGAAGCCGCCGTCGCCCAACTCGGATTCGTGCCGAACCGAGCCGCCAGAGTCATGAAGACCGGCCGCACGGGCAACATCGCCGTGATCGTCCCCGACATCACCAACCCGTACTTCGGCTCCATGGTCCGGGCCGTGGAGCGCAAGGCTCGCGAGGTGGACCTGCAGGTGCTGCTGGCCGACACGGGGGAGCATCCGGCCGAGGAAGTCCAGGCGGCCCGGACGCTGGCCCGCGACGTGGACGGATTCGTGGTCCTGTCTCCCCGCCGCCTGCACCGGGAGCTGGGGGCGCTCGGCTCGGTGCCGGCCGTGTTCGTGAACCGACCTGTCCGCCAGCATGCGTCGGTGCTGCTGCGGAGCGCCTCGGCCGTGCATCAGGCGCTCCTGCACCTGGCCTCGCTCGGTCACCGGAACCTCGTGTTCCTCGGGGGGCCGGCCGGGTCCTGGGCCGCCGCCGAACGGCGCGCCGCCGTGCGCAAGACCAGCGGCCCTGCCGGTCTGGAGGTCCAGATGATCGACGCCTCGGCCCCCATCTTCGAGGCGGCGGCCGACGCCGTGCCGCGGCTGGTGGTGGGCCCGGCGACGGCGGTCATCGCCTTCAACGACCAGATGGCACTCGGGGTGATCGCCGGTCTCGCTCGTCTGGGACTCTCCGTTCCGCGTGACGTCAGCGTCATCGGGTTCGATGACGTTCCGATGGCTGCCATGGTCGCACCTCCGCTCACGACGATCCGCCTGCCGACCGACGAGGCTGGTTCGACCGCGGTGACGTTGCTCTTGGCGGAAGGCGCCCCGACCACGGAGCTCTTCGGATCGCTCGTCGTGCGCGAGTCCACCGGCACGGTCGCCAGGAACGGCAGGATCACGCGGACCCGAGCCAGCGCCGCCGCAAGTGGTGCGCGGCGGCCTTCGGGCGGCGGTCGCGCGTGAACACGCCCTTCTTGTTCCCATCGACGCGCATGAAGGACGGTCCGGTGGCGAAGTCCGCAAAGTTCCACACCTGCTCCCCGACGACGGCTTCGACGCGGTCGAAGACCCGGTGGTACGTGTCGAGCAGGGCCGCCTGGTACTCCTCGCTCCAGACCACGGCATCCACCGCATGCAAGCCGGGCATGGCATCGGCTCCGTACTCGGTCACGATGATGGGCTTGCCATGCTCGCTGGCCCACCCCAGCAGCTCGGCCTCGAGCCCCCGTTCGGCGGCGGCGAGATCGCCGGGCTCGACGTACCACCCGTAATAGCGGTTGATCATGATCACATCGGCCAGCCCGCTCACCTGGCAGACGTTCGGCGGGGCGAACATCATGTTCACGAAGCCGACCGGCCGGCTGGGATCTGCCTTCCGTGCCACGGCGAAGAGGGGTTCGAAGTAGGCCCGAGCCTCGTCGGAGTGTGACTCCGGCTCGTTGGCCAAGCTCCAGAGAACGACGCTGGGGTGGTTCTTGTCCCTCGCGATCAGCTCCTCGATGGCCCGCCGGTGCGCGGCCTGGGTGGCGGAACCGATCGTCTCCTCCGAGAACGTCGTCTTGGGGCCACCGAGAAAGAGGCCGCCACCCACCCCGAGGTTGAGGCCGACCGCAGCCGTCTCGTCGATGACGACGATGCCGAGCCGGTCGGCCTGGTCGAGGACCTCCTCGGCATAGGGATAGTGGGACGTCCGGAACGAGTTCGCACCCAGCCAGCGGAGCAGCGCAAAGTCGTGGACCATGGAGGCGTCATCGTGGCCCCGGCCGCGCACGTTGAGGTCCTCGTGCTTCCCGAAGCCGCGGAAGTAGAAGGGCTCGCCGTTGATCAGGAACCGGGTCCCCTCAACTCGCACGGTCCGGATCCCGACGGGCAGGACGTACCGGTCGACCAGTCGGTCTCCGTCCATCAGATCGGCCTGGAGCTCGTAGAGGTAGGCACGCCCCGGGTGCCAGAGGTTCGCGTCCGGCACGCGCAGCTCGCCCGCATTCCCGGTCGCCGCCGCAACGGGCCCGTCTGCTCCATCGTGGAGCGTCACCCGCACCGTGGCGTCTCCCTGCTCGGCAACGTCGGTCACATAGTGGACGACGCCCGTCGCGGCATCGAGGTCGGTGAGCACGGTGAGATCGGCGATGTGCGAGCGCGGGGTCGAGCACAGCCAGACGCCGCGATGGAGCCCGGCGTAGTTGAAGAAATCGTGGTACTGCCGCTGCCGGCGTCGGCCGTCGGGCATCGCCTCCACTATTCCCGGAGGGATCGACTCCCACGTCAGTTCGTTGTTCACCACCACGGTGACGCGGGCCTCCGCGCCCGGCTCGACGACGCCGCCGATGTCCGCCTCAAAGGGGGTGTAGCCGCCCTCGTGGCTGGCGACGTGCGTGTCGCCCACCCAGACGTCGGCGCGGTGGGTGGCGGCGTCGAACCGCAGGAGGACCCGGCGTCCACCCCAGCCCCGGGGTACGAAGAAGGTTCGCTGGTACCACACGTCACCGACGTGGTCATGAAGGGCCGGGTCGACGAGCAGGTCGTTGTAACTGCTGGGAACCGGCACCTGGCATGGGTCGGGCAAGGGTGCGCGCCACCACCCTCGCTCACGGCCGACGCCGTCCGCGTCGGCCGTGAAGCTCCAGAGTCCGTCGAGTCGCTTCACCTCGCGGGTCGCATTGTCCTGTGGCTTGAGCATCGCCCCTCCGTTCGTGGTGTGCGTTCAGGCGCCGGGCCCGGGGTCAGGGAGCACGCGGCCGACGTCGCCGGTGGACGGGCTGGCGGCGAGGAGACCCACCAGCACGCCGGCCGTCACGGTGCAATCCGGAAGGCGGTTCGGGCCAGGTGGTAGGCCAGGTCGTGGGCGACGTCGACGGCATCCGTCTCGTCCATCCGGTGCTCCGCCACCAAACGGGCCAGGAACCCCGCGTGCACGCGCCGGGCGACGTCATGGCGGGCTGGAATCGTCAACAACGACCGGGCGTCGTCGTTGAAGCCGACCAGGTTGGCGAAGCCGGCGGTCTCGACGACCTCCTCGTAAAACCGCCGCATCCCCTGCGGGCTGTCGTAGAACCACCAGGGCGGGCCCAGTCGCAGCACGGGGTAGTGACCCGCCAGGGGCGCCAGCTCGCGCCCGTACGTGGTCTCGTCCAGCGTGTAGACGACGACCGTCAGGTCCGGCTCGTTCCCGAAGCGGTCGAGCAGGGGCTTGAGCGATCCCACGAAGTCAGCCGGTCGGGGCATGTCGCCGCCGATGTCGCGGCCGAAGCGGGCGGCGAGCCGGGGGTTGTGGTCCCGCCACGACCCCACGTGCAGCTGCATCACCAGCCCGTCGTCCATGCTCATGGCGGCCATCTCGGTGAGCATCTGGGCCCGGAACAGCTCGGCGTCCTCGGGCTCCACGGCGCAGCCCGTGACCCGGGCGAAGAGTCGCTCCGTCTCGGGCCGCGGCAGGTCGGCCGTGGCGGGGGAGGGGTGCCCATGGTCGGATGCGGTGGCCCCCGCCTCCTTGAAGCTGGCGCGGCGCGTGCGGAGGGCATCGAGGTAGCCCGCCCAGGTCGAGGTGTCGGCGCCGGTGAGCTCACCCAGGCGGGAGACGTTGCGCCGGAAGTCGGACCGCTCCGGATCGATCACGTCGTCCGGGCGGAACGTGGGCACGACCCGGCCGGGCCAGCCCGACCGGCGGATGAGGGCATGGGCGCCGAGATCGGCCACGGCGCCGTCCGTGGTCGCCAGGAACTCGATCCCGAAGCGATCGTAGAGCGCGCGGGCGCGGAAGTCGTCCTGGGCCAGGCGGCTGGTGATCTCGTCGTAGACGGTGTCCGCGGTCTCCGCTCGCAGGGGGTCCTTGACCCCGAGGACCACGTGCAGGGTGTGGTCCAGCCACAGCCGAGACGGCGTGCCCCGGAACAGGTGGTAGTGCTCGGCGAGCACCCGCCACACCGCGCGGTCGTCCGTCTCGACCGGGGAGTCGTCCAGGGCGCGTACCCCGAGCGCCTCGAGCGGCGTGCCGTGGCTGTACAGGAGACGGAGGATGTAGTGATCCTTGGTGATCAGCTCGTGCGCCGGGTCGCCCGGGGCCGCGTCGTTCACCAGGGCCGAGGGGTCGCAGTGACCGTGGGGGCTGACGATCGGGAGGGAGCGAGTCTGTTCGTACAGGGCGCGCGCCACCCTCCGGACACCGGGTTCGGAGGGAAGGAGGCGATCCTCGTGCATCACGGTGCAAAGCTTTGCATATGGAGACCCACGCGTCGGGAGGGGGGCGAATCACAATCTCAGGAGGAGTGGGTTAACTTCATGGGTGGCGGCCCGACCATCGGCCGTCGGGGGTGGGGACTTTCGATACGCCGTGTGGGGAGAACGGTGTGACCGTGGTGGGACAACCGGCGCTTCTGACGGTCGCCGACACGGGACGAGCCACCCTCCATCGGCGCTGGTGCGCTCGGAAAATTCGAAAAAACACGCGCAGGACCTGGGAGTTTTCATCTCCCTCCGCCGTCTGTTGCACAGGTCGGCAGAATTTCTTATGCTTCGCAGAATTACATATTCACAGAACAAGATCTTGGTTGTGGGGTAAAGGAACTCATGATTGCCAAATGGCAGGGGAGCGTGAGCACGCTGCTGGAGAAGGCAACTCTCACACCGAGGGACGAAGCGCTTCTCACCGTGGCATCCGGGCGCCGTCGTGCGTCGAGCGGCCCACCGTGTGCGTGCCCGTGACCAAGAACGGCGCGTGGGCCCGTGCCGAGGTGGTCGGCGACGCCGGGGGTGGATCATCCCAGGACGTCATCAGTCGTTGCAGTGTGGAAAGACCAGCAGACACGAGGGGAAGGTTGCCATCATGAAGCACAAGGGCCATTCGGCGGCGGGACCAGCCGGCGAACAGGATGAAGGACGACGGAGGTCGTCCCGAGGGTCGACGCTGCGTGCCCACAGGGCATGTGCGGCAGGGGCCGCCTTGGTCACCGTGCTCGGGGGGATGCTGGCCATCAGCCCGACCCCGGCGGGAGCGTCCAGCCCCGGCGTCACCTCCAGCACGATCAGCGTCGGCGTCCCCTACGTGAACTTCGTCGCGCTGCACAGCCTGGGGGTGACGATCAACGAGGGCAGCTTTCCCGACGCCTACACGGCGATCGCCGATTACATCAATGCGCATGGCGGGGTCGACGGCAGGAAGCTGGTCGTCAGCTACGCCGAGATGGACCCGGCGATAGCCACCGACCAGACCGCGTCCTGCTCGCAGTTGACCGAGGACGACCACATCTTCATCTCCCTGTCCCCGGTCTACCCGGACTGCTACCAGCAGAACCATCACACGTTGGTCATCGCGGGATCGCTGCCGGGTACGTTGCCGGCCAGCGCGGCAGCGGACTTCAGCCTGTCGCCCCCCGACGCGGCCTTTGACCCCTACCTGCTGGCCACCCTGAACAAGGACGGCACCTTCAAGGGCAAGAAAGTCGCCATCTTCTACGGCGCCACCTCGGACAAGCCCGAGGTGGACACGGTGCAATCGGTCCTCAAGAAGCTCCACGTCGATCTGGTCGACACGGCGCTCGACAGCGCGGTGTCGACCGATGTGGTGGCGTCCGATCAAGACACCGAGTCCATTGCCCAGCGCTTCCAGGCTGACGGCGTGAAAGTGGTGATCGGGGTGGGTGGCTCGGGGTCGACGACGTGGCCCCGCGCCCTGCTGGACAACCAGAGCACCTACAAGCCACAGTACATCGCCACCAGCGAGTCGTCCCTTCTGTCCTACGTGGAATCGGCCAAGGGCGGCAACCCGTACCTGGACGGTGTCCTGGCGGGATCCCCCACCCCGACCAACTATCAGGAGTGGCAGGATCCGGCCGTTCAGAAGTGCGCCGCCGAGGTCAAGAAGGCCTATCCATCGGACACCATCAACGCGCCGCTGAACCCCACCAGCCCCGATGCTGCATCCGTGCCGGCAACCGCCGTGTCGGTGATCCAGGCCTGTCAGGACCTGTACATGGTGGTCAAGATCGCCGACGCGGCGGGTAAGAATCTCACGACGGCCAGCTTCACCAAGGCGGGCGAGAGCCTCAAGAACGTCACGTTCCCCGGGTCGGGGGGCCCCGTGTCGTTTGCCCCGGGCAAGCCGTATGCCCTGGGCACCGTCAACCTCGTCACGTACTCACCGAAGTCGGAGACCCTGGTGCCGGCGTCCGCCTCTGCGGCCAAGTGACCCCGAGGATCCGCTCCACGGTGCGCTGCACCGTTGCTGAATACACTGTGGTCGAACGGACCAGGAGGCGGAGATCGGGGGCGGGTTGAGCGAACCTACGGCGGCGGCGGGACCCCCGGATCCCGGCCCTGCCAGCCCCATGACCACGGCCGACCTGGCCCACCTGGTCGCCGATCCGGCGGCAGCCCGAGAGCGTGCCGCCGGATCGTCACAGGACGTCCTGCTCCCCCAGGAGCTGCTGCCGGGGTCGAACGAAGAAGTGATGTCCCTGCGCGAGGGCCTGCAGAAAGCAGGATCCCGGACGTTCTTCACCCTGGCCATCATCGTCACCCTCGACAATCTCCAGAGTTCGGGACTCGCCGTCCTCGCTCCGAATATCCAGGCTTCCTACCATGTGACCACCAGCACCATCGTGTTCGTGACGGGTATCTCCGGGGGATTCCTGGTGCTGGGGATCGTGCCGATGGGCTGGCTGGCCGACCGGTTCCGGCGGGCACCCATTGTGGGCTGGGCCACCTTCGTCTTCGGCTTGATGGTGGCCGCCACGGGATTTGCCACCAACATCTTCCTGTTCTTCCTGGCTCGCCTTGGTGCCGGGGTCTCACAGGCCAGCACGACCGTCGTGCACGGCTCGCTCCTGGCCGACACCTATCCCATCACGATCCGGGGGCGGATCTACGCGGCCATGGGGATTTGCATGGGTGCTGCCACCGCGATGAGCCCCGTCCTGGTCGGTCTGATCGCCACGGAGGTGGGTGGCGCGGACGGCTGGAGGTGGGCGTTCTACACCCTGGCCATCCCCATCCTCCTTGTCGCCATCATCGCCTTTCGCATGCGCGAGCCACCACGCGGCCAGTTCGAGAAGAAGGGCGTCCTGGGCGAGGTCATCACCAATACCCCGCCCGCCGCACCGTCGATGGAGGCGGCCTTCGAGCGGATCATGCGCATCCGCACCATCAAGACGGTCCTCATCGCCTTCTCGGCGATCGGGTTCGGGTTGTTCACCGTCCCGGTGCTGGGCAATCTCTACCTGAAGCAGCGCTTCCACCTCGATGCCTTCGAGCGCGGGCTGATCGGTACCATCGGAAGTCTCGGTGTCCTGATCGCCCTGCCATTGGTCGGGCGCTACTACGACCGCCTGTACCGCACGGACCCGGCGAAGGCGCTTTCCCTGATCGGCAAGGTCGTCCTTCCGGTCGCCTTGCTCGTGCCGATCCAGTACTTCATGCCCACTGCCGTGCTGTGGGCGGTGTTCAGTGTCCCGAGCGTCGTGCTGTTGCTGACTGCGTTCTCCATGATCGGTCCGGTCCTCACGTCGGTTGCCCCGTACCGACTGCGGGGGATGGTCACCGCGGTGGGAGGTCTCTACGTCTTCTTCATCGGGGCCACCGGGGGCGCGGTGCTGGCCGCCCTTTTGGACAGCCTTTTCGGGGTGCGCACGACGGTGCTCATCATCATGATCCCCTCCACGTTGATCGGCGCCTTCTTCATCATTCGAAGCGCCCACTTCATCCGCAACGACCTCTCCTTGGTGGTGGTCGAACTCGAAGAGGAGCTGGAGGAACACAAGCGCCAGGAGGCGGACCCGTCGGATATCCCGGTCCTCCAGCTGAGCGGAGTGGACTTCAGCTACGGGCACGTGCAGATCCTCTTTGGCCTCAGCTTCGAGGTGAAGCGAGGAGAGGTGCTGGCCCTGCTGGGCACCAACGGTGCCGGTAAGTCGACGGCGCTGCGCGTGGCCGCCGGACTCGAGACGGCGTCGAGGGGCGTCATCCGCCTGAACGGCCAGGACATCACCTACACCACCCCCGAGCAGCGCTGCCGGCTCGGCATCCACCTTCTTCCGGGCGGCAGGGGTGTCTTCGGGGAGATGACGATTGCCGAGAATCTCGAGATGGGCGGGTTCGTGTACCGCTCCAATCGGGCCGATCTTCGCCGTCGCATAGAGCGGGTCTACGAGCTGTTCCCGGCCCTCACGGAACGCCGGAAGGAGCGAGCCAATGCACTCTCCGGCGGACAGCAGCAGATGTTGGCCCTGGCCATCGCCATGCTCCACGACCCCCAGGTGCTGATCATCGACGAGCTCTCCCTGGGGCTCGCGCCCATTGTGGTGCAGGATCTCATCAGGGTGGTGGAGGAGCTCAAGACCGCCGGTATGACGCTCATCATCGTGGAGCAGTCGCTCAACGTCGCCGCGGCCATCGCCGACCGGGCGGTGTTCCTCGAGAAGGGCCGACTGCGATTCGAGGGCCCGATTCGCGAACTCATGGACCGCGACGACCTGGCGCGGGCCGTGTTCCTCGGGGCCCCAGAGGCACCGTGATGCTCGGCGTCACCTGGGTCAACAGCCAGATCATCTTCGACGGCCTCACGCAGGGGCTGGCCATCGCGGTGATCGCGGTGGGTGTGGTGCTGGTCTACCGGGCGACCCGTATCATCAACTTCGCCGTCGGGAACATGGGCGTCGTCGGAGCGACGCTGCTGGCGCTCCTGGTGGTGCAGTACCACGTGCCTTTCTGGGTGGCCCTCGCGGTGGCGCTGGTGACCGGGCTCGCCTTCGGCGCCATCGTCGACGCCACGGTGATCCGGCGACTGCGCAAGTCTCCCCGGGTGGTGGTCCTCGTGGCCACGATCGGCGTGTCGCAGATCGCCGAGGTCATTGCCTACAAGCTTCCGCAGCCGACCGATCTCAGCCTGCACTACCCGAGCGCCATCAACGGCACGTGGACGGTGGGTGGTGTGCAGGTGCGCGGATCGGATCTTTCGATCCTGATCATCGTCCCGGTCACGCTCATTGCCCTGTCGTGGTTCCTCGACCGGACGACGCTGGGCAAGACGGTCAAGGCCTGCGCCAGCAATCCGCAAATGGCACGAATTTCCGGGATCAGCCCCAAGGTGGTCTCGACGTTGGTATGGGCGCTGGCCGCCGGCCTCTCGACGCTGTCCATCGTCTTGATTGCCGGACAGACCGGCTCGGCGGGGGACGTCACGACCCTCGGAGACCAGACCCTGTCGCTGGCGCTGGTGGCGGCGGTGATCGGCGGCATGACCTCCTTCCGGCGAACGATCATCGCCAGTATCGTCATCGGGCTGGCGCAGAGCATCGTCAATTTCAATTTCATCAACACCCCTGGCCTGCTGAACTTGCTGCTCCTCATCACCGTCTTGGTGGCCGTTGGGTTCAACCGCGAACGAGGTAGCGACAACGAGGTGTTCGCGTTCACCCCGAGGGCCCGCCCCATACCGGTGCGCCTGCAGTCCTACCGATGGGCCCGCAACGCCAACAAGAGCGGCATCATCCTGTTGGCCGCCGTCGCCATCGTCCTTCCCCTGGTCTTCACGGAGCCCTCGACGCAGCAGATCTTCACCGAGGTCCTGGCCTTCGCCATCTGCGCCACCTCGCTCACGGTGCTCACCGGGTGGCTGGGCCAACTGTCCCTGGGGCAGATGGCCTTTGCCGGTTTTGGCGCCTTGTTCGCCGCTCGCATGACGTACGAAGGGATCCCATTCTGGGTTGCCATAGCCGTGGCGACGGTGGCCACCGCCCTCCTCGCCACGGTCCTCGGCCTCGGTTCACTGCGGGTCCGTGGCCTGTACCTGGCCGTGGTCACCTTCACCTTTGCGCTGGCGGCGCAGCAGTACTTCTTCAACCTGCCGATCATGAGCGGACAATCGTCGGACGGCGCGGATGTCCCCTTCCCGCCGGGACATCTCTTCTCGTTGTCCTTCCCCGGGCAGCGTACGTTCTACTACGTGGTGCTGGTGATTCTGGCCCTCGTCCTGTTGGTCGCCATCCGGTTTCGCGACAGCGGCGTGGGCCGCTCCATCATGGCGGTTCGCGACAACGAGAACGCCGCCGCCGCCTACACGGTGCGCCCGGCGTGGGAGAAGATCCGGGCCTTCGCGCTTGCCGGCGCCCTGGCCGGATTGGGCGGCGCCCTGCTCAGTGGCGCGTTCGCCAACGTCGCCTTCTCGGGTCCCGGGAGCCCCTTCCTGGTGGACGGCTCGCTCGCGCTGGTGGCCATGGTGGTCATCGGCGGGATGGGCTCGGTGACCGCTGCGGTCATCGGGGCGGTGTGGGTCATCGGGATCCCGGCCTTGGCCCCGAACAACCAGGTGCTCGCGCTGCTCTCCTCGAGCCTGGGGTTGTTGATCGTCCTTCTCTACTTCCCGCGTGGGCTCAACCAGATCAGCTACGACGTGCGGGACGCGGTCTTGGCCTGGGCGGATCGCCGCTTCGGCAAGGAGGTTGGCCCCGAACCGGCGCCTCGACCGGCGGCGGTGCCGGTGCTCGAGCACCGGGAGGAGGTCATGCCGACGCTGTCCGTCTCCGACCTGCGTGTGGCCTTCGGCGGGATCGTTGCCGTGGACGAGGTCACCTTGTCCGTCGGGGCCGGGGAGATCGTCGGGCTGATCGGGAACAACGGTGCCGGGAAGTCGACGCTCATGAACGCCGTCGGTGGCTTCGTCAGCTCGACGGGCTCGGTGCGGCTCGGTGACCGGGAGATCGGGAACAAGGCGCCCGCCAACCGAGCAGCGCGAGGACTCGGCCGGACGTTCCAGTCGGCCACCCTGTTCCCTGAGCTGACCGTCACCGAAACCCTCCTGGTGGCGCTCGAGGCGAAGAGCGGGACGGGCCTGCTCCCGATCGCGCTCGCCCTGCCCCGGGCGACGCGCCGGAGTCGGCACGATCGGGCCGAGATCGCCGATCTGGTCGATTTTCTGGGACTGGGCGACTACCAGGACCATCACATCGGCGACTTGTCGACTGGCACCCGGCGGGTGGTCGAGCTCGCCAGCCTGCTGGCGCTCAACGCCAAGATCCTGTGCCTCGACGAGCCCACCGCGGGGCTGGCCCAGCGTGAGACCGAGGCGTTCGCCCCACTCATCGTCACCGTCCAGCGCGAGCTGGGCGCGTCGGTCCTCCTGATCGAGCACGACATGCCCCTCATCATGAGTATCAGCCATCGCGTCTACTGCCTGGAGGCCGGGTCGGTCATCGCCGAGGGCCCGCCGGCGCAGATCCGTGACGACCCCCGCGTCATCGCCAGCTACCTGGGAACCGACGAGCGAGCGATCGTCCGAAGCGGAGCGACGGCATCGGACGGACCACGTGGCGCCGACGATGGCGTTGACCCGGTGGGCCCGAGGGATCCAATCCGGGGCCCGGTGGGTCTTTGACGGGACTCGTTGGCCCCGGCCCCGGCCCGACGCCGGCGGGTCAGGGGTCAGCGTGGCTGTTCGGATAGCACAGCCGGAGCACAATGACATCCTGGGCGAGTAGACACGATCGGGCGAGATTCCGGCGGCCGTGGACCACGGCGACGGCGATTCTGACGGCGGCGCATCACGGCTTCGAGCTGTCCAGTGGGGTTGGACTCGTTCTGCAGCCCGAACTCGGACTCGGGTTTGCCGGCGCACTCTGGGCAACTGGCATTTCGGCGTGGATCCGCCTCGCCGCGAGAGGTGACGACACCAGGTGGGACCCCCTCCTGGCGGCGTGGTCCGGGGCATCCCTGGCGGGCGTGGTCGTCCATTTCAGTCTTTGGCCCTGGCGGCACAACACGTTGGGAATACCAGTGCTCACCGAGGCCGAGGGGCTTCCGTCCTCGAGTCTTCCTGCTTACAACGCGCTGCTCCAGGCCTGGGCCGTGGCCGCCACCCTTTCGATCATGCGCGACGTGCGCCCGGGAGCCCGGCGTTGGAGCCTGGTCGGGCTGGCCGCTGCGCCGCTGTTGCGGCGGTCGGCCCAGCACCATTTCTCGTGGCTGAAACGGGAGGCCCTCACGAATCCGGCGTGGTGGAACCGCGGCGCAACCTGAGCGAGGACCGGGCGACGACGTCGTCATCGTCGATCGGGGTTCGGGCCCGGCACGCGATCTCGAGCCGGTGACGCCGGAGGGTCGCCCCGTTCGCCCGTTGTCCGCGAGGCACATCCCGTCCACCGAAGCGCCGTCAGAGTCGCTCCGCCACGGGTCTCTCACCGATGCCATCATCATGTCGCATGGCTTGGACCATGCCCTCTTGGGTGAACGAGGCAATGAGCGATCCCTGCTCGGTGAAGACCTGTCCCCTGACATGGGACATGCCCGCACCGACGTACGTGCTCTCGTGATGGTACAGGATCCAGCCGTCCCAGCGTGTCGGATGGTGGAACGAGACCGCGATGGCCATGACTCCGGTGGACACGGTGTGATGGGCCATGGACGTTCCGATGCCCTTGTGCGCGCGCATGGTCGTCGAAATGGAGAGATGGCCGGTGAAATGCGCAATGAGGGCCTTGGCGAGATCATCGCGCGTGGGAACGGGTTCATAGTGCAGCCACGCGTCGATCACCGGCGGGCCGAAATCGTCGGGATCGTTGGGATCGACGATCCCGACGAGCCGTAACTGCCGACCGGCCATCGGCATGTCGTAGGCCATGGCGTCCTGGGGAGATCCCACCTCCGGCGCCAGGGCCGCATGGCCGATGGGGCTGACGCGCTCGACGTCCAGAAGCAGGGTGACCGAAGCGCATCGTCGGTCGCCCTGCATCACCCTGACGATGGCGCCGGCGAAACTTCTCCCTTCGTGCAGAATCTCCACGTCGAAGGCAACCGGGCGCTGATCATCGACGGTCCTGATGAAGATGGCCTGGGCGGTTCGCACGGAATGCCCGGGGAGGGACTTGGAAGCAGCCACGATCGCCTGGGCAAGCAGCTGGCTCCCGTCAATGATCCGTCGAGAGCCGCCGTCGCTCGAACCGTGGAAACGGTGCCGGCCCGACGGTTCGACGTCGAAGAGGGCGAGCATCCCTTCCACGCTCGACTCCGTCGGCGCGGCACCGGCACTCACGAGCCCGAGACCGCCGGGTGGGCCTGGCCGACCCGAAGGTGGACCGAGTCCTGGAAGAAGGCCCAATAGCCCGCCAATCGGGCGACCTCCGGATAGGGGTCCAGGTAGGACCACAGGAGGATGTCGCCGCCCTCCCGCGCGTAGCGGCGGTAGGTCGCGTCGCCTTTGTAGGGACAATGACTCGTCCGTTCGTCGGGCGCAAAGAGATCCATGCGCACGTCATCGGGAGGGAAGTAGAAGACCAACCCATGGTCCTGCTCGTCGACGAGAAGGCAACGCTCACTGTCGGCCAGCAGCTCGCCCTCCACCGATGCGGTCACCCGGTTCCGGCGCGCCAGAACGTCGACTCGGTAGTCGGGACGATCGGCAAATGCGGACAGATTCACGGTGCGCCCTCCTCGTGTGCAGCCTAACGGGACCGGGCCGGGCGTGACCGACGTCCTCGTCGCGACGTGCCGGCGCGCACCGGGTGGCGACGGCGCGGGGCTGGCACGACCTGTCGCTCTTGGCCTAGCCTGCCGCGACCGACCGGACCTGTGCCCGTCGACCCCGCCCCCTCGCCGTCGAGTGAGAGCGTCAGGAGCAGATATGTCGATCCAACTGCGCCAGCTCATGACCATCGAGATCCTGCTGGGGCCACCGGTCGACCTCGGGGACGGCAGGCGGTACCTGGCCTTCGACGGAGGGTCTTTCGAGAGCCGGGGAGGAACCTCCGGAACGGTCCTCGCGGGCGGGGCCGACTGGCAGGTGATCCGCCCCGATGGTGTCATCGAGATCGACGCCCACTATGCCCTTCTCACGGAGGAGGCCGAGGCCATTGAAGTGCAGTCCAAGGGCCTGCGAAAAATGTCGGGGGCCCAGGCAGCCCAAATCGCCCGAGGCGATGCGGTGGCTGGGCCGTACTACTTCCGTACGCATGTCCGCTTGTCGACCTCGGCTCCGCGACTGGCGTGGCTCAACGATCTCATCGCGGTCTCGACCGGCCAACGTGAGCAGCACGTCGTGCGCCTCGATGTTCACGAGGTGCTGTAGGTGGGGGACGTCAATGCCTCGGTCGCCGTGATCGGAGCGGGAATCGGTGGGTTGGCCACCGCCCTCAGCCTGCACCAGGTCGGAGCCGATGTGGCGGTGTTCGATGCGGTGAGCGAGCTGCATCCGCTCGGCGTGGGCATCAATCTGCTCCCTCACGCGGTGCGCGAGCTGGATGATCTCGGCCTCCTGCACGAGCTACGGTCCCGATCGGTTGCCCCCGAGCTGTTGATCTACTGCACGCGTCGAGGGCAGGAGATATGGCGGGAGCCGCGGGGCGCAGCCGCGGGCTATCCGTGGCCGCAATTGTCCATTCATCGAGGGACCCTCCAGCAGGTGCTGCTGGAGGCCCTGACGGATCGCGTCGGTCCTGACGCGCTCCATCTCGGCCACCGACTGCTTCATATCGACGAGCGACCCTCCGGGCCGGTTGCCGTGTTCGAGCAGGGGAAGGTCGAGGCCGACCTGGTGGTGGCGGCCGACGGGATCCATAGTGCGGCTCGGGCCCAGTGGTACCCCCACGAAGGCCCACCGCTGTGGAACGGTTCCCTGATGTGGCGGGGGATCGCCGAGATCGACCCGGTGCTCGACGGGCGGACGTTGGTGTGGGCCGGCACTCCCGCTCAGAAGTTCGTCGGTTACCCGGTCGCAGACCTGCCGAACGGCAAGCAGGCGTTCAACTTCGTGGCCGAGCTGCGCCGTCCCGGCTCGGATCTCGCCGAGGCAGAAGACTGGGACCGCACGGGCTCGCTCGCGGACTTTCTCCCGGACTTCGAGCGCTGGACCTTCGACTGGCTCGACGTGCCCGCCATCATCCAGTCCGCGCCGGCGACGTACCTCTTCCCGATGGTCGATCGCGAGCCGCTGCGCCGATGGACGTTCGGCCGGTCCACCCTCCTCGGTGACGCGGCGCACCCCATGTACCCGATCGGCTCGAATGGCGCGTCGCAGGCGGTTCTGGACGCGAGAGTGCTCGCCGGATGCATGCTCCGCCACGCCGGTGACGTCGACGAGGCCCTGGCCCGCTATGAGGAGGCCCGGCGTTCGGCCACGGCAGCGATCGTCGCCGCCAACCGTGGCCTCGGACCCGAGCGGCCGATGATGCTCGTGGAACAGCGGGCTCCGGACGGATTCGAAGACATATCGGCCGTCATCACAGCAGACGAGATCGCGGAGGTCACCGAAGAGTACCGACGGACGGCCGGGTTCGCCGTCACCGATCTCCGGCGCAGCGTGTCGTTGCTGACGGAGCCGTACGAGCCGACGTGAGAGGAACCGACCAGTTCCACGTCGGCATCGTCGTCGACGACCTCGAGTCGGCACTGGCCGACCTCACGCAGCTGTTCGGTTACCGGTGGTGCGAGCCGATCTCGGTGTCCACGCCGGTCGTGTTTCCCGCCGGCGACGCCATGGTGGATCTGACGTTCACCTATTCGACGACCACGCCCAGGGTGGAGGTGATCCGAAGCGTGCCGGGGACGTTGTGGACGCCGGTGGCCGGGTCAGGGATCCATCACCTCGGTTACTGGTCCGATGACGTGCCGGGCGACGCAGCCCTCCTGGCGGCACAGGGCTATGCGGCCGAGGCCGCCGGTGCCCAGCCCGGCGGGGACCCCTCCTGGGCCTACCACCGCCGCTTCGATGGTCCCCGGATCGAAATCGTGAGCCGGCGGCTGCAGCCCGGTCTCGAGCAGTGGTGGGCCTCGTCGCCCCTTCCGTGATGCGCCGCCCGCGGCGCCCGTCCGGCGGGCCGGCGCACGCGGCTCATGACGACGAACGGGTAGAGGAAGGCCGGGATCGCCGTCGTGTCACGCCGTGGCGGAA
Organism: Acidimicrobiales bacterium; assembly: GCA_052148295.1. Classification (GTDB taxonomy): domain Bacteria; phylum Actinomycetota; class Acidimicrobiia; order Acidimicrobiales; family RAAP-2; genus Bog-473. Next base: position 56,389 of record JBKQIP010000172.1, read on the forward strand.
GCGGGGAGGTCGGTTTCGCCGAGGTAGCGGTCGATGATCTCGGGCCCGGCCTCGGAGGCCGACCCGGACCAGCCCACCCGGCCGCGGGTGAGGATGACACACCGGTCGGCCAGGGACAAGGCCCGGTGCACGAATTGTTCGCTCAGCACGATCGTGATGCCGGACGTGCGGGCCTCGTCGAGAGAACGAAAGACCGATTCGACGACCAGCGGCGCCAAGCCCAGGGACATCTCGTCGGCAATGATGAGCTTGGGGGGCACCGCCAGGGCCCGGGCCAGTGCCAGCATCTGCTGCTCGCCGCCCGAGAGGCTTCCGGCCCGCTGGGTCCGGCGGTCGCCGAGGACCGGGAACATGTCCATCGCCCGAGCAATGGCGCCGGCCCGCGCCCCTCGCTTCTCCTGGGCGACGGCCATCCGCAGGTTGTCGATGATCGTGAGGCCCGGAAAGATCCCACGCCCCTCGGGGATGTAGGTCAGCCCGAGCTTGCGGATGCGATGCGGGGGCTCACCGGTGATGTCCTGGCCGGCGAAGTGGATCCGCCCACCCGACGGCGGGACCAGTCCCGAGATGCTGCGCGCCAGGGTGCTCTTCCCGGCGCCGTTGGCGCCGAGAACCGCGAGCACCGATCCCGCCGCCACTTCGGTCGAGATCCCGAAGAGCGCCTGGGAGGGCCCGTAACACACCTCGAGGTCCTCGACCGACAGGATGGGCTCGCTCATTGATCACCGGTGCCGTGGGCCGGGATCGAAGCCACCGGTGGTCTCGGCCCCACCGGCTCCTCGTCGCCCAAATAGGCGGCGCGAACGGCGGGATCGTTGCGGATCTCCTCGGGGCTGCCGGCGGCGATGAGCTTGCCGAAGTCGAGGACGAAGATCTGACTCGAGAGGGCAAGGACCGCCCCGACGTCGTGCTCCACCAGGAGCAGCGACACGTCGCGTCCGGACCGCTCGACGACGGTGCGGAAGACGGCGAGCAGGTTTTCCGAGGCCTTCATGTCGAGTCCCGAGAGCGGTTCGTCGAGCAGGATCACGTGCGGATCGCTGGCCAGGGCCCGCCCCACCTCCACCAGGCGGCTGACGCCCAGCGGCAACGCAGCCACCGGGGCCCTGGCCACCCGGGTCAGGTTGAGCAACTCGAGCAGGCCGTCGACCCGCTCATGCTCGGCTCGGGAGGGGGGGAGGAGCGAGCGGGGATCGATCATGTCGCTCCAGAGCCGACGCCGCGCCACGCGGACTCGATGGGCCAGAACGAGGTGCTCACGCACGGTCAACCCCAGGAACAGCTCGGGCTGCTGGAAGGTCCGGGCCATCCCCCGTCGGGCGCGTTCTTGGGGGCTGGCTGCGGTGACCTCCTCGCCACGGAGCCATACCCGACCGGACGCGGCACGCTGGAGCCCCGAGAGGACACCGAGCATGGTGGTCTTCCCGGCGCCGTTGGGCCCGACCAGCCCCGCGATGATCCCTGGGGGGACATCGAGGCTGACGTCCGAGAGGGCGATCAACCCCCCGAAGCGGACGGTGATGCCGCGTGCGGACAGCGCCGTCTCGGCCACGTCGTCAGGCCGGGCTTCGCTCACGGGACGTTCTCCACCACCCGCGTGCCCTCGTGCGGACCTCGGCGCCCACGCGTCGGGTTTTCGACGGCGGTGTCATCCGCCGCGGTGGAGCCTGCCGAGAGCGCGTCGAAAACCAACGGCGCCGGTTGCCGATCGGCCAGGCGCAACAGCCAGCGCCGGAGCTGACGGCTCTGCTCGGCCAGGGTGCCGTCGGGGTAGCGTGCCGCCGCGATGGCGCCGAGGCCGAAGAGGATGGGCAGGGCGTTGCCGGTCCAGGCCGGGAAGTAGGCCTGGGCGAGCGCGGGCAGCATCACGAAGGAGATCCCGGCGATCATGGCCGCCGCGGTGGAACGGATGCCGATGGTGACGAGCACGGCCAGCCACACGACCCCCACGAAGGTGTCGAATTCACTCGGCACGACGCTGGTCTGCGCCAGGGCCAGGAGGCCCCCGCCGATGCCCGCCACCAGCGCGGCCAGCGTGGCCACGATCACCTTCATCTGCACCACGCTGATGGCTGACATCTTGGCGCCCGGTTCACTCCAGCGCACGGCGTTCATGGCCATCCCACTGGTCGACCGGCGGAAGTTGACGATGAACAGCGCCAGGATGATGAAGGCCACCAGGCACAGGTAGGCGAAGGCCCGGTCGGAGGAGGCGAAGCCGGGGCGATCGAGATTCAGTCCCAGCCCCTGGTTCACGAAGCTCGGCAGGGTGAAGACCAGGTTCTCGATCAACAGCCCGAACGTCAGCGTGACGAGTGCGACGTAGAGATCGCCGAGGCGGATGCTCAGCAGGCCGACGACGAGACCCGCAGCGGCCGCGACCACACCGCCGGCCAGGACGGCGGCCAGGACGGGCCAGCCGTGGTTGTCGGCCAGCTGGGCGGTGGTCAACGCGCCCATCCCGGCAAAGGTGATCTGGCAGAGCCAGAGCATGCCGCCCTCACCGGTCACCAGGGTCCACGAGAGGTAGATCACGGCAAAGGCGAAGGCCTGGGCCATCAGACCGATCCAATAGCCCTCCACGATGAGAGGAAGGGCGGCCGCCGCCGCGATGAGCAGGAGCGGACCGGCGTACTTGCTGATCAGTCCGAGCGACCCCGTCTCGAGCGCATTGGACGTCGATCCGGCGAGCTTGCTCTCCCCTTGGGGAGTGATGGCCCGGTCGAGCGCTCCCCCCACGCCTTCCACCTCGTCGACGCGCCGGTACCGCACGAGGTTGTAGAGCAGCACCACCGCGATGACGATGAAGGGCACGGCGTCGATGAACTCGGTCGTCCAATTGCTGTTGGGCGGCAGGTACCTCTCGATGAGCGAGGTGGCGACGCCCATGAGGAGCCCGACCCCCACCGCGATGGGCAGGCTGCGCAGTTTCGCCGCCACGACGGCGGCGAACGCGGCGGCGATCAGCAGGGTGAAGTTGTCGGGGTCGAGGCCGATGATGGGGGCCGCCAGCACGCCGGTCAATCCGGCGAAGAAGGTGCTGACGGCCCACACACCGACCGAGACGGCCGCGGGGTTCGTGCCCGAGAGATCGGTCATGGCCGGCGAGTCGACCATGGCCCGCACCTTGAGGCCGACCTCGGTGTAACGCAACACGACGGCGCCCACGACCACCGTCGCCACCACACAGACGTAGACGATGATCTGGTCCATCGTCACCGGCACCCCGAGGAAGTGGAAGACCCGCACGGGCTCGGGCGCCAGACCGGGCGCACTGACGATGGCCTGATCACCGAAGATCACGACGGCCAACGAAGGAAGCGCGACCAACAGTCCCACCGTCGCCACGACTTTGATCAGTGGCGAGGAGAACCGGAGGAAGCGGAAGAGTACGGCGTACAAGAAGACCCCGAGCGCCGGTGCGGCGAGCCCGATGGAGACCACTGCGGCGGGGAGGATGGACCAGTTCTGCTGGGTGTGGAGGAAGTAGTAGAAGCGGGCGATGAAGAAGGCGAGTGCGCCGAAGGCGAAGTTCAAGATGCCCGATGAGACGTAGGTGATGACCAGACCGGCGGACGCAATGGCGTAGATCCCCCCGAGCACCAGTCCTGCGATCACGAATTGGAGCATCTGGCGCCCCCCTTCCTGCGTGGCCGCGCTTGCCGAGTTCGAGAGCGTCTCTGCACCACGTGTGCTCGCGCCGATGCTAGGGCCGGCGAGAATCGCAATGCAAGTGAGTACCCATTTACTTATCGGCGGAGCGGGAGGGCGCCGGGATGGGTCCCGGCGGCTTCGGCGGTAGCGGGACGACGGGCGGGCCGGCCGGAGGAGCCACCCGGCGACTCGATCCGCTCATGTGGTTTTCGATGGGCGCGTGGGACGTCGGCGCGCCGGTTGGAGCGTGGAGAAGAATCCGTCGAAGAAGTCCCGACTGGCCAGGGCGATGGCTCGCTCACTGTCGAATCCGTCGTTGTAATGGCGTTCCAGCGCGAAGATGAGGGCGACTCCCATGACGGCGCGGGCCGAGATGTCTGGCGATTCCAGCTGCAGACCGTGCCGACCAGCGACCTCCCGCCACGCGTCGGCCAGCCGGTCCAACGCGACGACGAAGTTCCTCTTGTAGAAGGTACGGGCCGTGCGTGGGTCGCCGAAGAGCACCAGCCCGAGGAGGGGCAGCACCTCCTCGAGGGTCGAGACGAGTTCGTGGTAGGTATCGGACAGCGATTGTCGCTGACGGTCCGACGTGAGGGGTTCGTCGCGATCGGCCACGAGAGACGCATCCACCAGCCGGTCCATCGCCTGGCTGAGGGGCTCGACGATGGCCTCCGCGAACAGCTGATCCTTGCTCTCGAAGTGGCGATAGATCACCGCCTCGCTGATGCCACCATGCGCAGCGATGGTCCGAATGGTCGTGCCGTTCATGTCGCCGGTTTCGGTGAACGCACGTCTCGCCGCCTTGAGGATGGAACTTCGCCGAGCCTCCGCCGAGAGCCGCCGACGAGCCGGCGGCGCAGCCTTCTTCGTGTTCGCGCCATGTGCTCGCTCAGCCATGGTCCTCCCGGTCCCTCGTGACAGCCTGAGGCAACGTGTGCTGGCGGCGCTCCCCGAAGCCTTCGAACAAGCGATCGCTCAGTTACTTAACCATAGGCGGAGGGCCCGCGTCCACGACAGGGCGAGACGGCGCGCGAGCACGAGTGCCTCGCCCCTGGGGAGAGCCCTCGGGCGCCCGGGCCTCTTCGTGCCTCCCCGCGCCTCCGACGGGCTCCCTCATCGGATCTCAAGAGTTCGGGACGCGCGGTTCTCGCTTGGTCCGTGAGCCGCGGGGCGGCGCCGTCGACCGACGTCGACCGACGTCGACCGACTCGACCGCCGATACGTGGACTCAGCGCGCGCCGCGCCGCCTCGGTCCTCGCGCCGCCCCGCTCGGCGCTGCAGCGTCACACGAGTTCTGCCTCCGCGAAGGCTTGCGGGCGGCGCTCCAGACCATCGGGGTCGTCGGAGCCGCAGGTAGTGTGGACCAGCGCCGAGTGATGGGCGGCGAGGTGGCGTCGCATCGAAAGGGGTCTGCCATGGACGGGTTGGAAACGCTCCTCTACGAGGAGAGGGAGGGTGTGGCCGTGGTCACCCTCAACCGGCCTGAAGTGCACAATGCCTTCAACATGGCGATGCAGGAAGAGCTGCAGCATGTCTGGAGGTCATTGCGCACGAACGAGGACGTTCGCGTCGTCGTGCTGACGGGTGCCGGCGAGAAGGCATTCTGCACCGGCATCGACCGGGAGGAGACGATCCAAGAGGGCTATCTCGAGAAGCGGAACCCGCGGGCGACCAGCGGACGGGTGTCGACGCCGTTCATGTACAACGATCCGGGATCGAACATCAACCCGAAGGCAAACGACCTGTGGAAGCCGGTGATCGCGGCGGTCAACGGCATGGCGTGCGGTGGCGCCCTCTACATGCTCGGCGAGGCCGACATCATCATCGCCGCGGAGCACGCCACCTTCTTCGATCCACACGTGAGCTACGGAATGGTGGCAGGCTTCGAATCGTTGCACCTGTTGCAGAAGCTTCCGCTGGGCGAGACCTTGCGAGTGGCCCTGCTCGGTGCCCACGAGCGGATGTCGGTGACGCGTGCATACCAGCTTGGGCTGGTCTCCGAGGTGGTCCCGGCAGCGGAGCTCCTCGAGCGGGCGCTCTGGATCGCGTCGGCCATCGCCGAGTCGCCCGTCCTGGCGGTGCAGGGCACGATGAGGGCGGTGTGGATGGCGCATGAGCTCTCGCGTCGGGAGGCATTGCGGGAGGTGTCGAGCCTCGTCTCGCTCGGCACCGCGTACGACAACATCGCGGAGGGCGAGCAATCGTTCAAGTCGGGCCGCCCCGAATGGAGGCTCCGCTGAGGCCATCCCCGGGCGCTCCATCCAGGTATAAGATTATTTCGCTATTTTGAGAGGACCATTCTCCGGAGGATCCCATGAGCCAGGCAGACGACCTCATCCTGATCAGCGTCGACGACCACGTCATCGAACCGCCCGATCTCTTCGTGAACCACCTCGACGTCGCCTATCAGGATCGTGCGCCGAAGCTCGTTCGCAACGCGGAAGGTTCAGACGTCTGGGTCTTCGGCGACGTCGTGATGGAGACCGCCGCCCTCAATGCCGTGGCCGGGCGGCCCAAGGAGGAGTACGGCCTCGAGCCGCAGAGTCTCGACGAGGTGCGACCCGGTTGTTACGACGTACACGAACGGGTGAAGGACATGGATGCGGGGGGAGTCCTGGCCTCCATGAACTTCCCGTCCTTCCCCACGTTCACGGCGCGGGTGTTCGCCAGCGACGACGCCGAGCTGTCCCTCGCCCTCGTCCGCGCCTACAACGACTGGAATATCGACGAGTGGTGCGCCGCGTACCCGGGTCGATTCATCCCGATGGCGGTCCCGGTGATCTGGGATGCCGGGCAGACCGCCGAGGAGATCCGGAGGGTGGCGAAGAAGGGGTGTCACTCCCTCAGCTTTACGGAGAATCCCGCCGCGCTGGGCTACCCGAGCTTCCATGACGACTATTGGGACCCGGTGTGGCGGGCGTGCTGCGACACGGGGACCGTCCTGTCCATCCACCTCGGCTCATCGGGACGTCTCTCGATCCCGGCCGTGGACTCCCCGCCGGACGTGATGATCACGCTGCAGCCGATGAACATCCAGTCCGCGGCGGCTGATCTGTTGTGGTCCCGGGTGTTGAAGAACTTCCCGGATCTTCGCGTGGCCCTCTCCGAAGGCGGTACCGGGTGGATCCCGTACTTCCTCGAGCGGGTCGACCGGACGTTCGAGATGCACCACACGTGGACGCAGCAGGATTTCGGCGGCCGGCTCCCGAGCGAGGTGTTCCGGCAGCACTTCCTCACCTGTTTCATCAGTGATCCGGTGGGCATCGAGATGCGCGACCGCATCGGCATCGACAACATCGCCTGGGAGGCCGACTATCCGCACAGTGACTCCCTGTGGCCCGGCGCACCGGAGGAGCTCCAGGCGGAGTTCGAACGGAACGCCGTCCCGAAGGACCAGGTCCGCAAGATGACGCACGAGAACGCGATGCGCTGGTATTCGTTCGACCCGTTCCGGCACGTCCCCAGGGCAGAGGCGACCGTGGGTGCGCTGCGAGCAGGCGCCGCCGGTCACGACGTGTCGACCATGTCCCGGAGCACGCGGGTGCGCACGCCGGACGAGAAGCTCGAGGGATTCCGCCGTCGGGCCAGACGCGCCGTCGCCGCGGCGGGAACCTGAGCCGCACCGACGAGAGAGCCGGCTACGCGCCCCGGGTCTCCCATTCCGCGGTCCTCGCCCGCAGCCAATCACCGAGGGCAGCACCGGCATCAAGGACGTGGGCCTCGGTGAGCGTTCGCGCCGCGGGTCCGTCGCCCCGGTCGATGGCGTCGAGCAGGATGGCGTGGTCCACTTGGCTCCGGCGCACCTGCTCGGGGAAGAGCTCGAAGTAGCTGGCCGGTACCACGCGCACGGCCTGGCGCAGGTAGACCAACAGGCGCCGTGAGCCCGACGCGACGTTGACCGCTCGGTGGAAGCGCCAGTTGGCCGCCACGACGTCGTCGGCGTCGGCGACCCCTCGGGCGAGCTCGTGAAGGTGCTCCCGCTCCGCCGGTGTGATGCGCGCGGTCGCCCACTCTGCGGCCTTGCCGGCGAGCGTGGCCAGCACGGCGAAATTGTCGACGGCGTCCTCCGGCGTGATACCGAGGACCGTGATCCCGCTGCGCGGCGTGACGGCGACCAGACCCTCGTAGGAGAGCTCGAGGAGCGCCTCCCGGACCGGTGTGCGGCTGATGCCGAACTCACGCGTGATCTCGTCGAGGTCCAGGCGCGCTCCGGGTGGCAACCGTCCGGTCAGGATCCGATCGCGAAGCTCGCTCGCGGCGCGGGCCCGCACGGTGCCGCCGATCGACTTGAAATCTGGCATATCAAATACTACATTTCAGATGGCGACGAGCGCCAGTGATGAGGAGCTTGAACACCATGGGAAAGCGCCAGATGTCGTTGGTCGGTTTCATGCAGGCGGGGAGCACGACCGTCTATGCCGGATCCTGGCGCCATCCTGCGACCGAGCACGGATTCCTCAAGGCCAGCTATTACGCCAAGCTGGGCCGGATTCTCGAAGAGGGCTGCTTCGACATGATGTTCTTCGACGATCGCCTGGCCATGCCCGGGATCTACGGGGGGTCCGTGGCCGATGCGGTCCGGCTCGGGGCGCGACCGGTGAAGCTGGACCTGAGCGTCGTGCTCGGAGTCATCGCCGGCGCGACGGAGCGGATCGGCCTCGGCGCGACGTACTCGACCACCTATTACTCGCCCTTCCATGTGGCGCGGACCTTTTCGACACTCGATCACCTCTCCGGCGGCCGGGCGGCCTGGAACGTCGTGACGTCGGTCAACGACAGTGAGGCCCAGAATTACGGGCTGAAGGAGCACCTCGACCACGATGCCCGCTACGACCGGGCCGACGAATTCCTCGAGGCGGCGACGGGCCTGTGGGACACGTGGGAGGACGATGCGCTCGTGCTCGATCGGGCTCGTGGCTACTTCGCTGATCCCGACAAGGTCCATGAGCTCGACTACGAGGGAAACTATTTCAGCGTGCGCGGCCCGCTTACCGTGCCGCGGTCACCCCAGGGTCGACCGGTGCTGCTCCAGGCTGGGTCGTCGGGTCGCGGGCGTGATTTCGCCGCCCGTTGGGCGGAGCTGATCTTCTCAGGCGACCCCGACATCGACATCGCCCGCGCTCACTACAAGGACCAGAAGGAGCTCGTCGCCGCCCGAGGGCGCGATCCGCAGTCGGTGAAGATGCTGCCGATGGTCTATACCGTCGTGGGTGAGTCCCACGCGCACGCCGAGGAGCGTGAGCAACTCTTCCTGAACGAACTCGTCGACCCGCAGGCCTCCTTGACGCTGCTGTCCGAGCTGATGAATTATGACTTCTCCGGGCTCGACCTGGACTCGCCGATCACCGACGAGCTCATCGCATCGGTGTCGGGCATCCGCGGCCTCGTGCAGAACCTTCGCACCCACATCGGGGGGAAGACGATCACCCTGGCCGACCTGGCCGGTCACCGGGCCACACTGCTGCAGGGCCCGCGCTTCGTCGGCACCGGCCCCGAGGTCGCCGATCAGATGGAGGAGTGGATCGAGTCCGACGCCTGCGACGGCTTCGTCATCGCGGCAACGCACACCCCCGGCGCCTATGAGGACATCGTCCGGCTCGTCGTGCCCGAGCTCCAGCGCCGCGGCGTCTTCCGTGACCGCTACCAGGGCGACACGCTGCGTGACACCCTCGGGATCGCCCGCCCCGAAGGGGCGCGCGGTGCCTGAGGCGCACGAGGCGCTCCACGGCGTGCGCGTCGTGGACGCGGCGACGCTGGCCGCCGGTCCGCTCGTGGCCACGGCAATGGGTGAGTTCGGCGCCGAGGTCATCAAGGTCGAGCAGCCGGGCGCCGGCGACCCTCTGCGCACCTGGGGTGACCGCAAGGACGGGATCGGGCTGGTGTGGAAGAGCATGAGCCGCAACAAGCGGTGCGTCACCTTGGACCTCCGCCAGCCCGAGGGCCAGGAGCTGTTCCACCAGTTGCTCGAGGTCAGCGACGTGCTCGTCATCAACAACCGCCCCAGCGCGCTGGAGCGCTGGGGCATCGACTACGAGGCGGTCCACGGACGCCATCCCCACGTCGTGATGCTCCACGTCAGCGGATTCGGGCGCGGCGGGCCGAAGAGTGACAATCCCGGATTCGGCACCCTGGCCGAGGCCATGAGCGGGTTCGCGCACCTGACCGGCCAGACCGAGGGTCCGCCCACGCTGCCGCCGTTCATGCTGGCCGATGGCGTGGCGGCCCTGGCGGGCACGTACGCCGTGATGATGGCCCTCTATCATCGTGACGTGCACGGAGGTGGGGGACAGCTCATCGATGTCAACCTCATCGAGCCGCTGGCCCGTCTCATCGAGTCCTCTACCCTCGCCTACGACCAGCTCGGGATCATCACCGGTCGCGTGGGGAACCGCTTCGATGCCAGCGCACCGCGCAACGCCTATCGGACCGCCGACGAGAAATGGTTGGCGATCTCGAGCGCATCGCCGAACATCGTCGCGCGAGTCTACCGGGCCATCGACCGGCCCGACCTGGCCGAGAATCCCGACTACGTCGACCCCGTTCCCCGGCAGCAGCGCGCCGGTGAGGTCGACCTGCTCGTGGCAGATTGGGTCCGTCAACGCACCCTCGAAGAGGCGATGGCCGTGTTCGAGGCGGCCTCCGTCGCCGCCGCACCCATCTACGACGCGCAGCAGCTACTGGCCGACGAGCACCTGCGAGCTCGGGGGACCTTCGTCCGGGTCGACGATCCCGACCTCGGTCCCATGACCGTGCATGCCCCGGTCGCGGTCATGACCGACACACCCGCCCGCATCACTCACCTGGGCCGTCCGCTGGGGGCCGACAACGACGCGGTGTTCGGCGACCTGCTCGGTGTCGACCCCGATCGCCGGGCCGCCCTCCGGGCGGCGGGTGTCCTGTGACCGCGACGTCCGTGGAGGTACTCGTGCCCCGAGAACCCCGGGCCCGACGCTCCGAACTGGCCACGCCGGCCAGTAGCGAGCGTATGTGTGAGAAGGCGGCGGGCTCAGGCGCCGATCTGGTCTTTCTCGATCTCGAGGACGCATGTGCACCCGTGGTCAAGGAGGCGGCGCGGGGCATCGCGGTCGGCGCGCTGACCGGGTTGGACTGGGGTCGCACGGTCCGGGCGGTCCGGGTGAACGGGGTGGAGACGCCGTGGTGCCACGGCGACATCATCGAGGTCGTCACCGGCGCGCGGGAGTCGCTGGACGTGCTCATCGTGCCCAAGGCCAGGTCGGCGCGTGATGTCTGGTGGGTGGACGTGCTCCTGACGCAGCTCGAGACCAAGCTCGGGCTCGCCAAGCGCATCGGCCTCGAGGTCCTGATAGAGGAGGCGGAAGGCCTCTCGAATGCCGCCGAGATCGCGCGGGCGAGTGACCGTCTCGAGGCGATGATCTTCGGTGCCGGTGACCTCTCGGCCTCGTTGCGGGCCCGGGTCGACGGCAACTTCGACCCGATCAGCGAGTACCCCGGTGATTTCTGGCACTTCGCCCGCCTTCAGGTGTTGGCGGCCGCCCGGGGCGCCGGCATCGATGCCATCGACGCGCCCTACCCGGCGTACCAGGATCCCGAGGGGTACCGGCGCGCCGCCGTGCACGCCAGCCTGTTGGGCTACGACGGCAAATGGGCTATCCATCCCGATCAGATCGCCATCGCCAACGAGGTGTTCGCCCCGACGGCCCAGGAGATCGAGGAGGCACGGGACGCCCTCGAGGCGTACCGGAGTTCGGAGGCCGAGGGGGTGGGCGCCATCGGGCGCGAGGGAAAGCTGGTCGATGCCGCCCACATGCGGCTGGCCGCCAACGTGCTCTACAAGGCCTCGCTGGCCGACGGGCGGCCTCCGGCATCGTGAGCGGGGGGCTCATGGCCGAGGGGACAGGAGGGAGCGTGCATGGATGACCGCGCGGCACAGACGTTCCGTGTCGTCCAATGGGCCACGGGTAATATCGGCGCGCGGTCCTTGCGCGGCGTGGTGGAGCATCCCGATATGACATTGGTCGGGCTCTACGTGTACTCGCCCGAGAAGGTCGGCCGTGACGCCGGCGAGCTCTGCGGGATCGGGCCCACCGGAGTCCTCGCCGCGCCGGACATCGACGAGATTCTCGGACTCCGGGCGGACTGTGTCCTCTACATGCCGCGCGCCTGCGATATCGACGACGTGTGCCGGCTGCTGGAGTCCGGGTCGAACATCGTGACCACCCGCGGCGAGTTCCACCACCCCGCCAGCATGGACCCCTCGGCGCGTGCCCGCGTCGAAGCTGCATGCCAGCGCGGCGGCACGTCGATCCATAGCACCGGCAGCAGCCCCGGGTTCATCTCCGAAGCCGTGCCGCTCGTGCTGACGTCGATCCAGCGGCAGCTCGAGAGCCTGACCATTCGCGAGTTCGCCGACCTCTCGCAGCGGGACTCGCCGGAGCTGTTGTTCGAGTTGATGGGGTTCGGCTCCGATCCGGCGGCCTTCGACAACGGTCGGTGGAACCACGGCGTGCAGAGCTTCGGTCCGTCACTTCGCCTCATGGCCGAGGCGCTCTCCCTTCCGCTCGATTCGGTCGAGGCCAGTGGCGAGGTTGCGGCGGCAAGGGGCACGACCGAGATCGCAGCCGGGACAGTGGAGGCGGGCACGGTGGCCGCGCAGCGTCTGAAGGTGAGGGGAATGCGCCGCGGCTTTCCGCTGCTGAGCTTCGTGGCCACGTGGTATTGCACGGTGGAGCTCGAGCCGCCGTGGGAGCTCGGCCCCACCGGCTGGCGGCTCTCGGTCGAGGGCGATGCGCCGTTGGAGGTCGAGATGCGGCTGGCGGTGTCCCTCGAGAGCATGGCAGAGCGGACACCGGGGTACACGGCGAATCGTGCCGTCAACGCGGTGCCGTTCGTCTGCGCAGCGGCTCCGGGGATCCGCACCACGGTCGATCTGCCGCAGATCATCGCCACTCTGAGAGACGGGGCGCCGGCCTCCCGGCCGGTCTGACTGGATCGACGGCGGCGAGGCGACGGCATCGATCGCCGCAGGGAGAAGGGGAACGTGGAGATCATGGAGGACGTCCGACCGTGCCGAGGGGAGTCGTGAGGCCCCTTCCGGAGCTGACGCCAGCCACCGAATGGTTCTGGACCTCGGGTGCGGACGGACGACTGCGCATTCAAGGTTGCGTCGAATGCGCCACGCTGGTCCATCCGCCGGTCCCGATCTGCCCCGCCTGCCGGAGCCGACGGTGGGAGCCGACGGTAGTCTCGGGTCGGGGCACGGTCGTCGGCTGCACGGTGAACCAGCACCCGTGGCGAGCCGGATTGGACCCGCCCTACGCCATTGCCGTCGTGGCCTTGGCCGAGGACGCCGGGGTTCGTCTCACCAGCAACATCGTGGGCTGTGATCCGTCCGATGTCTCCATCGGGCAGGAGGTTGTCGTCCGGTTCGAGCAGGACGACGACGTGTGGCTACCCCTCTTCGAGCCGACGGGCGGCGCGGCCGCGGAGGATCCCGTGGCGGCGCCCGAGCGGCCGCTCCCGCGTGCGCCGCTGAGCGACGATCGCTTCGAGCACCGTTCCGTCCTCTCGGGCGCAGGGCGGTCAGCCCTCGGTCGACGGTTGATGGTCGATCCGCTCTCGTTGACCGTCGACGCCTGCCTGCAGGCGGTGTCTGACGCGGGGTTGCAGCTCGGCGACATCGACGGCCTCTCGACGTATCCCGGGGCCGTCGGCACGGGCATGAGTGAAGGAGGCGTGACGGCGGTCGAGGAGGCCCTCCGCCTCAACCCGACGTGGATCAACGGCGGCGGGGACCTCCCCGGCCCCGGCGGTGCCGTCATCGCCGCCATGTTGGCGGTGGCCTCCGGTCTGTGCCGTCACGTCCTGTGCTTTCGCACCGTCTGGGAGTCGACCTTCGCCGCACTCCACCTCGGTGGCTCGAGTGGAGCTCGCGCCTCGGGCCCGTCGGCCTGGCGCCTACCGTTTGGCGCGATGTCCGCCGCCAACTGGATCGCCATGAACGCCAATCAGTACCTCCATCGTTACCATGCCCCCCGCGAGATGCTGGGCCTGATCGCGCTCAACGGGCGGGCGAACGCGGCGCGCAACCCTGCAGCCATCTACCGAGATCCGATGACCATGGACGACTATCTGTCGGCGCGGCCGATCACGTCTCCCTTCGGGCTCTATGACTGTGACGTCCCGTGCGACGGTTCGATCGCCGTCATCGTGTCCGACGCGGCGGTCGCCGCCGACCTCCCACGGCCGGCGATCCGCATCGAGGCGGTCGGCACCCAGATCCATGAGCGCGTGTCATGGGACCAGGGCACGATCACCCACGAGCCACAGGTGCTGGGCCAGTCGGCGCACCTCTGGTCGAGGACCAGCCTCCGTCCGTCGGACGTCGACGTCGCCATGCTCTACGACGGCTTCACCTTCAATGCCGTCTCCTGGCTCGAAGCCCTCGGATTCTGCGGCTTCGGCGAGGCCAACGACTGGCTCGACCACGGTCGGCGCATCGCCCTTGGCGGTGACCTTCCGGTCAATCCGCACGGCGGTCAGCTCTCGGAGGGGCGCACGCACGGGTTCGGTTTCCTCTACGAGGCCATCCTCCAGCTCCGCCACGATGCCGGGTCACGGCAGGTGGCCGAGGCCACCACGGCGGTCGTCACTTCGGGGGGCGGGACACCCTCGGGCGTACTCCTCCTCCAGCCCCACGGTGTCTGAGGGGGGACGCCGCCGTTCCGCGGGCGCAGGGCGCGTCGGGCCGCGCCTCAGCGGAGTTGGGCGCTGATCTCGACGAAGGGTGCCAGAGCGCCCGGGTCGGCCAGTGATCCGGCGTTGATGACGCTGGTGACCGGGGTGCCGCCCAGGATCCGTTTGACGGGCACCTCCAGTTTCTTCCCTGAGTGCGTCCGCGGGATGGCCGGAACGGCGTAGACGTCGTCGGGCACGTGCCGCGGCGACAGCGCCGACCGGAGGTCGGCGGCTATCCGCGTCCGGAGCCCGTCGTCGAGCGCGAGGCCCGACTCGAGCCGGACGAAGAGCAGCAGCCGACCCGTACCCCCACCGGGGTCCTCGAGGTGCACCACGAGGCTGTCGACCACTCCGGGAATGTCCTCCACGACGCGGTAGAACTCGCTGGTCCCCAGGCGAACGCCGGCTCGGTTGAGCGTGGCGTCCGAGCGCCCGGTGATCAGGCATGACCCTCGCTCGGTGATGGTGACCCAGTCACCGTGGCACCACACACCGGGGAACCGGGCGAAGTAGGCGTCGCGCAATCGAGTGCCGTCGGCGTCGTCCCAGAATCCGACGGGCATCGAGGGCAGCGGTGCCGTCAGCACCAGTTCGCCCTGTTGGCCGACGACGGAATGCCCGGCCTCGTCGAAGGCCTCCACGCGAGCACCGAGATAGCGGCAGCTGATCTCGCCGGCGACGACCGGCACGAGGGGGCTGCCTCCCACGAAGGCCGTGCAGACGTCGGTGCCGCCGCTCACCGAGGTCAGCCACACGTCCGGCAGCTGCCCGTAGACCCACTCGTACCCCTCGGCGGGCAGCGGGGATCCGGTGGACCCTATGGAGCGGAGGCCCGAGAGGTCACCGCAGGTGCCGAGGTCGAGACCGGCGGCGCGGCAGGACATGAGATACGGCGCACTGACGCCGAACAGGCTGACCTGGGTCTCCGCGGCCATACGCCACAGGGCCCCGAGGTCGGGCCAGCCCGGATTGCCATCGAACAGCACGATCGAGGAGCCCACGCACAGGCCCGAAACGAGCAGGTTCCACATCATCCAGCCGGTGGTCGAGAACCAGAAGAATCGGTCGCCCGGGCCGAGGTCGTGGTGGAGTGCAAGCGACTTGAGATGCTCCAGCAGGATCCCTCCGTGACCGTGCACGATCGCCTTGGGCAATCCCGTCGTGCCGGACGAGAAGAGCACGTACAACGGGTGGGCGAACGGCACGCTCTCGAAGGCGAGCGCAGCTGGTGTGCTCAACAGGTCGGCCCAGTCGGTGTCGATGTCCACGACGGCACGCACGGTGGGCAGCGACCCGATGATTTGGCCCACATCGTTCGAGCGATCGATCACTCTGTCTCCGAACTGGTAGCGGCGGACGACGAAGAGAACGACCGGATCGAGTTGTGCGAAGCGCTCGGTCACGCTCCGGGCACCGAACTCGGGTGGGCAGGAGGCCCAGATGGCACCGAGGCTCGCGGTCGCCAGAAACGCCACGAGCGCTTCAGGCCCGTTGGGGAGGTACGCCACGACCCGGTCACCCCGACGGACACCGAGCCGGGTCAGGCCCTCGGCGCAACGAGCGACCTGGTCCCGGAGCTGGTCCCACGTGATCTCACCCCCGTCGCCAGACTGCGAGCGAACGATCACCGCGAGGCCATCGCCCCGGGTGGCCAGGGCGCGTTCGGCGTAGTTCAGGCGGGAGCCGGGGAACCACGTCGTGCCGGGCATCTGAGGGTGCTCCATGACCGTGTCGTAAGGAGCCGTCGCTTCGATCTCGAAGTACCGCCAGATGGAGGACCAGAACGCATCGAGGTGGTCGACTGACCACTGCCACAGTTCGGTATAGGTGCGGAACTCGAGGCCCCGCTCGTGCTCCAGCCAGTCGAGGTAGTGACCGACCGTCGACGTCTGGCGGACGTGCGCCGGTGGCCGCCAGAGGACGTTGAGTGGACCGGTGGTCATCGATCCGGGGTGGACGTGCCCAGGATGGCCCGGGCCCGGGTGGCCACGACCTCGTCGACCATCTGACCCTCGAAGGAGATCGTCGCACCCCCGGCATCGTGGAAGGCCGCAAGCAGGCGCTGTGCCCAGTCGACCTCCGCGGCCGACGGGTTGAACGCACTGTTGGCCAGCGGGACCTGGGCCGGATGGATACAGAGCTTCCCGGCGTAGCCGAGTGCACGCGCCTCGTGCGCCTCACGGAGGAACCGATCGGCGTTGCCGTACTCCAAGGTGACCAGGTCCAAGGCCGGGATGCCCCAGAGCCGGGCCGCGATCGCCACGGAGGCGCGCGCGTACGCGATTTCGGCGTTACCCTCGGTGCGCACGCCTCCGAGGTCAGCCACATAGTCCTCGGCGCCGAAGTAGCAGGCCGTGACCGGACCCCGCAGCACGTCGCGCGCATCGGCGACACCCCGTACGGTCTCGAGTCCGGCGATGACCGGCCGTTCGCCGAGCGCGTCGGCGACACCCTCGAGTTGCGCCGTCGATTCGAGTTTGGGTACCACCACGGCGGCGAGGGCGGGCGGCAGGGCGGCGACGTCCTCGGCAAACCATGACGTGGTCGGGGGGTTCACCCGCACGCACACCGGGACGATGCCGGCCAGTCGGCGCGCCGCCTCGCCGACGGTCACCCGCGCCTGCTCCTTGTCCTGCGACGGCACGGCGTCCTCGAGGTCGAGTACGACGAGATCCGGTTCGGACCGGGCCGCCTTCGCCGCAAGATCCGGCCGGTTCCCAGGCACGAACAGCACGCTTCGCCATCGAGTGCTCATGTCGGACGGCACCGCATGAGGGCCGATCGACGGCAGCGGACGACGAGCTCGTCCCGCTGGTTGAAACCACGGTGTTCGAAGACGACGACGCCCTGGCCGGGTCTGGACGCCGATGCACGCGCGGAGAGCACCTCGGTCTGTGCGTGCACGGAGTCTCCCGGGAACACCGGAGCCGGGAAGACGATCTCGTCGAACCCGAGATTGGCCACCGTCGTGCCGTGGGTCGTCTCGAACACGGACAGGCCGATGAGCAGCGACAGTGTGAAGAGACTGTTGACGAGGCGGGTCCCGAATTCCGTCGTCGCCGCGTAGGACTCGTCAAGGTGCAGTGGCTGCGGGTTCATGGTGAGAACGGAGAACAGCGTGTTGTCGCCTTCGGTGACCGTCCTCGTCACGGCATGGTCAATGACCAGGCCTGGGGACAGATCCTCGAACCATCGGCCCATGACCGGTGCGGGTGTGGACATGACAGCCTCCTCTGTGCAGTCGTCACCTCGAACAGCGAGCGATGATCGACGGTATCCCCATCGGTGGGTGTGTGCCGTCCTAGGGGCGGGCGGACGCACTGCGCGGTACGTCGCGGAACGGCACGTTACGATCCAGCGTACGCTCGCGAGGCATCCCGAGCACCCGCTCACTGATCACGTTGCGCGCCATCTCGGTCGTGCCGCCGCCGATGCACGAGATCTGCCGCATCAAGAAGTCAGTGCCGCAATGAGCCAACTCCCCGTCGTCATCGGTCCACGCAGCACCGGCGACACCGGCGATCTCGAGGGCAATGGTGCGCATCCGGGACGAGGTCACTCCCGTGAACAAGCGACCGATCGCCGCGGCTTCGTCTGGCATCGTTCCGGCGGCGATGCCTTCGCCGACGCGTCGACGGAGCTCACGATCGACGACATCGAGCATGCGGGCCTCGCCGACCAGGTCGCGCACCTGGGGCTCCGAGCTCCGACCGGACTGGCGGGCGACCATGTGGACCCGAGCGGCACCGGCGCCACCGCTCAGGCTGCGCGGGGGCACCGTCACCAGAGGCGAATTGGTCAGCATGCGCTCGTGGAACATCCAGCGAGTACCGACGGTCCAGCCGTCGTCGACGTCGCCGATGCGGTCGGCGTCGGGTACCCGGACGTCGTTCAGGAATTCCTGGCAGAACTCCCGGGAACCGTTCAGCATCTCGATGCGGTGGACGTCGAGTCCCCGCTGGCGAATGGGGAGCATGAAGACCGACAGACCACGGTGCTTGGGGACGTCCCAATTCGTGCGCGCCAAGCACAGTCCCCAGTCGGACCACCAGGCTCCGGTGGTCCAGATCTTTGAACCGTTGAGCACCCATTCGTCACCGTCACGGACCGCAGTGGTCTGGGCTCCGGCGACGTCCGATCCTCCGCTTGGTTCGGACAGGAACTGCATCCAGATCTCCTCCCCCCTGAGCATGGCGGGGATGTGGCGATGCTTTTGCTCCTCGGTGCCGAAATCGAGCAGGACGGCAGCGCAGGGCGAGAGTGTCGGGGCCTGGAGTCGGGCCGGGTATTCGTGGCCGGCGAGCTCGTCATTGAGGACGCGCTGGTGTGCCGGCGTGAGGCCCTGGCCGCCGTACTGGCGGGGGAAGCAGATCCCGGCCAGGTCGGCATCGAAGAGCATGCGCTGTACCTCGCGTTCCCGGGCCACCGCAGCGAGCTCCTCGTCATCGGTCGCGTCGTTGCGGAGGGGGTCCAGTAACAGATCCGCCGGCAGCGGTCGCAGATTGGTGCGGATGAACGTGCGGACCCGTCGCCGGAAGGTCTCGATGTCCTCTGTGACGCGGTCGGTCATGCGGCCTCCCCCGGCCAGGCCAGGTCGGCGAGGCGTTCCCGGTGCTCGGCCGGAGTCCCGTAGAGTGCCCGGTTCACGGTGTGGCGCCGCAGGTAGAGATGGAGATCGTGGTCGAAGGTCACGCCGATGCCCCCGTGGATCTGCACACAGTCCTGTATCAGGTCGGTGCCGCGGTCGCCGATGAACGCTTTGGCGCTGCTGAGCAGCTCGTCGGCATCGGGCGACCCATCCGCCGCCGCATTGGTGGCAGCGTCGCTGATCGCATGGCTCGCCTCGAGGCAGGTCTTCATGTCGGCGAAGCGGTGCTTCAGCTCCTGGTACGACGCCAGTGGTCGGCCGAACGAATATCGATCGAACGCCCACTCGACGGTCATGTCGAACGCAGCCTGCATCGTCCCCACCGCTTCGGCACTGAGGATGGCCACGGCGCGTTGCCGCTGTCTCCCAATCTGCTCGCCGGCGTTTCCCACCTCACCGATGACGGCGGAAGTGGGGAGCCGGACGTCATCGAAGGTGACCACCGAGAATCGGCGGGTCAGGTCGACGGTGTGCATGGATGCGACGGACAAGCCCGCCGCTCCGGCGGGCACGAGCACCTGTGTCAGTCCGCCTCCGGTGCGCCCCGAGACCAACAGGTGGTCGGCGCGATGGCCCGACTCGACGG
>JBKQIP010000173.1:0-19254 GCA_052148295.1 Acidimicrobiales bacterium
GTGTCTGTGGAACAGTCGTGGTCGTCCGCAGGGGCCGCTCATGCCTCCGGAATCCCCGAAGCAGACGACCTTGTGAGTGCAGTCGCAGAAGCTAGGACCAAAAGCGTCTCTGAGGGAAATGAAATCGTCTTGCGCGCGCTTCGACAAGCAACTGTGTACGCACTGGGAGAACTCGCCGGTGAGGTGAAGGACGGCGTTGGGACCGAGAGTGATCTGCTGCATTTCATGAGCGACGATCCTGCGACTGGCGATCAGGTGGTCTTGCTCCCGGTTTTCACAGGTGACGCGCCGATTGAAGGGGCGCAAGTTCGGAACCCTGAATGGCAGACCTACTTAGTCCTTCAGTTGAACGGTGATGATCTGTACAGCAATGTCGACTCAAATGTTCGCATCGTCATTAATCCATGGACACAGGAGTACCAGCTACCTAGCAAAGACGAAATTGGCGGCATCGATCAAGAGCCACCAACCGACGACTCTCCAAACAACTTGCGCTCTACGTAGCGTTGCTCTCACCTGGGCGAGTACGCGGGTACGACCTGACCAAGCGAGATCGATGCCCATCAATCCAACTGGGGTACAGATTGTCCGGTTCACACCACCCTGGGCGACCCCATGAGCCACTCGAGGTCGGAGACCGTGCGCGACAGGTCCGAGGCCAAGGGCCCTCCGAGGCGGCGGCGGAACACGTCGGCGAGGGAGCGGTAGTACCAGATCTGGTCGTTGGCCGGTGCGCTGAAGCGGTTCCACAGGTCCTCGCCGAAGATCAGGTAATCCCGCACGATGGCGCGGGCGTTGTGGAGCTTGTCGGCCGCCGAGATGCGCAGGACGCCGATGGGGGCGTCCTCGAGGTGGCGGAGGTACTGCTCCTTGCGGGCACGCCAGGGGGGCTTGGGGGTCTGATCGGTGTCGCTGAGCGCCGAGACCAATTGAGCGACCTCGTCGCCGAACTGGTCCCTGATCCGCTCGAGGGTCACCTGCCCACCCTGGTCCTCCACCGCGTCGTGGAGCAGTCCGGCGATGGCTTCGTCCTCGGTCCCACCGTGCTCGATGACGAGGCCGGTCACCACCATCAGGTGTGAGATGTACGGGATCTGCGTGCTCTTGCGTTGCTGCGTGCGATGCAGGTCCGATGCCAGCTGGAAGGCGGCATCGAATCGCTGGGTCAGCCCCACGTTCACTCTCCTCACGGGGTGGTCCATTACCTGTGCTGCCGGATGGAAACCTGCCGGAACCCATGATGGCGCAGGTTTCCGGGCCGGGCGAATTGACCAATCCGGACAACGTCGCCGTCGGCTTGGCACCTGAAAGGTGGCCGGGTCGGCAGCGGCCTACAGCTTCTCGCGCAGATTGGTCGACACGTGCTCGCCGCCGGGGTCGATGAGAAGGACCAGGTCGATGAGGGCGTGCTGGAGCAGGACGAGGCGCCCGTCGTGCCCCTCCAGGTCCTTCTGGAGGATGGCGATGTCCTCCCGCAGGTGCTGGAACCACTGCGCCACCTCTTCTTGGTCCAACAGTCCGACAAACGTGGCGTAGCCCACGCAGTCCCATCGGCGACTGTGGCCCGGGGCGGCATTCGTCTCGATGAGCATGACCTCACCGACAGCACGCTGCTCACCCCGGAAGAGGCACAACGTCGGTTCCGCGATCTTGCTGTCGGAGAAGATATTGCGGACCTGCTCGATCTGTTCGACCAGCGCGTGCTGTCTGTGACGGTCGCTGGGGTCGAGGAAGAGGAGCCCACGCCGGATGATCTCGGCATAACACAGGTACTGGCCGATGAGGTAGAGCGTGTTCTCCACCGCATAGTCGGGCCGGGACCGGGTTGAGATGCCGTCGGCGAAGCGAGTGAGAAAGTCCTGCTTGCGGATGTTGTACAGCCGGGCCTGGAGGTCCGACGCGGCGGCCAGCAGCGGCATGCGGAAGTCCAGCGCCACTTCCAGCGCTACCGCCAGCCGGTCCTTGAGCGCCTGTCGGCGCGTCAGGAACAGCGTGGCCAATGCGAACAGTCCCGAGATCACGGCGGCGGAGATGGAGATCAGTGCGGCGTTCACGTGTGTGCCCCCTGCTCAGTCCTGCGCTCCGGAATCGCGATCCATCGGCCCTCATCATGGGTCAGATCGGGTGATACGCGCACGGACGCTCGGGGCGCCCGTCAAGCCCTCGTCGTGAATTTCTCGGGGTTATGCTCACCATGAGAGCTCGTGCAGGGGTCTTTTGGGGGAGCGCCGTGGCCGATTCTTTGAACGAAGACTTCATGGACGTCTTGGTCCGCAGAGCGTCCAACTCGAAGTGCACGCCGTTCATCGGGGCCGGTGTCAGCCCGCATCGGAAGGGTTCTGAGATCGCCGTCGACTGGGCCGATCAGTTGAAGTACCCCATGGACGACAAAAGTGACCTGACGAGTGTGGCGGAGTTCGTCGCGCTGAAATTCAATCGCGGTGAGCCGATCGAGCGCATCCTCGAAGAATTCACGAAGACCCCGTTGCCGGACTTCACCGATCCCGGCGAGAACCACCGCGTCTTGGCCGACCTCGGGCTCCCGATCTATCTCACCACCAACTACGACCCGTTCATGACCGACGCGCTGACCGCAGCCGGCCGTTCCCCCAAGCGCCTGATCAGTGACTGGAACGGGTCGGCGGCCGAACACAACGCGCAGCAGATGGGAGTGCGGTCCATGAAGAAGTGGCCGGATCCCACCGTCGAGGAGCCGTGGGTCTTCCACCTGCACGGCGCCGATGCCGTGCAGGAGTCCATCGTCATCACCGAGGACGACTATCTCGACTTTCTGGCCCGCCTCCAGATGGACGTCGAACGGATGCTCCCGTACCAGGTGCGCACGGCCATCTCCCAGACGTCGCTGCTGTTCACGGGCTACAGCCTGGTGGACTGGACGTTCCGTGTGCTGTTCCGCGGCATCCAGCTCTCCCTCCCCGAGTTCGGCCGGGGCATGAACGCGCATTTCGCCCTGCAATTGCCGCGTCACTCCGAAGAGCAGGACTACCTGACCCGGTACTTCGATCGGCCGGAACTGAAGGTGAAGGTGTTCTGGGGCGACAAGGACGAGTTCTTCCACGACCTGCGGAACAAATGGGATGCCCGAAAAGTCAGCGCCTAGTCCGGAGAAGGTGGCACCGAGCCCCTTCGTCGGGCCGTCGCCGTTCACCGAGGACGACCGGGACCGGTTCTTCGGACGCGATGCGGCCACCGCGGAGCTGTTCTCCCTCATGTGCTCGTTCAAGACCTGCGTCGTCTACGGCCAATCGGGCACCGGCAAGTCCTCGCTGATCCAGGCGGGGCTCATCCCCAAGGCCAGGGAGGCCGGCATCGAGGTCCTGCCCGTTGCCCGGGTGCACGGCGCCGAGAATGCGGCCGGCGGTCCGCCCGGCGCGGGCGCAGGGGCCGATACCGGTGGCGGGTCCGGGACGGGCGACGACGACCCCCGGATCGCTGACTACCGTGACCCGTTCACCCACTTCACCCTGGTCAGCTGGAACCTGGCGACGGGCTCGCCCAAGACCTCCCTCGCCGAGGCGCTGGCCGACCTCCCCGCGGTGCCGGACCAGTACGGCGATACCGTCATCCGGCTGGCCATCTTCGACCAGTTCGAGGAGCTCTTCACCGCCTTCCCCGGGTACTGGGGACTTCGGCTCTCCTTCGTCGAGGATCTACGCGAGGCGTTGCTGGCCGATCCCCGGCTCCACGTGGTCCTCGTCGTCCGTGAGGACTACCTGGCCGACGCGCTCGACGTTGCGGCACGCCTCCCCGACGGGCTGAGGAGCCAGTTCCGCCTGCCCCGTCTCGAGCGCGACGAGGCCATCGAGGCGATCGAGGGTCCGGTGCACAAGAGGAGCACGCTGACGTTCGCCGACGGGGTCGTCGAGCAACTGGTGGACGATCTGATGAAGATCAAGATCAAGCGGGCCGGACGCCAGGCCGAAGACGTCCCCGGCGAATTCGTCGAGCCGGTGCAGCTGCAGGTCGTGTGCACCGAGCTCTGGCGGTCCCTGCCCGCCGGCACGCAGGTGATCACCGCCGATCACCTCGAGGCGTTCGGTGATCCGACCCACGCCCTGGCCCGGTTCTACGACACCTGCGTCACCCAGACGGCCCGACGCACCGGCGTACCGGTCACCTATCTCCGGCGGTGGTTCGAAAAGGTGATCATCACGCCCGCCGGCACCAGGGCCCTGGTGTACCAGGGCGACCGGGACACCGAGGGGCTGCCCAATGCCGCAGTGGGTCTGCTCGAGCACCACCACATGCTCCGGGCCGAGGACCGGGCCGGCGCCCACTGGTACGAGCTGACCCACGACCGGTTCATCGCTCCGATCCGCGAAGCCAACGCCCGCGCCCGGTCGTTGGCCGCACCGTCGTTCTGGCGCGCCGCGTCGTCGTACTGGGTGCTGGTCCCGCTGCTCGGGGCCGCCCTGCTCTTCGGCGCCTTCCAGCTGTGGGGACCCCAGCACGGGGGAGCGGGGCGGGCCACCCTGGTCATCTTGTTCCTGGCGCTGCTCACCTTCGGTGTGGTGCAGATCTGCTTCCGCTTCGTCGAGGGACGGATGAAGCCGTTCTATGTCCGGGGCGAGGGCCATCGCCTGCGCGCCGTCTTCTCCTGGGTGGTGCGCATCGGCATCGTGGCGCTGGTCGCCCTCTTTCTGATCACCGCGCTGGTCGGCATCTTCGGGAAGCAGGGGCCCCACGACTGCAAGGGGTCGGATTTCCACGCCTACGTCATCGGGGAGCACGGTGCCTGCCTGGGTGACGCCTACGGCCAGCTGTGGGGTCTGGGCCTGGTGGCCTGGTTCACCCTGGGTTTCATTCTCGGCGTGCTCTGGCGCCCGATGTCGCTCCGGCGCGCCAAGCGCAAGCAGAAGCGTCTGGCCGCGGCTCCCCTCTGACCGGCGTCGTCCACCGTTCGCTCCCGGCGGTCAACCTCGACTCCATTGTAGCGATATCCATCTGTTACGAGAAGATTCAGCCGATACCAGTCGGAATTACAACTATTATCTAGTCAAGATTCATAGTGGCTCCTAGGACGAGTAGAATAGCAACTACTAAGTAGCGGACAGGGGTACAACAGCTGTGAATGAGACCAGAACGTCCCGCAGGACCACCGGGGAATGGATGACCGAGATCGGCACCAGCCTGCGCGACCGGAGGATCCGGGCCCAGCTGACCCAGGAGGACCTGGCCCGGCGGGCCGGCGTCGGCCTGAGCGCCCTCAAGCACCTCGAGTCGGGGGCGGGGGCCAACCTCGGCTCCCTGGTCAAGGTGGTCCGGGCCCTGGGCGCCGAGGACTGGCTGGCCGCGCTGGCCCCGCCGGCCGAGCCGGCGGTGAGCCCGATGCAGCTGCTGCGCCAACAGCAGAAGGCCCGCCCGCCGCGCCGCCGGGTCCGCAAGGCCCGCGCCTAGTGCCCTACCGCCGGGTCGACCTCATCGAGGTGCGCGCCTGGGGGGCGACGGTGGGGGCGGTGGCGCCCGACCCCGACACCGGCTACTACGCCTTCGAGTACGACGACGCCTGGATCCGCCGCGGCATCGAGCTGGCGCCGTTCCACATGCCGGCCCGGCCCGGCGTCTACGAGTTCCGCGAGCTCTCGGTCGAGACCTTCCGGCGCCTCCCCGCCATGCTGGCCGACTCCCTGCCCGACCGCTTCGGCAACGCGCTGGTGACAGCCAAGCTGGCCGAGGAAGGCATCTCGCCCGGGCAGATCACCTCGCTGGACCGGCTGGCCTACATGGCCGACCGCGGCATGGGCGCGCTCGAGTTCTTCCCGCCGGCCGAGGTGGCCGAACAGCACACCACCGCGCTGCAGTTGGCCGACCTGGTGGTGGCCGCCCGGCGTGCCCTGCGCGGCGAGTTCACCGGGGACGACACCACCCACGAGGCGCTCACCGCGCTCATCCAGGTCGGCACCTCGGCCGGCGGGGCGCGGGCCAAGGCCGTGGTGTGCTTCAACCCCGAAACCGGCCAGATCCGCTCGGGGCAGCTGGCCGCGCCCGAGGGCTACGAGTACTGGCTCTTGAAGCTGGACGGGGTGGACGACGAGGAGCGGTTCGGCCCCGCCCGCGGCTACGGCCGCATCGAGTACGCCTATTCGCTCATGGCCGCGGCCGCCGGCGTCGACATGGAGCCCTGCCGGCTGCTGGTGGAGAACGACCGGGCCCACTTCATGACCCGGCGCTTCGACCGCCGCCCCGACGGTGCCAAAGTCCACGTCCAGACGCTCTGCGCCCTCGACCACCTCGACTTCAACCAGGCCGACACCCACAGCTACGCCCAGTACCTCGACGTGATCGACCGCCTGGGGTTGGGGGCGGACGCCCGCGAGCAGGGCTTCCGCCGTGTGGTCCTCAACGTGGCCGCCGCCAACCGGGACGACCACACCAAGAACCTCTCGTTCTGCTGCGACGAGCGGGGCCGGTGGTCGCTCTCCCCCGCCTACGACGTCAACCACGCCCACAATCCGATGGGCCAGTGGACCCAGCGCCACCAGATGTCGGTCAACGGCAGGTTCGAGTTCATCGGCCGGGCCGACCTGTTGGAGTTGGCCGACCGCTTCGTCGTGCCGGCGGCGGCCGCCGTGGTCGACGAGGTCCTTGCGGCCGTGGCCCGCTGGCCCGAGTTCGCCGCCGCGGCCGGGGTGGCCCCCCACGACGCCGATCGGATCGCCACCGACCTCGAGGCGTTCTCGCCGCGCTGAGCGGCGAGGGGCGCCGGTGCCTACTCGGCCGGCGAGGGGGCGACCACGGTGGGCTCGTGCTGGGTCATCTGCCAGATGCCCACGGCCAGGGTGGCGAAACCGAGGAAGCTGAGCGCGAGGCGCAGCGGGTGGTCGGTGAAGACCTCGTCGAAGAGCCAGACCCCGAGCACGATGCTGACGATGGGGTCGGTGGCCACCATCAGGGGCGAGGACACGTTGAGCGGGCCGACGTGGAGGGCGGCCTGCATCAAGATGGTGCCCACGATCCCGCCGCCGATGACGGCGTAGACGGGCCAGTGCAAGAACATGCCGAAGAAGCCGTACTGGGCCAGGACGTCGGTCATCGACTTGATGAAGCTGGCCTCGAGCGCCCACACGATGCCGGCCGCCGTGCCGTAGAGGGCGGCCCGCCCGGTGGGCGAGGTCCAGCGGGCCGCCACCACCATGACCAGGGCGACGCCGCCCAGGACCAGGGTGGCCGAGAACCATTCCGAGGTGGTCGCCGTGGTCCGCCCGCCACTCGGCTCCGAGGCCACGAGGAAGACGGCCAGGCCGACGCAGGACATGACCGCGGCCCGCCAGGCCGCGGCGGGCACGAGGTGGTGGAACCAGAAGTGCCGGATGAGGAGGGCGAAGACCAGCTCCGCCGCCATGAGGGGCTGCACCACGGAGAGCGCGCCGATGTGCAGGGCGACCGCCTGGAGGACGAACCCGGCGATGATGGCCACCCAACCGAACAGCCACAGGGGCTGGCGGAAGAGGTAGACGACCAGGCGCAGGCCCTTGGTCCCCGGCGGGGCGCTGGTGCTCGAGACGTACTGGGTGACCAGGTTCCCGGCATTGGCCAGGGCCGCCAGCAGGGCGAGCACCTCGCTCATGTCCCGCCGACCCTCACGGGAGAACGGTAGTTGTTCCCGTGACCTGGAGCTATCTGTCACCCGAGGAAAGGTGCTGCCGGCGATAAGAAGAAATAGGCGTTGGAAGCTGGTGCCCATGACACCGATCGGGCACACTGGACGCTAGACAGGGGGGATGAAGTTGCTACGGGGGAACGGCGGGGCGGAAAACGGAGGCGGGGGGCGACCCACGGTCGGGCTGGTGCTCGGGGCGGGCGGCGTGGTCGGCCAGGCCTACCAGGCCGGCGTGCTGGCCGGCCTCCAGCGAGAGATCGGCTGGGACCCCCGCGACGCCGACCTGATCGTCGGCACCTCGGCCGGCTCCATCACCGGCGCCGCCCTCCGGGTGGGGGTGCCGGCCACCGACCTGGCCGCCCTGACCATCGGCTACCCCCTCTCCCGGCGCGGCGGCGTGCTGCTCGAGCGCATCCTGCCCGAGTCCGACCCCCTGCCCGCCCCGTCCATGGCCTCCGTGTTCCGTCCGTGGCGCCCGCCCTCCCCCGCGCTGCTGCAACGGGTGGCGCTGCGCCCGTGGGCCTTCCGCCCCGAGGTGGCCGCGGCCACCATGATGCCCCGGGGGCAGGTGGACATCACCGACCGGGCCCAGGGGCTGCACGACCTGGTGGGCCACCGCTGGCCGCACCGGCTGTGGATCTGCGTGGCCCGGCGCTCCGACGGCGCCCGGGTGGTGCTGGGGCGCGGCGGCTCGCCCCGGGCCACGCTGGCCTCGGCCGTGCTGGCCTCGTGCGCCATCCCCGGCTACTTCACGCCGGTCACCATCGCCGGGACGGAGTACTTCGACGGTGGCGTGCACTCGGTGACCAACGCCGACGTGACCCGCAGCGAGGGTCTCGACGTCGTCGTGGTGATCTCCTCCATGTCGACCTCCGAGGGCCGGGCGGGCGGGGCCGACGGGCTGCTGCGCTGGTCGGTGCACCGCCGCATGGAACGCGAGGTGGCCCGCCTCGAGTTGGCCGGGACGACGGTCATCCGCCTCGAGCCCGGGATCGCGGCGCGCCGAGCCATGGGGCTGCGCGCCATGGCCGAGGACCGCTCCCCCCGGGTGGTCAAGGTGGCCTACAAGGAGACCATGGAGCGGGTGGCGTCCGATCCGGTCTTCGCCCGCCTGGCCGTCGCCGCCTCCTCCGCCAACGCCGTCTGAGCGGGCCGACCTCTCCCGCCGGCTGAGAAGCGGCATCGGCGAACCGGCGCCTGCGAACGGGCGTCGGCCTACCGGCGTCGGCCCACTGTCGGGCGCCGCCTCGTCGGCGAGGGCGGTCGGCGTGCGGTACCGTCCCTAGGGCCGACCTGGTGAAGGGAGAGCCATGGGCACCGACCGGTTGAGTCCGCAGGACGCGTCGTTCCTTCACATCGAGGACGACGTCAGCCACATGCACATCGCCTCGGTGGCCATCTTCGAGGGGCCGCCCCCGCCCTTCGCCGACGTGGTGGCCATGGTGGACGCCAAGCTGGACCTGGTGCCCCGCTACCGCCAGGTGGTGCGGAGCGTGCCCTTCGACCTGGGCCGCCCGGTATGGGTGGACGACCCCCACTTCAACATCGAGTACCAC
Organism: Acidimicrobiales bacterium; assembly: GCA_052148295.1. Taxonomy (GTDB): domain Bacteria; phylum Actinomycetota; class Acidimicrobiia; order Acidimicrobiales; family RAAP-2; genus Bog-473. Next base: position 9,178 of record JBKQIP010000173.1, read on the forward strand.
CTGCGCCACACCGCGCTCCCCTCCCCCGGCGGCGAGGACGAGCTGCGCAAGCTGGTGGGCCGGGTCATGGGTCAGCAACTCGACCGCTCCAAGTCGCTGTGGGAGATCTGGATGGTCGAGGGACTCGAGGACGGCCGCTGGGCCATGCTGTCCAAGACGCACCACGCCATGGTGGACGGGGTGGCCGGCACCGACCTGCTGGCGGTGATCATGGACATCAGCCCCGACGCCGAGCGGCCCCAGCCGGTCCCCTGGACGGCGCGCCCCTCGCCGTCCTCGCTCGAGCTGGCCGCCGAGGCCCTGGTCGAACTGGTGCGCGACCCCTACGAGCAGCTGCGGGCCATCCGGGCCTCCACCCGGATGCTGCGCCAGGGGGTGCGCACCACCCTCGAGGTGGGCAACGGCCTGGTGGCCCTGGCCGGCCTGGTCCGGCCGACCCCGGTCTCGAGCCTCAACGGTCCCCTCGGCCCGCACCGCCGCTACGCCTGGGCCTGCACCTCGGTCGACGACATCAAGGCGGTGCGCAAGGCGGTGGGCGGCACCTTCAACGACGTGGTGCTGGCCGCCATCACCAACGGCTTCCGGGAATTGCTGTTGTCGCGCGGCGAGACGGTGGACCGGGTGGTGCGCACCCTGGTGCCGGTGTCGGTGCGCCCCCGCGACGCCTCGGGCAAGGCGGTGGGCGACGGTACCTACGAGAACAAGGTCTCGGCCATGTTCGCCGAGCTGCCGGTGAGCATCGACGACCCGGCCGAGCGCCTGGGTGCCATCACCGAACAGATGGAGGGGCTCAAGGAGTCCAAGCAGGCGGTGGCCGGCGAGGCCCTCACCTCGTTGTCCGGCTTTGCGCCGCCCATGCTGCTCTCGGCCGGCATGCGGGTGGCCACCCGGGCGGCCCAGCGCAACGTCAACACCGTCACCACCAACGTGCCCGGGCCCCAGTTCCCGCTCTACGCGGCGGGCCGCAAGATGATCCGGGCCTTCCCCTACGTCCCCCTGGGCGGCCAGATGCGCATCGGCATCGCCATCTTCTCCTACGACGGCGAGGTCAACTTCGGCCTCACCGGGGACTACGACACCACGGCCGACCTCGGGGTGCTGGCCCACGGGATCGAGGACGGCATGACCCAGCTGTTGAAGCTCTGCCCGCGCTGAGCCTGGCGCACCGAGGCTGGTCGGCACCCATCGCCACGCGATCTGGCGCGCCGTGACCGGCGCTCAGGCGACGAAGTCGGGCAGCCGCTCCATCTCCTCGGCGATGTAGGAGCGCACGCCCGAGACGATGACCTTCTCCACCGAGCGGCCGACCAGGGGGACGTGCACCGTGAGGTCGCCCTCCACCGTGACCACGGCGGTGCCCGGGGCGGTGCCCTCGATGAAGCAGTACTCGCCGCTCCCGCTCAGCCGGTCGGGATAGTGGTCGGGCACCACGGTGAAGGTGGTGCGGCGCTCGTCCATCAGGATCTCGGTGTGAGTGACCCACGACATCTTGTCGGGGTCGATCACCGCCTTGACCGCGGCCGACACCGAGCCCAAGAACTTGAAGCGCACGGCGATGAGGACGCGGTCGCCCTCCTCCACGTGGTCGACCACCCCCACGATGGCGATGTTGTCGACGGTGTCCCGGCCCTCGTAGAAAGCGGGCGAGCCATAGGCCCGCAGGGCGGCCGCCGCGCTGACGCCCAGGTCCGCGTCGACCGTGAAATTCACCCGCCGGCGGCGGGGCGCGTCGACGGCAGGCCCAGCTTGCGGTGGTCCCAGCTCACCGTGCGCTCGGCGTGCATCTGCACCACCACCCGCTTGTGCAGCATGGCGGCCAGGAACGGCTCGAGCTCCTCGGAGAAGGGCCCGTTGTAGCGCTCGAAGACGCTGATGCCCAGCGTCCGCAACCGGTCGGGGTCGTCGATGACCTCGCCCCGGCCGACCAGTTCCACGCCGCGCAGCTCCTCGTAGGTCTCCCCGTCCTCGAAGAGCAGGGTCAGCCGGGGGTCGCGCCGCAGGTTCTGCACCTTCTGCGATTTGGTTTTCGTCTCGACGGCGACACATCCGTCAAGAAAGCCGTACCACATGGCGATGGCATGGATGGAGCCGTCGGGACCGATGGAGCACATGGTCATGGCCCGACGCTCGGCCAGGAAGGCGTCGATCTCGGCGGGCGTCATCTGTATGGACTTGCGCTGGTTCACGCCGTGGCCCATGGCTTCGGTCATCGGTTCCCTCCTGAGGTGTCGCTGTGGAGCGTACCCAAGACCGCGGCAAGAGTTCATCTGCGGGACACTCTGCGGTTGCGGCCGTTTCGCGAGCCGTTCATGTGAGGTCCGTAGGTTGTCACCTGATGGCGCGGGCATACGGCACACCACACCCAGCACAAGGGCCCCGCCCTCACGGCCAGAGTGACCTGGCCGAGGTCGTGCCCATCCGCCCCGGAGCCGTGACGGCACCGGGCGGCAAGTTCTTCCGGATCGTGCAGGTCTTCGCCTCCCTGCGCGCCCAGGCGGCGTCGGTGGGATCTCCCCCCAGGCCCCCGTCGTCGCCTGCCCCTCTCCGTTCCACCCCCGGCACACCCGACGCGGCATGACCGTTCCCTGACGTGGCTGCAATCGCCGTGTCGGGCGGCCGGCAGGCCGCCGCAGGGACGACGCGGGACGTTCGCCCGTTGGTGCTGGTCGTCGACGACGAGGAGTCCTACCGCCAGGCCCTGGCCTCGGGCCTGAACCGGGAGGGCTTCGCCGTCGAGATCGCCGGCGACGGGCACGAGGCCCTGCGCCTCTTCCACCGCCTGCACCCCGACATCGTCCTGCTCGACGTGATGCTGCCCGACCAGTCGGGCATCGAGCTGTGCCAGCAGATGCGGGCCCTCAAGCCGGTGCCCATCATCATGGTGACCGCCCGCGACGGCGAGGTCGACGTGGTGCTCGGTCTCGAGCTGGGCGCCAGCGACTACGTGGCCAAGCCCTTCCGCCTGCGCGAGCTGGTGGCCCGCATGCGCGCCGTGCTGCGGCGGGGGGCCAGCGTCCAGGAGCACCACGAGGAGGTCCTCGCCGTCGGGCCGGTCCGCCTCGACGCCGGCCGCCGCGAGGTCACCGTGCACGACGCGCCGGTCGATCTCTCCCGCAAGGAGTTCGACCTGCTGGCCCTGCTCATGTCCCATGCCGGCCAGGTGGTGACCCGGGAGTGGTGCATCGACCGGCTGTGGTGGGACCAGGAGCTCACCGACACCCGCACGCTCGACACCCACATCAAGCGCCTGCGCCGCAAGGTCGAGCCCGACCCGGCCAACCCGCGCCACCTGGTCACCGTCCGGGGCGTGGGCTTCCGCTTCGAAGCCTGAGCCCACGCCGGAGCGCCGCCCGCAGGACACGGGGGCGGCCAGCCCCTACATTGGTCGGATGCGCAAAGGTGACGTGGTGCCCGATTTCTCACTGCCCGACCAGACCGGGACCCCGCGCCGGTTGAGCGAGCTGCTCGCCGACGGCCCCGTCGTCCTCTTCTTCTACCCGGCCGCCATGACCTACGGCTGCACCAAGGAGAGCTGCCACTTCCGCGACCTCGACGCCGAGTTCGAGGCGGTCGGGGCCCGGCGGGTGGGCATCAGCGCCGACTCGGTGGACAAGCAGAAGCAGTTCGACGAGAAGGAGTCGTTGGGCTTCACCCTGCTCTCGGACCCCGACTTCACCGTGGCCACCCAGATGGGCGTCAAGCGCAGCATCAGCCTGCTCAGGGTCAAGCGGGTGACCTTCGTCATCGACACCGACCGCACGGTGATCGAGGTGCTGCACAGCGAGATCTCCATGAGCAGCCACGCCGACAAGGCGCTGAGCATCCTGAAGGCGCGCCAAGCTGCCTGAGCCCACCGTCGCCGTCACCGGTGCGGCGTCGGGCATCGGCGCCGCCACCGCCGAGCGCCTGCGGGCGTCGGGCCGGCGGGTCATCGGCGTCGACCTCCACGACGCCGAGGTGGTGGCCGACCTGAGCTCGCCCGAGGGCCGCGCCGTCGCCGTCGCCGGGGTCACCGAGGCCAGCGGCGGCGCGCTGAGCGGCCTGGTCACCTGTGCCGGCCTGGCCGGCGACCCCGACCGGCCCGGCTCCCTGGTGGCCTCGGTCAACTACTTCGGGACGGTCGAGGTCCTGGTGGGCCTGCGCCACCTGTTGGAGCCCGGCGGCTCGGCCGTGGCCATCAGCTCCAACTCGACCACGGTGCAGCCGGCCGTCCCCGGCGCCGTGGTCGAGGCCTGCCTGGCGCAGGACGAGGACCGGGCCCGGGCGTTGGCCGACGAGGCCGGCTCCATGGTGACCTACCCGGCCTCCAAGCTGGCCGTGGCCCACTGGGTGCGCCAGAACGCCACCGGGGAGGACTGGGCCGGGGCCGGGCTGCGGCTCAACGCCATCGCGCCGGGGATGATCGACACCCCCATGGTGGCCGCCATGCGGGCCAACCACGAGACCGGGCCCCTGCTCGACCTGCTGCCCATCCCGGTCGGGCGGCCCGGACGGCCCGAGGAGATCGCCGCCCTGGTGCAGTACCTGCTCGGGCCCGACGGCGGGTTCTTCTGCGGGTCGGTCCTCTTCTGCGACGGGGGCAGCGACGCCCTCCTGCGCACCCGCGACTGGCCGGCGGCCTGGGACATCTCCCTGCGGGACTTCGGCCGGGCGCGCCCCTCCTAGGCCACACGGTGCCGGGCCGGATCCTGGTCGACACCACGCCGCTGCGCGAGAGCCGGGACTTCCGGCTGCTCTTCTTCGGGCAGCTCATCTCCACCCTGGGCACCCAGCTCACCGTGGTGGCCATCCCCTACCAGGTCTACCGCCTGACCCACTCGTCCCTCCAGGTCGGGGCCATCAGCCTGGCCCAGCTGGTGCCGCTCGTCCTGGGCTCGCTGATCGCCGGGCCGGTGGGCGACGCGGTGGACCGGCGCAAGATCATGGTCTGGACCACCCTGGCCTCGGTCCTCACCAGCGCGCTGCTGGCCCTCAACGCCCTGGCGCCCCACCCGTCCCTGCTCGCCCTCTACCTGATCAGCGCCGTGGCCGCCGGCCTGGCCGGGTTCTTCTCCACGGCCCGTACCGCCGCGGTGCCCGAACTGGTCGAGGCCCGGCACATCTCGGCCGCCTACGCCTTCAGCCAGATCATCATGCAGGTGGGGACCGTGGTCGGCCCCGCGCTCTCCGGCCTCCTGCTCACCATCGGCCTCCCCCTGGTCTACGGCCTCGACGCCGTCAGCTTCGTGGCCGCCCTGGTGGCCGCGCTCATGATGGCGCCCATCCCCCCGGTCCACGCCGGCACGTTGAGCGCCTGGCAGTCGACCCGGGAGGGCGTGCGCTTCCTGCGCACGCGCCAGGTCCTCCAGGGCGTCTACATCGTCGACATCAACGCCATGGTGTTCGGCCTGCCCCGCGCCCTGTTCCCGGCCATGGCCGGTTCGGTCTTCGGCGGGGGGACCATCACCCTGGGCCTGCTCTACGCCGCGCCGGGGGCGGGGGCCCTGGTCGGCGCGGTGACCACCGGCTGGGTGACCCACACCCGCCGGCAGGGCCTGGCCACCATCTTGGCCGTGGTGGTCTGGGGCCTGGCCATCGCCGCCTTCGGCTTCACCGACACCCTGTGGGTCGCCCTGGTCCTGCTCGGCGTGGCCGGCTGGGCCGACGTGGTCTCGGCCGTGCTGCGCAGCACCATCCTGCAGACCACCATCCCCGACCGCTTCCGCAGCCGCATGTCCTCCATCCAGATGGCGGTGGTCCAGGGCGGCCCCCGTGTGGGTGACATGGAGTCGGGCACGGTGGCCACGTTGACCAGTATCGAGTTCTCGGTCGTCTCGGGCGGGCTGGCCTGCGTGGTGGGCGCCGTGGTGATCGCCCTCCTCATGCCCCACTTCCGGCGTCACGACGCCCTGGCGGCGGGCGGTGCGGGCGACGGTGGGGAGGTCGATGATGGTGGTGGGGGCGCGGGTGCGGGCGGCGGTGATACCGCCACGGGTGGTCGCACGGGTGGCGGCAAGGGCACCGGGATCGGCACCGGTGATCCCGATGACGCCGCCGTATGATGCGGGCGTGCCCATCGACCAGGCCACCTGGGGGGAATTCGACCCGTCCACCTTCACCCGCATCGTGGTCGTCTCGCCCCACTTCGACGACGCCGCCATGGGCGCCGGCCACCTGCTGGGCAGCTACCCCGACACCACCGTGATCACCGTGCTGGGCGGCCCGCCCCCGGCCTACCCCGACCCGCCCTCGGAGTGGGACGCGCTCGGGGGCTTCAAGGCCGGGGACGACGTGGTGGCCTTGCGGCGCCTCGAGGACCTGGCCGCCATGGAGGTCCTCGAGTCGGAGCACCGCTGGCTGGAGTTCGCCGACCACCAGTACCTGGCCCCGCCCGACCGCCCGACGCCGGCCGAGGTGGCGCCGGTGCTGGGGCAGGTGATCGCCGAGATCGACCCCACCGCCGTCTTCGTCCCCATGGGACTGGGCAACCCCGACCACGTCATGGCGCACGAGGCCTCCCTGCTGGTGCGGGCCGACCAGGGCGAGCGCGCCTGGTTCGCCTACGAGGACCACGGCTACAAGCACATCCCGGGGCTGCTGGCCTGGCGGGTGGCCAAGCTGCTGCGCGAGCAACCCTGGCCCACCCCGGCCATCGTGCCCCACGTGCCCGACGAGGAGCGCAAGCGCAAGGCCATCTTCAGCTACACCAGCCAGATCCCCCCGCTCGAGAACGAGCACGCCCTCACCGCCCGCCTCGACGGCCGGGTCCCCGAGCAATTCTGGCACCTGGCCCCGCCGCCACACGGCTGGGAGGGCCTGGCCGAGTTGTAGCGCCGGGGCGAGCGGAGGGGCGAGCCGTTGCGGCGGACCGCTGGCGGGGGCGCGGCCCGTTACTGACAGTCGGTACAGCCAATGATCGGTACAGCCAATGAATGGCCGAGGCTCAGTTGAAACCGAGGGTGCGCCGCTTGAGGATGCGCGCCGAGAAGCGGTTGCCCTCGAGCTCGGCCACCACGATCCCGGGCGGGCTGCCCCGGGCCCACGGCGCCGCCTCGGCGGCCAGGAGCCACTGGCCCACCTCGGCCGAGCGCAGCTCCGAGCAGTTGCGCCAGAAGGCGGCGCTGAGCGGGATGGTGGCGGGCTCGGCGTCCTCGAGCTCGAGCACGATGTGCTCCCAGTCCGATTCGAAGTACCGGTCGCGGTCGACCTTGGCGAACTTCAGCCCGTATCCCGCCGGCTCACGGGGCGCACCTCCGTTGTGCCATGCGGTCGCGTACACACTGCGACGCTAACCCGCATCGCGCCCGCACGCCCGCCGTCGCGGCTCGACGCCGGCCGGGGTCGGCGGGTGGTGGGGTACGTCGACTAGGCCGGCCGCGGTTCGTCGCCGCGATCGGCCAGGAGGCCGAGGCCGATGCCCAACATCCAGACGTCCTTGCTCACCGGGGTGCCGGCCTGGGTGGGCCAGATGCTGCCCGGCTTGTGCAGGGCCGGGGTGCGGGCGTACAACCCCAGCAACCCGGCGGAGAAGCTGGTCAGCGCCGCCCCGGCGATGCGGTTGGGCACGACGGGGGCGAGCAGGAGCGCACCGGTCACGATCTCGCCCGCCGCCAGCCACTTGAGGAAGCGCTCGGGTGGCACCGACTTCAAGACGGGGTAGGCGTTGGCCGCCATGCCGTGCACCGCCTGGGCCCGCTCCACCGGGCCGTTCCACTTCTCGATGCCGGCGTGGAGGATGAAGGCGCCGGTGGCGATGCGGCCGGGAATGTCACGGGGGCTGAGGGGAAATCGCATTGGGCTGCTCCGTGGACGTCGAGGTTGTGTGGGTCGAGAGCTCGGGATCGGTCGGGTCAGAATCCGGGGAAGAGTCGGCGCAGGGCATCGAGGTCGGCGTCGCCCTCGACGGCCGGGGAGTGCTGGGGGTCCATGCGCCCGGCCACCAGGCGGATGAAGGCCTCGGCCGGCAATCCGAGATGCGATGCGCCCCCGGCCTCAGCCTCGGTGTCGGCCCCGGCGTGGTCATCGTCGCCCACCGGGTGCAGTTCCACCGTGTCGCCGGCCACCAGCAGCAGCCGGCGTTCGGGCCCGGTGGTCGAGACCAGCACGCGCCGGGCGGACCCGGTCGGGGGGCCCAGCCGGCCGACGAACTGGGGCAGCGTGTCGACCAGCAGCGCGGTGGCGTCGGGCGCGAGGGTGGCCGCCGGGTGACGGGGCACCTCGGCGTCCCAGGTGTGCAGGGCGTGTTCGCTGAGGCGGTAGCGCAGCAGGTCGCCGAAGTCCTGCTCCGAGCCGAAGAAGGAGAGGTGCCAGCTCTCCCGTTGCGCCTCGTCGAGCTCCTCGAACTCCGCCACCAGGGTCCGGTCCGCCACCAGCGCGTACACCACCTGGTCCTCGGGGGTCCGGGCGTTCCAGCGCGCCCAGATCGACTCGATGTCCGCCAACTCCGGCGCGGGCTCGCCACGCCGGCCGGCCCGGAGCACCAGGCTGAAGATGTCGGCACCCGAGCCCAGGTGCGACAGCACCTGGGCGATGGACCACTCGCGGTCGTAGGACGGGCCGGCCAGCTCTTTGACGGTCAGCTCGCCCACGTCGGCGGCCAGGCGTTCGTGCGAGGTCTTCAGCGCCGACAGCCAGTCACCGGGGGTGGGCGCAGCCGGGGTCATGGAAGAGTCAGGCTGTCACATCCCCCGCCCCTGCTCAAGCGGGCAGAACGCGCGCTACATCGCGTGCCCGTTCTCGAAGCGGGCGTACTGCTTCAAGAAGATGAGGTTGGCCTTGCCCGTCGGCCCGTTGCGGTGCTTGGCCACTTCGACCAGCGCGTCGTCGGCCCGGTCGATCGGCACCTCGTCGTTGTACTCGGACTCCCGGTAGATGAACAGCACCACGTCGGCATCCTGCTCGAGGGAGCCGGACTCGCGCAGGTCCGACAGCATGGGCGTCTTGTCCTGGCGCGACTCGAGGTTGCGGCTCAACTGCGACAGCGCCACCACGGGCACCTCGAGCTCACGGGCCAGGATCTTGAGCCCGCGGCTGATCTCGGCCACCTCGGTCTGGCGGTTCTCCGCCTTGGTCCGCCCGGTCATCAACTGGAGGTAGTCGACCACGACCACTCCGAGATCGCCCTCGGACTTCTTGAGGCGCCGGGCCCGGGCGCGGATGTCCATCACCGTCACGTTGGGGTTGTCGTCGATGAAGATGGGGGCGTTGCTCAGCCGGGTGACGGCCGTGCCGATTTTGGCCCAGTCCTGCGTGCGGATCCGTCCCGTCTGCAGGTGCTGCCCGTTGACCTCGGCCTCCGACGCCAGCAGCCGCTGGGTCAGCTCGAGGTGCCCCATCTCGAGCGAGAACAGCAGGGCGGGCCGCTGCGCCACCACCCCGACGTGGGCCAGCAGCCCCAGGGCGAAGCTGGTCTTGCCCATGCCGGGCCGGGCCCCGATGATGACCAGCGAGGAAGGTTGCAACCCGAGCAGGATGCGGTCCAGCTCGTGGTAGCCGGTCGGCACACCGGTGAGGTCCGTGCCCCGCTGCCCCAGCTCCTCGATGCGGTCGAGCCCCTTGCCCAAACTCGATCCTCGGCATCAAAGCTTGGGACGTGAACAGCAACACCGGCACCATCGGTGGCCTGAATCGCAATGCGTACCCCGGACGCCTCAGCACCCCGACCATCAACCTGAATGGCGCGGCTCTGACCCCCGGAATCGCACAGCGTGCCGAAGTACTTTTGACCCGCGCACTTGGTCCTGACGCAGAGAGCCTGAAGTCTGGCATCTGGTACGGTCCTCTTGAGCAGGCATTTGCACAGAGCAACCTGATGTACAACGTTCTGATCGTAAACGCTCAGGAAGTTAAGGGCGATAAGACGCTCGACATGAGCAAGCGTTACTTCAGTGATACTTTTGGAGGCCGCAAATACCACAAGTCTGCGACTGCAACTGCTAGCCGTATGGACCTCCTGATCATGGAAAATTGGTACATAGGAGAGTTGTCTCCTCTGGAACTTTACGACTTTGGCGGGGGCAATGTTGTTGCTCCAGTGCCAGACATTGGTGGAGGATCGAACGCTAGTTATTTGACCTCGCACATGTTCGCGTACAACAC
>JBKQIP010000174.1:0-82829 GCA_052148295.1 Acidimicrobiales bacterium
ATCAGCACGGAGGATGAGGATGGAGACAACTTTCGAGCCATTTGACTTAGGCGACGGGCAGTTGATTTATGGGCCGCCAGGTATCGAGCAGCGTTACCGGCGGGGACAAATGCATCGCCTCGACGCAGAGTCCGCCCTCGTCCGATGGGGTTGGACGAACGATCGGATCGTCTTCCTACTGGACGGCTGAGTGACTTGCCGCCTTATCCCTCGGTTACACCGAGGTCTTGGCGCATGGCTTTGCGAAGCTGGCGTATCTCCTCAGCCACCGGTCCGTCCAGCTCGTCGATCAGCGCACGGCGAGCATCTTCATCAACCACGTGCGTGCCCTGAGCGAACTGGGCTTGGTACTTCATGAGCTGACCGAATGCGTCCGACAGCTTGGTGCTGACCGAATGGGTGACAACTAGGACCCGTTCATGAGCGATCAGCTGCGCCTCCGAGTTCCGAAGGTCGAACGCTTTGCGAGCACTTTCGAGGTCCCTTGGTGACGCCGAGTAGTCGTACATCTCGTTCTTCATTGCTCGCCGGAACTCTCGGGCGGCCGCATTGAGGGCAACGTAAGCGTCACGCCGTTCTCGCAGATTCGTCTGTTGCTTCTCGTCCTCCCGCTGTTCTCGTTGGTTGGCCACCTCCAGTTGCTTTGTCCGTGCGTATGAGCGCTGAGTCAGAAGGGCTGCAGACAATGTTCCCAACACTCCAACGATCGCCACGACCAGGGCGGTGACATTTGAGTCCATAAAGATTCCTTCGCATCCGTCAGTGATTCATGGTCAAAGCTTAAGTATTAGGCCTGCTGCAGTCAGGCACCAGCAGATAGGCGCCGTGAACCCTCCCGACGTCCATGCTCACTCGGTAATGCGGCAACGTGCCCGCCGGTTACGGTCGGAGCAGCCAAGCGCCCGGGATTCCAAGGAGTGGTTTTCGATCTGTGACGCAGACTGGGCGGACAGACCGAAGAGATCGGGACAAATGCCCTCAGTCAACGGACGGTTCCGATCGGTCAGGCGTGCGGGGGCGCCTCTGCGTCGTTCCCGGAGGCCGTATCACGTAACTCGGCGACAGCTGATAGCAGATATAGATTGAATGTGTGGCTGCCATAGACGGTTCCGGGGAGGATGGAGGCAGTCCGGGCCCGCCTCCCGAAAAGGCACCCCCCGACTCGATCACGGAGTTCGTGTCCGGTCTTGGCACGAACGTGCTGGCATCGTTTGTGACGCTGTTCGTTGCAGCTGAGTTGGGACTGTTGCACGTAGCAAACCATGATGGGCTTTGGATCAGCGGCGCTCTCGTTGTCGTTCTCCTGTTGGTGTTCTTCTTCGTATCTCCGGATCTCTTTCGCCACGGCGTCGGGCTCGTTCAGAACTTAGTGGCAGCACTACTCGTGATTGGCGTGATTGCTGGGACTCGCCACATCGTTAAACACAACGGCCAGGCCGTGTCCAATGGGGTCCTCGCCGCAATGGGCCTCATGATAGCGGCCTCTTTCATATATGCGTTGTTGATGCAGCCGACCGTTGATACCTTGCTGTCGCAACCGGCCGAGGGGTCCCGCAAGAATCTCGCACTTAGCTTATTTGCATGCCTTGTATTTGGTACAGGCTGGGTGTTGTGGTCAGAAATGAACCACGACCACTATCGAGACATGAACAGGGTTTGGGCCTTGGTCGTCTGTTTTGCGTTGGGAGCGTTGATCGCTTCGCCACAGTTTGACACGGTCCGAGAGTTACAGAACAAGCCGTGGTACAAATCGATCGACCGGTGGCTGGAGCGAATGACCAAACGACCGGTTTGACCGTGAAAACGACTCAGACTCCAGACCCGGTTGGCCGACTCACCGAAGGCGCAGAACCACTTCGGTAGCTTGAACCAGGCTCTTCCGTCGCCTCAGACCACGAAACGAGCCTAGGGCTGCTCGGCCGCTCCGGGCCGACACTGCGGTAACCGAGGTCAAGGGAGCATCAGTAATGGCTGACGGCCTTCACCCTCGGTCTGATCGAGGCCAGATACACGCAGGCAAGCACCAGACCGACGATGCCCGTAAAGAACCAGAAGACGGCGATGAGAGAGATCCACATACCCTTCGACGATCTTGCTGCGGCAAATGCCTAGGTTGGCCTCGATGCGGCGTCAACGATCGCCCAGATGGGGATCACCAGGCCCACAAGCGCTACGACGAGTACGAAGAAGACGATCACCAAATCGGGACCATATATGTCGCCTGTCATCGATCGACCTGCTGCATTTCGACGAGCAATCGAGTCAGCCCTATCTGGAGTCGCCCCTTGCGGGCAGTCAACGTGTTCGTTCTGTCAAGTGGCCGCTGATGCGGATCATCTATTCGGCCCTTTCAGAGGCGCATCGATTTGCAGCACGTGCGTCAATGTCGCCAAAGAATGGCTTGATGCACGAGAACCCCATCTCGTCCGGCTTGAACTTGCATGGGGTGGGCATGCGGACACCCGGATCGAACTCACCGGATCTCAGCTCTCACGCCTGGTTGATGAGTTAGTGGAAACACGGATCTTTGCGGGTGTGGACAGCTTGCGAACCGATCAGGAGATTCTGTCGTGCATGGTGATTGCATGGGGACTTCTTTGGGTCATCAACCAGTGGCTCATCCCGCAAGCCCAGGGGCAGGAAACGACGGTAAACTACATTGGTGCAGAGGTCCAAAACGGCGGAACTGTGGGAACCGTAGCGACCTGCTGAAATCAAGTTCATACGAGTGATGACATCCAACAAGATGGTGGTTGTGCGGCTCGAAGCAGCAGTCATCCTTCTGCTGGGAGTCATGGCCGCTTCAAGCTCGATCGCCGTTCTCAGTCGGTCTTCGGTTACTTCCGTCCTCCTGTTGCAGACGGGATTCCTCAGCCTTGCGTCTGGAGTACTCGAAATGGTCCTTGGATGGAAAACTCCGATAATGGGCATGAAGAGGATTCTCTTCTGGCTGTTGCTCCTTTTGCTGCCTGGCTTCTTGATAGCCGCCGTTGCAGTGGGTCTGGCTGGTGCCTTGGATTATTTCTCCTGGATCGCAGCGCTTTTGACGTTCTGCTTGACGATACAAAGCCTCTTCGGAAAACCCAGCCAGCGACGAATCACGATTTATCCGCCTTTGAGGCGCACTCCAGCAGATGGGGCCGGCGATCCCCTCCATGGGCTTGCGTCTACCCGAGCCGAATTCAATGCCCAGGAGCCTGATTTTGTGACGAGCGACGTGCCTGGGGAGGACCCGGGGCCGACGGCTATCGTCGAATATGAGTTCACACCCGAAGAGGGTGTACGGGTTCTCCGGTGGCAGTTCTCTCAGGTGGTCCGATTGCGCCGGTTGGTCGGAATGGCGACCCTTCTGGCGATGGCCGGGGTTGTCCTCCTCGTCCTGGCGAACAAGAGCTGGTACCTGGGAGTCATAATCATCGGTGTCGCCATCCTCAATCTGCTGTGGATCGGCTGGTCCTATTACTTCGCCACGACTCGAGCGTGGAAAAAGACCGGAGCTGCGGTTGGTCCCAAGACCATGGAATTCTCCGACGCAAATGTCAGAGTGCGCACGAAGAAAAGTGATTCAGTGAACCAGTGGACGTATTATTCAGAAGCACTCGAGAGGGGAGACATGTACTTCCTGAGACTCGGCAAGGCCCGGGCCTACCTGCCGGTGCCGAAGCGAGCTTTTCGGTCGATCGTCGATGAAGTCGCCTTCCGGTCGATGGCTGAGCGACACACGAGCGTGAGCTTCACCAGCGGCCATCCGAAATAAATCTTGGAAAACAATGATTGCTGGTTTGTACCGTGGAAGTGGTTCAAGTAGTGGCAAGAAGTGTCGGAATATTCGGGGTGGAGTCCATCTCGGCGAGCTGAACTGTGTCGTCTAGGGTCACGTGCCTCGCCGAAGATTTGGCCCTTTGGGGGGATAGCATCCCGGACGTACGACAGCAACGAAGGGGGGACCAAATGCGGCACGCCGAAGCCCCCATCCCGACGTGCCAACCAAGGCGTCGGCGCATCCTCCCCGTAGTCTTACCCATTGCCCTGATCGCCTCGGGGTTCTTCGTCGCTACCGTGCTGGGTGCGGCCAGTGCGGGTGCGACCACGCCACCCAACTCGTTCTCGACCGAGGCTCCAACACCCCCTAATGCGGGCGAGAACCCCCAAGAGGGACTCAGCGACATCTCCTGTCCCGTGCAGGGTTCGTGTGTGGCGGTAGGCAGCTACGACAATGCGGACGGAGACGTGCTTCCTCTTTTCGAAACTCTCGATTCCGGCACCTGGACCGCCACCGAAGCTCCACTGCCCGCAGGCGCCAACGTCGATGATTTTTCGAGAATTTACGGGATCAGTTGCGTCTCGGTTGGTTCCTGCGTGGCCGTCGGGTTCTATACGGATCTAAGTGGGGTCGGCCACGCTCTCATTGAGACCTTGTCGTCGGGTACCTGGACTCCGATGGCGGCGCCACTACCCCCGCAGGCGAATGGGAATCCCGTGGCAACGCTCAATGCCATCACATGTCCATCGTCCGATACGTGTACCGCAGTGGGCAACTACAACTCGGGAACCCTTCAAGATGCGCTGATTGACACCTACGTGGCCGGAACCTGGACTGCCGCTGAGGCACCACTGCCCTCCAGCGGTGACGATGCAGCTCTGCTCGCAGTGAACTGTGAGTCGACAGTCTCGTGCGTCGCAGTCGGGGAATATGGACCCCCCAACGTCGAGAAGACCCTAGGACTCATCGAGTCCTTCGCATCTGGCACGTGGACCTCCCAAGAGGCACCGGTTCCGAGTAATACGGTGACAGGCTCGTCGGAGTTCGTAGAACTCTCTGGGGTGTCGTGTGTCCAAGGGGGTGCCTGTCTTGCTGTTGGAGCGTATGGCGAAACTTTGAACGGAGACACCGAACAAGGACTAGAAGAGATTCAGCCGACGCCAACACCCGCGGAGTGGACTCCACAGCAGGTTTCTTCATACCCGCTCACCGGCAGCATCGTTGATCCCTTGGAACTCTCGGGGATCTCTTGCTCAACAGGCGACCAGTGCATGGGGACCGGCGCATATGACGATAACAATGGCAACCAACAGACCCTCACCTTTGTCACTTCGGCGGTCGGGTCGGGTGTCGGGGCCGTCACTCTAGCTGAGGCGGCACTGCCGCCAGATGCGGCGACTGATCCCCACGCTTATCTTGGCAGAGTGACGTGTTCGCCCGAAAATGAATGTTACGAAGTTGGTTCGTACCTCGACGCCAACGGGCACCCACAGGGCTTAATCGATCTGTCCAAGGCCCCCGGCCCCTTCACCTACTTCACTGCAAACGGCGTCGCCCCGACGTACGGCATCACAACCGGCCCGAACGGAGCATTGTGGTTCACGCAAACCGACGGCATTGGTGAGATTTCGCCAGACGGTGTCATCTCGACATTCGTCGACTCGACTTTGCACGCTGGGGGCATCACCAGCGGACCCGACGGTGCGTTGTGGTTCACGAATGGAACCCACTCCATCGGTCGAATCACGACGAACGGCAACATATCGACCTTCACCAATCCGAGTATTGCGTCACCCTCTGAAATTGTCGCCGGGCCGGATGGAGCGCTCTGGTTCACCAATGGGGGAAATACCCTTGGGACCGGTTCTATTGGGCGCATAACGACAAGCGGACAAGTCAGCAACTACACCAGCCCCAGCCTTTACGGCCCGACTTCCATTGCAGTCGGTCCCGACGGTGCGTTGTGGTTCACCGACCCGGGGAACAAGACGATCGGACGCATAACGACGGACGGCGTCATCACGACGTTCACGAGTCCAAGTATCAACGCTCCCATTAGCATCACCGCCGGGTCTGACGGAGCAATGTGGTTTACCAATCAAAATTCGATTGGACGAATCACTATGACCGGTGTTGTGACGACCTTTTCCGCACCCACTATCGGAGAAAGCGCCTCGATCGCCTCCGGATCCGATGGGGCTTTGTACTTTGGCTCGATTTATGCGATCGGCAGTGTGGACATGAACGCCATCGACCGGATTACGACGTCTGGTGTCGTAACGTCGTTCGCCGGTGAAGCTGGCAGCATCACGGCCGGACCCGACGGAGCGCTGTGGTTTATTGGCGCAAATGACACCATCGGCCGCATGACCGTGCCCGTGGCGGTCAACACGACCACCGTGCCCTCGAATACAACCGTCGGCCAGACCTATCCGGCCACCACGTTGGAGGCCACCGGGGGCACCGCCCCCTATTCCTGGGCCGTGTCGTCTGGCACTCTGCCTCCGGGCCTGTCCTTGTCGCCCTCAGGAGTGCTCTCAGGTACGACCGCTTCTGCGGGCACGTTCGATTTCACCCTCCAGGCCACCGACGACACCTATCCGGGTGCCACCGCCACCCAGTCGTACTCGGTGACGGTGGACCCCCAGCCCCCGGGGGCCTACAGCCCGTTGACCCCGGTGCGCATCTGTGACACCAGAGCGGGCAACCCGTCGGATCTGAGTGGCGATGCGGCCCAGTGCAACGGGGTGGCCAATGCCGGGGAGACCCTCAGCGCCGGGGGGACCAAAACCATCTCGGTGGCCGGGGAGTTTGGGGTCCCGGCCGATGCCACCGCCGTGGTGCTCAACGTGACCGTGGTCAATCCTCAAACCCAGGGTCATCTCACCGTCTTTCCCGCCGGGTCCTCGCCCCCGTTGGCCTCCAACATCAACTACGGGGCCGGCCAGACCGTGCCCAACCTGGTCGAGGTGGGTACGGGCACGAACGGGGACGTCTCGTTCAACACGCTCTCGCAAACCGACCTGGCGGTCGACCTCGAGGGCTACGTGGCGGCCAGCGCCGCCGGAGGGTCAGGGGCGGGGCTTTACACCCCTCTGGCCTCCCCGGTGCGCATCTGTGACACCCGGCCGGGCAACCCCTCGGGCCTCTCGGCGCCGGACAACCAGTGCAACGGGGTGGACAAAGCCGGGGAGACCCTCGGCGCCGGGGGCACCCTCGGGGTCCAGGTGGGAGGGGACAACGGGATCCCGGCCGATGCCAGTGCGGTCGTGCTCAACGTCACCTCGGTCAACGCCCAGGACCCCGGACACCTCACCGTGTATCCCCAAGGCGCCCCCCTGCCCGTGGCCTCCAACGTCAACTATCAATCAGGCACCAACACGGCCAACCGAGTCATCGTGCCGCTCTCTGCCTCGGGGGGGATCTCGGTCACCAGCTCGGCCGCCTCCGACGTGCTGGTCGACGTTTCGGGTTACTACTCGGCGCTGGATGGGAGCGGGACCGAGTTCACCTCCGAAGGGGCCCCGGTGCGCATCTGTGACACCAGAGCGGGCAACCCGTCAGATCTGAGTGGCGCCGAGGACCAGTGCCTGGGCAAAACCCTGGGCGCTGGGAGCACCCTGACCATCAACGTGGCCGGACTGGCTGGGGTGCCCTCAAGCGGGGCCAAGGCGGTGGTGGTCAACCTGACCGGAGTGGGACCGAGCGCCCAAACTCACCTGACCGTCTTTCCCACGCTACCGATCCCCACCACCTCGGATCTGAACCTGGTTCCCGGGGTGACGAGGGCGAATCTGGTGGTGGCCACGCTCAGTTCCACCGGGACCATCTCGATCTACAACAACTCGGGTAGTACCGACGTGCTGGTCGACCTGCTCGGGTGGTACTCGTAGCCCCGGAATGGACGACGTCTCCGGTTGATGCGGTTTCAAGTCTGGCCGTCGAATTTCTGAAGGCCCTTCAGTAGCGTGCCGAGATCGACGTTCAATGCCCTGGCGATGCGGCCGAGATTGTTAAGACTGACGTTTCGCATCCCGGTCTCGACCTGACCTACGTAGGCCCTTGCGATGCCACTCTCCTCGGCAAACGCCTCCTGGGACAGTCCCATGGCCTGGCGACGCTTCCTGACCCGTCGCCCGAACTCTTCATGGAGAGGGGAACGGGGTGCCCGCTCGATGGCCATGCACTAGCTAGTCCGCCAACTCCGTCTTTTGCGCCGGCGGCTCCACCCCTTGGCGTCTCGCCATCGGTCCCTGACCAAGAGATGTGCTTTATCGAGTTCCCGGCTGGTTGGACAGGGCCCGCTCATCCGTCCCCGGCTCGTCAATGGATGTTCGTCATGACCGGTCACGGTGAGACCACGGCCAGTGGTGAAACCCGACCGTGGGGGCGAGGCGATGCGCTCCGCCTCGAAGACACCTATCCACCTGGGCATATGACGTCCGTGTTCGAGCACGTCGTGTTCGCCGTGGTCCGCTCCTTGATGGGCCGCACCAGCCCGCGGATCCCGGGCCAAAGGGTCAGGGATGAGCGCACCCGGCCGGGCCGAATGTTTCGCGGCAGCTTGCCGGCGATGGGGAGAAGCTTTCGGGCTCTTTCGACGCGTTCGGGCTGCTCATGCGGGCTGACGGAGATTGGCCGCGACCGGTGGTTAATTTGATGCGCCCGCCTCGGGTCCGTGGTCGTGCGGGATCTGCACTGGGGGGGATCAACCACGGACCCGGGCGGGACATCGGCGCAAAGGGGAGGCGCCTCGACCCAAACTATCGACCGAAGATAAGTGCACCGTAAGAAACGCGCTACAGGTCGATGTCACTCTGATGACTGCCGCCCGCCTCGCCTCCAGACTGATCAGGCCGGTCAGGCGGTCCTGGCGGCGCCAAGGTCGTCGAGCACATAGTCGAGAAGGGCCCGGCCGTGCTCTGACGCCACCTCGATGTCGTCGGGCCGCACGATGACCTGGTTGAGTGACTGCAGTCGCAGAACATCGCCGTCCGCCTGAGTGTTGGGAAAGATCCCGGAGAACGACAAGCCGAGCTCGGCCACGTGGTCGGCGACGAGGGCGGTCGAGGGCACGTCCAGGGGAAGGTCGACGTAGAGAACGTCGATGCCCTCGCCGAAGAGCCGAGCCCGGATGGCGGCCACCGTGGGTCCGAGGTCCGCCCCGGGGTGGGTGACGTGGATCTGGACGGCGTTGTGCCCGAGCAGGGGCTCGATGTGCGTGTGGGTCCGGTCGGGCAGGCGGAGGTCCCGGGCCGGTTCGGCGAGCCGACCCCGAAGGCCGCATGTACGCAGGATCGTGTGCACGATGGCGCGGTGCTGGGCCGGGGCGTACACCGGCCGGGTGTGACCGGCGCGAAGCTTCAAGTAGAAGAGGGCGGCCGACTGTCGACGCCCCCTCGTGGCGCCGGCCGCCTCGTTGGCCACCGACCCGGGAATCCAACCCAGAAGGAACCCCGTTTCGTGTCCACCGAGATCGATGTTCGCCCGCTCGCTGTAGGGGTGAGCGGCCGTGACCTCGCTGTACATCCCGACCAGGCCGTGGTGGAGGGCCAGGTCCGACAGGAAACTCTTGACCCGGGGGAAGAGGTGGTGCCCTTGGGCCGCCGGAACGGTGACCGCCTGACCGGCATGGACCACCAGATCGCGGGAGCTGTGGCGGGTCAGCGCCGCATGGCACAGGAGCCCACCCCCATGGTCGAGGGCGACGGCCGAAAGGAGCGTGCCCTGGGCGATCCGTCGTCCCACCTCGGCCCCGTCGTAGACCCAGGGCACGTCGTAGGTCTCGCCGTAGGCGGCGCGGATGGCGTCGGAGAGGAGGGGCGCCTCGTTGGGTCGGAGGAGGCGGATCGTGACATCGGGGGTGTCGTCCTTGTCGGAGACCGAACCGCGGTCGGGCATCGCCTGCAGTCTACGGACGTCCTCACGCAGGGCCGGGGCCGGTCGGGCCGGGCCAAGTCTCCGACCGGGCTCAGTGCCCCCTGCGACCTGACTCTGATCGCCTGGGCGGATGCGCCCGCGTACGAATGGTCAGGACTTCGTCTCGACGTCGAGCGCGTGCGCATGGGGATGTGCGGCATTCCGGTGCGGCATTGGGTGCTGTGCACGACCGGCGCCGTCGAACCGTCCCCGGCGCTCCGACGGGTGGTGGTCGACCGGCCCTCGCGTCATGCGGTCACGACGCGCCCTGATGCGGGCCGCGGTCGCGTCGTTCGTCGCATCCCCCGTCGTCGAGGATCAGGTTCGGCAGCGCCGACATGTCGTCGAAGAGGACGGCACTGCCCACGGAGAGCTGAGCCCCATCGGTCACGCCGCCGGAATAGGCGAAAACGGACATGCCGGCCGCGAGTCCCGCCATCACACCCGAGGCGCTGTCCTCGACGACGGCACAGCGGTTTGGTGGAACGTCCATGCGAGAGGCGGCGTGGAGGAAGATGTCGGGAGCGGGCTTGGCGCGTTGCACTTCGTCTGCGCTGAAGAGGCGACCCTGGAATCTCTCGAAGAGACCGGTGAGGCCAAGGGTGTATGCCATTTTGGCGTGGCTCCCGCTGGAGGCGACGCATGTCGGTAGCGGGATCCGATCAAGGGCCGCGACCACGCCGGGCACGGGGACGAGCTCACGTCTGAAGACCTCGGCATAGCGGCTCTCGAACTCAGCATCCCAGTCGACGCTCCGCCCGAGGTGCCGCTCGATCTCTTCGTGCATGAAGGCGGCTGAGCGACCGACGAATCTCTCCACGATCTCCGATTCTGAGAGAGGCCATCCGAGACCGGCAAGTATGTCCGCCTCGGTACGCACGGCCAGGCGCTCACTGTCGACGAGCACACCGTCACAATCAAAGATGACGAGAGCAAAACGACTCACGCAACGAGCCTCCCTTTGCGCCGGTGACCTCGATCGATGATCAGGTCCTCGCACGAACCGGACCTGACCGTACCCGGGTGACGGGCCGGGCTTGACCGGTCAGGTTGCCGGCGCCCTCGGCCCCCTGGTCTCGCCCACGTCGGAGGTCCCTGAGACCCGGCGCACCGGTGACGACGATGCCCACGATGATCAACATCTGTACCAGCACAACGGGCCAGTTCCGCCGCCCCGAGAACTCGACACCGCGGGGACCCGCGGTCAGAGTCGGGAATGCCTGACCTTGCTCCCCCTCTCGTTGTGAGGTGGGGTCTTCCGCTCCCTCAGCAGTGGTCCAAATCGCGGTCCGAAACCGCGCAGCACATAGGCATTGCAATGCCAGCTGTACCGGAAGAGGGGGCGCGCCAGTCGTAGCGTCGTGGGCGAAACCCGGCGAGCATGACGGTCAAGTCCTGGCGACAACGCCCTCCTCCCGAGCCGAGATCGATTGGTTCACTCTAAGGGCATGGCGCAGCGTCGCCAACCACAATGACCAGAATTCACGGTGCCGTCACGTCGAGCCTCCCCCGGCGTCGCGTAGACGACCCCTCTCGCCACCCCCTTTCCGGATCGGCCCGCCCGACGCACCTTCCGAGATGCCTGGTTGGAGATCGAGGGAGCCCCGGTAGGGCATCGCGACGCGGGTCGAGATGGGCCGCTCCTCAGGTCGAAGGCAGGGATTCCATGGCGGCGGCCGGCTCGTGCCACGGCTTCATGGTGAGGACGAAACGGGACCCGCCGTTGGCGGCCAGAGGCGACTCGGCCCGGATGGTCGCCCCCATGGCCGCCGCCAGCTCGGCCACGATGGCCAATCCGAGGCCCGAGCCCACCTTCCGGTTCGGACCGCGATCGGTATGGTAGAAGCGCTCGAACACGCGGGTCAGGTCGGCCGGCGCGATGCCGGGACCGTCGTCCTCGACCGAGACGGTGCAGGCGGACAGGCCCATCACGTCGGCCGGTGTGAGGGTGACGCGAACGGCCGTCCGGGCGAAGGTGAGCGCGTTCTCGATGAGGTTGGCCAGGAGCTGGGCCACGCGATCCGGATCGGCCGCCACCATGACCCCGCCGCCCTCGGGGACCTGCACCGAGAGGTGCAGCCCGCTCTTCTCGGCCAGCGGGTGAAAACCCTCGGCGGTGATGCCCACGACCTCGGCCAAGTCGGTCGGACGGATCCGGAAGGAGAGCTGTTGCGCCTCGAGCTTGCCCAGATCGAGCAGGTCACCGACCAGCCGCTCGAGGCGCTGCGACTCGGCGATGATGACCCCGGCCGCCTGGGACGTGTCATCGATCGCACCGTCACTGATGGCCTCGGCGAAGCCGCGGATCGAAGTCAGCGGAGTGCGGAGATCGTGCGACACCGACAGGAGCAGCTGCCGTTCCCGGTTCTGGCCGTCAGCCAGGCTCTGGGCCATGACGTTGATCGACCGGCCCAGGGACGAGAACTCGGTGTAATCGCCCTCATGAATGGGTACGCGGCTCTGGAGGTCACCCGCCGCGATCTGACCGGTCACCTCCGTCGCCTCGATGAGGGGTCTGGTCATCCGCCGGCTCAATTGCCACGCCACCAGGGCGGCGACGAGCAGGGTGATGGACCCGACGGCGAAGAAATAGATCCAGCTCGGGCCCAGGTCCCCGATGTCACGGGTGAGGACGATCGCCACCTGTCCGGGCACGAGGAGGCGCTCCCGCTCGGCGGCGGTCAGCGTCACCGGAGCCGCGGCATAGACCAGATTGCCGTTCTGACCGGAAACCGTCTCCCCCGCCAGCAGTCGTTCGGGTTGCAGGTCGGTCGCGGAGATTCCGTTCGGGGTTGCCCCCGTCACCGTTCCGTCCGCACCGATCCTGACGAACCGGGCGTCCTCCAGCCGAAGGACGCGGCGCACCACCGCCAGCACACCGAGCTTTTCCGTGTTCACCGACCCCGACGTCAGCGACTGGGCCTCGGTCACCAGCTGCTGCCGTGCCTGGTTGCGGGCCGAGTTGCGGGTCAAGATCAGGGTCCCGGCGCCGGCGACGACGAGCACACCGGCCACCAGGCCCACCAGGGCCACCATCAGGCGTCGTCGCACGCGGTCACCTCGCTCTCCTCATGGCGATCGAGTCAACCGAGTCGGTAGCCAACGCCCCACACCGTGGCCAGTGGAAGGCTGTCGCCGAGCTTCTTGCGGAGCTGGGCCACATGGACATCGACCGTGCGCACGTCGCCGTACCAGTCCGCTCCCCAGACCCCGTCGAGGAGCTGCTGCCGGGACAGAGCCAACCCGGCGTTCTGGGAGAGGAAGGAGAGGAGGTCGAATTCGCGGTTGGCCAGGTCGACGACCTCGCCTCCGCAGCGCGCCTCCCGTCGCCGCAGGTCGACCTCGAGGTCACCGATGGCGATGACCTCCTGCTCCTTCGCGGCGCCCTGCGTGCGGCGCAGGATGGCCCGTACCCGGGCCACCAGCTCCCGGGGCGAGAACGGCTTGACCAGATAATCGTCGGCACCGAGCTCGAGACCCAGAATGCGGTCCACTTCGTCGTCGCGCGCGGTGAGAAAGAGCACGGGCGTGTCCTGGCGGGACCGGATCTCCCGGCACACGTCGAAGCCGTCACGCCGCCCGGGCAGGCCGACATCGAGGATGACGATCGCCGCATCCTCTTGCTTGACCAGCTCAAGCCCGCGATCCCCGTCGGGGGCCAGCAGCACACGGAAGCCGTCCCGGCGCAGGTACAGATCGACCAGGTCGGCGATGTGAGGATCGTCCTCGATCACGATGATCGTGCCAACGGGAGTGTCCACGTCCCTAGCCTGGCACTTGGCGCAGTCCGCGGGGGGCCAAGGGCCGATCCCTTACACAACCCTCATGTTTGGGCGCCGCACGTCTGGGCGCCCGGCGGCGTCAGGACACCAGCCCACCGGTGTTGATGTTGAGGCCGTCGGCCGACTTGGAGCGGTGCACCACCTGGAACTCGGAGAACTCGGCCAGGCCCCAGGGGCCGTTCTCCACGCCGATGCCGCTCCACTTGAAGCCGCCGAAGGGTTGTGAGGGCGACAGCGCCAGGTGGGTGTTGACCCACGCGGTACCGCACTCGAGTTGGGCTGCCACCGCGGCCGCCCGGTCGGGGTCGGCGCTCCACACCGAGCCCGACAACCCGAAATGGGTGGCGTTGGCCCGGTCGATGGCGTCTCCCTCGTTGCGGTAGGAGATCACCGGGAGGGCCGGCCCGAACTGTTCCTCGTCGACGATGCGGGTGCCGTCGGTGAGCCCGGCCAGAATGGTCGGCTCGAAGAAGTAGCCGGGCCGGTCCATGGCGTGGCCACCCGAGGCGGCCCGGGCTCCCTCGGACAGCGCGTCCGCCACGAGCTCCTTGACCCGCTCGTACTGCGGCTCGTTGTTGATGGGACCCAACTTGGCACCCTCTTCGGTCCCGTCGCCCACCTTGATCGCCTTGGCGTGCCCGGCCAGCGCGTCCACCACCTCGTCGTACATCGCCTCGGGCACGTAGACCCGCTTGATGGCCGAGCACACCTGCCCGTTGTTGTTGAACGCCCCGGCGAAGATCGCCCGGGCGACGGTGCCCGGGTCGGCGTCGTCAAGGACGATGGCGGGGTCGTTCCCTCCCAGCTCGAGGGTGACTCTCTTCAGATCCGGCGCCGCCGACATGGCGACCTTCTTCCCCGTCTCGATGGAACCGGTGAAGCTGATCTTGCGAGGAACCGGGTGACTGGTCATCCATGCACCCAGTTCGTCGCCACCGCTCACCACGTTGACCACGCCGGGGGGGAGGGTGTCGCGCAGCAGCTCCCCGATCTTGAGCGTGGTCAACGGCGTGAACGGCGACGGCTTGAGCACCATGGTGTTCCCGGCCAGCAGGGCCGGGGCGATCTTCCAGAACGCCAACGTGAGAGGGAAGTTCCACGGCGTGATGGCGGCCACGACACCCAGAGGGCGACGCGCCACCTCCACGATCGCCTCGGCGTCGTCCTGGATGATCTGTGGTGGCGTCTCGAGGTTGGCGAAGTACTGGCACCAGATGGCGGCGGCGAAGACCTCGACGCCGGCGTCGGCCAACGGCTTGCCCTGCTCGCTGGTCAGGAGCGGGGCCAACTCGCCCGACGAGGCCAACAGCACGTCGGCCACCCTGAGCAGCGTGGACCGTCGTGCCGCCTCGTCGCTCTTCCAGTCACGCGAGGCCTTGGCGGCGGCGTCGAACGCCGCGTCGAGCTGTTGCCGGCTGCACTCGGGGGCCTGGGCGAACACCTCGCCGGTGGCGGGATTCCGGATCCCGAAGGACGCTGCGGCCGGAACGGCGTCTCCTCCGATGGTCATCACGTAGTCGGGCATGGCGACCCCCTTGCTCAAGGTCTGGTGAGGGAACATCCCCCAGAACGAAGTCGAGACTCGACTCCCGGGCCATCTTCCCAGAACTCGGGGCGCGACTCAACGGGACCGCCGGGGCCCGGCCCCCAGCCCCAGCCTCGACCAATCGGTTGCGTCCCCGGGGCTCGCCCACCGATCGACGTCAGCTGGCCCCGCTCGGGCGCATCTTGAACCAGTTCGGGGCGCCCAGCACGTCCTGCTCGGCCACCCGCTGGCGCCGTTGCGGGTCCTCCCCGAAGACCCTGACTGGCAACGGGTTGTCGCGCCTGCCCCGCGAGAGGAGGGCGATGGCCGCGGGCATCTCATCGGGACGAGCGGCTCGGACCAGCACGACCGGCCCGGGACGCGTTGGCCATGGGCAGCAAACCTATTCTGCCCGGAGCATGACGGCGGTGGGGGTACGCGCCGCGACCCGGGCCGGATAGGCGGCGACGACGTTGGCCAGGACCAGCGTCCCGAGGGCGACCAGGACGACCGACACGGCAGGCACCGTCGGCTCCGCGACGGCGTAGATCTGCCGGGCGAAGAGATCCCAGAGCCAGCGCCCGAGCACGATCCCGGCCGGCACGCCCACCACCACCCCGATCACCGCTGAGATGGACGCCTGCCACGCCACGGCCCCCGCCAACTGCCGGTGGGTGAAGCCGATGGTCTTCAACAGCGCCAGATCACGTCGCCGCCGCCGGACGGACGCGGCGAGGGTGAGCGCCAGCGCGGTGATGGCACCCAGCGCAAGCGCCCCGACGAGCAGGGCCGGGGTGCCACCGATGGTCCGGTAGTCCACGATCTCGGCCGGTCGCTGGACACCCTGCACGATGACGCGGTTGCCCAAGCCCGCACCACCGGGGACCTCGGCGAAGTCCCGGTTGGCCGCCGTGGCGATGCGCTCCAGATTGGCCCGACCGGCGGCCGCCGGCACGCCGCTGCGCAACCGTACGAAGACCAGGCTTGCGCCGTTGAGCGTGGGATACGGCGTGCTGATCGCCCTTCGGAACGCCGGCGGGAGGACATCGAAGGAGACGAGCGCCCCCGTGCCCATGGACGTGTGGTCCTCGACCAGGCTGGCGAAGCCGACCGCGGGCAAGGTGGCCGTCCCGACGACGGCGAGGCGGGTCGGTGGGACGTAGGTCGGTGCGTTCTTCGGGGTCCCGTAGGTCACCACGACGGTGTCGCCCAACCGCTTGTGCAACTGCGCCATGGTCGCGGCGCCGAGCACGATCTGGCGTGGGTCGTCGAGCGCATGACCCGAGAGGATCGGCGGGGTGAGGGAGGCGTGGACGTCGCCGAACAGGACGGGGGTGTTCTGGCCGTCGATGTCCATGTCGTTGTAATTGGCGGCCGTTGCCGCGGCGACATCGGGGTCATGGCGGAGGAGCGTGAGGGTCTGCGGGGGGACACCGGCGTTGCCGGACCCCACCTGGTTGAACATGTAGCTCCAGTTCCATCCGTAGAGGGCGGGACGGTTCACCAAGGTCTGCAAGCTGCTCCCGAAGGTGACCGTGGCCACCACCAGTGCCACGGCCAACGCGGTGCCCACCAAGGCCGAGCGCACCGGCACCGCGGTGCGACCCGTGCCCGGCTCGAGCGCCATTCGTGCCCCCACTACGCCCGGCGGGGGAAGACCCGCCGCCGCCGCTGCGGCGACGACCTTGGAGGTGGCCGGTGGGGCCAACCGGGTCCGCAGCGCGGTGCGATGGGGCGCCCCCAGAGAGACCAGGACGGCGGCGGCGGCACCGAGGCCGGCGATCAACACGAGCAGGCCGGCGCCGAGCACCGTCCAGTCGGCCGAGACGCCGCGCGACGGGTACACGACCCGCACGGGGCCGAGGGGCGAGAGGGGCGAGAGGGCCAGGGCGACCACGACGGCCAGCACCGACCCGAGCAGGACGGCGCCCAGGATCCCGACGAGACCGTCCGCCGCGGTGGTGGCCGGGCCGGCGCCGAGTGCCCGTAGCACCCCCTCGTCCTCGGCGCTCTCGCGCACCCGGCGCGAGATCATCTGCGCGCCGATCAGCAGAGCGGCCAGCAGGGCGACCAGCCCGAACATGGCGAGGGCGATGGCGATGGGCTTGAGGGCCCGGTCAGCCTTGGACGCCACGGGCGCCGAGGCATGGAACGAGTGGGTCGACGAGGTCGGGATCACGCGGGCCAGCTCGTGTTCGACGGCGAGCACGTCGCCACTGCCGTGATCGAGTTGGAGGCCGTAGGTCGTGGCCGCCGAGAAGGACACCTTCAGATCGGCCAGGACCTCCCGGGCCAACGCGGGGGTGAAGACGATGATGGTGGGGGTGCGGTCGATGTCGTCCTGTACGATCCCGTTGTTGAAGTCGACGAGACCCACGATCGTGGCCTCCACGAGGAGCTTGGGCTTCACGCGCGCCGTACCGAATCCGGGTAGGGACTGTTGAGCCGTGGTGTACAGGCCGTAGGGAACCACCTGCCCCAGATGGAAGCCGAGCAATCGCGCCGCCGAGGGCGTCATCATGATCTGGTCGGGCCGGTCCGGGTCGGCCATCCGGCCGTCGACCACGGTCACGCGGTCCTGGTCGAAGAAGAGCCCGTTGACGCTGGCGGTCGGGTACGCCAGCCCGAGGGTGCTGGTGCGTGGAGCTTCGTCGGGCCCCAGGGGAACGCCGTTCAACTCGATCGCCTCTCGTGCGACCCGCACGTGCGGGAGATGGCTGATCTGGCGGGTCAGAGCCGGCGAGTAGCTCGGACTCGACCCCGGGAGGCCATACCCCGAGTAGACGGACACCTCCAGGTCCGACGGGTTGGTGCCGGCCAGGAAGGTGGTGAACGACGACTGCGTGCGTCGAGCGGACGCCACGCCGGCCATGGCCAGGCCCCCAACGAGGGCGATGAGGAGGACCAGGGACAGGTAGCCGCCCCAACGCCGGCCGATGGTGGCCCGGAAGCGGTACCACGCGACCCTCAGGGCGCGGCTCACGGGATCATGCCCGGGGTCCGTGGACCTCCTCATGACACCAACCCTCCCCTGAACGTGCGGCTCCTAGCCCACCAGGACAGTGTCCCGTGGACCGGCGTCATGGCCAAGGGTGTCACCATCCGGGGCGACGGGGTACCACCACCACTGCCACCACTGCGTCCCGGCCATCTCCCGAAGGCCCCGCCCGATGATCCGGGCGCACCGCCTGGTCCGGCTGCCGCCCAGCCCGTCGCGCTACCGTGACCGTACAGATGACGGCAATTCGGGTCGCACTGGCAGAGGACAACGCACTGCTGCGAGAGGGCATCTCTCGCATCATCGACGCCAACCAGGATTTCGACCTGGTCGGAACGGCCGGCGACCTGCCGCAGTTGCTGGCCCTGATCGAAGCGGAATCCCCCGACGTGGTGGTGACGGACATCAGGATGCCCCCGACCGGCACCGACGAGGGCATCCAGGCCGCGTCGTGGCTGCGGGAACAGCGACCGCACGTCGGCGTCGTGGTCCTCAGCCAATTCAAGGCCCCGGCCTATGCCGTGGCCCTGCTGGAGACCGGATCCGCCGGCCGGGCCTACCTGCTAAAGGAGCGCGTGGCCGGGGTCGACGAACTGGCCCAGGCCATCCATACCGTGGCCCAGGCGGGATCGATGATCGACCCCAGTGTCGTCGATGAGCTGATCGAGGTGCGGACGTCCCGGCGGTCTTCGGACCTGTCGTGGTTGACGCCCCGGGAATCCGAGATCCTGGCCGAGATGGCGACGGGGAAGAGCAATGCCGCCATCGCCGCCGCGCTCAACGTCTCGGAACGGGCGGTGGAGAAGCACACCAACTCCATCTTCTCCAAGTTGGGCCTGACCGAGGAGAAGGAGGTCAACCGTCGGGTCAAGGCGGTGCTGGTCTACCTCAGTGAGCCGGGGGGAGGCTGACCCCACATGGACAGGGTGTGCCAGCACCACCGTGGGCGACCCGCACCTCATGCGAAGATGAAACCGTGAGCGCGCCACTGCCCGTGCTGGTCGTCGACGACCAAGCCCCCTTCCGCTCGGCCATGAAGGCCGTGCTGCGCCGCACCACGGAGTTCGAACTGGTCGGCGAGGCGGCGAACGGGTCGGAGGCGATCGAGCTGGCCGACCGGCTCAACCCGGTCCTCGTCCTCATGGACATCAACATGCCGGAGATGAACGGGATCGAGGCCACGCGTCAACTGGTCTCCAGCCACCCCGACGTGGTGGTGATCCTCTGTTCGACCTACGACGCGGGCGACCTTCCGCCCGAGGTGGCCACCAGCGGCGCCCGGGCCTATCTCAACAAGGAGCACCTGGGAGCCGACTCCCTGCGGCGCCTGTGGGCGGAGCGGGACGCCGGCGAGTTCATCTCGGGCTGACGCGCTCCGTTCATTCCCTTCACTCCGCACGCAGCAGCGACGCGGTCGGCGTCCTCGCCGCGATACGCCCGGGGGGCCGCGACGAGCTCGGCGAAGACCCGGGGCATGCCGACGATGACCCCGACGACGGCCGACAGCGAGGCCTGCCAGGTCACCGTCGCCGCCAACTGACGCCTGGTGAAGCCGAGCGTCTCGAGGGCGGCCAGCTCGCGCCGGCGGCGCCGTCCGCACTACGGCTGATGGACCGGCTGATTCGAGAGAGTGAGCGCAACCCTGCCGCCGGGGCTCACGCCCGGACGCGTGGTGACCGGCACCGCGTTCGGTCCGGCCACCGGGGCCTCCTGCTGGTTGAGGCTGCTGGCCGAGAAGAGCGATGACCGGTCAGACCGTTCAGATCAGTGGCACGGACCCGCGCACCTGCGAACCCTGGCCCAGCTCGGACTCCCAACGGACCGTGCCGCCGATGGCGCCCAGGCGGTCGGCCATGTTGATGTAGCCATGCCCGTGCTGCGCCCGCTCCACGTCGAAGCCGGGACCGTCGTCGCTGACCACGAAGAGCAGCCCCCCGGACTCCTCCCACAACCGCACCTCCACCTGGGCGCCCTCGGCGTGCTTGGCCGCGTTCTGGAGTGCCTCGAGACAGCAGAAGTAGACCGCCGCCTCGGTCTCCGACGAGTAGCGGCCGATGCCGTCGGCCACGACCTCCACCGACAGCGGGTTGCGGTTCCCCGCGGCGCGCAACGCTTCGACCAGGCCGCTGTCGACCAGCAGGGGCGGATAGATCCCGTGCGCCAACTCGCGCAGCTCCTGGATGGTCTCCTGGACCTCCCCGGCCAGCTCGTCCAGCATTTCCGCCCCGGCGGCGGGATCGTCGGTGATGACGTCGCGGGCGAGGCGCAGGTTCACGGCCAGGGCCACCAGGTGCTGCTGGGCCCCGTCGTGCAGGTTGCGCTCCACGCGGCGGCGCTCCGCATCGCCGCTGGCTACGATCCGGGCTCGCGATTCCCGCAGCGCGTCCGCCTGCTTGCGCAGCTCGTCGAGGGTGGTCTGGAGCGCGGTGTCGAGCTGGGAGTTGTGAAAGGCCAGGCCGACCTGCCGGGCCAGGTCCGTCAGCACCCGGTCGTCGTCCTCGGAGAACGAATTCCCCGCGCCCGGGCGTTCGACCACCACCAACCCCAACAACTCGCCCGCATGGCTGATCGGCGCCACCCGCAGCTGCTGCTGCTCGCGCCCCTCCATCAGGGCGGGCAACCAGACCGACGTCCAGGCGCTCCCCGACACGCCGGCCCGCGTCACGACGGGCCGCTCCCGGGGCGTCACGACGATCGACCGCGGTCCGGCGTCGGGAACCGACACGGCACGTTCGAGGACCTCCCCCATGCCGGTGTAGATCTCGGCGCTGGTGAGCCCCATGGTCTTGCGCAGGGACTCGGCCAGCTGCAACAGCAACTCGTCCATCGGTATGGCGCGGGTGAGCCGGGAGCCGAAGGTCCGCAGCACTTCGTCCGGTGCCTCCCGGGCGCCGTAGACGAATCGCGTGGCCGAGCCGAGGAGCCGCTCACGCACCGGCACGAAGATCAACGCGGCCACACCGGTGGCCAGCATCGACAGGGCCAGGACGTCCTTGTCGCCATTGGTCTTGGGTGCATGCCCCAGCCCGAGGACCACCACGAGATAGATGGCCGACACGACGACGATGAAGCCGAAGGTGGACAGGACCTGCACCAGCAGCCGGCTGCCGTGGTGGGCCAGGCGCCGGCTCTCGCCCAGCAGCAGCCCGAGGGGGATGAACACCGTGCCACCGACCACCACCGCGGCCAGGGGTCCCGGCCAGCCGATCAAGAGGTGCAGCACCGTGGCGACCAGCGCCACATCGGCGGCCAGCACGACGCCGATCCCGAACCACTGCAACCGCTCCCGGTCGTGGCCGAGCGCATGGGCGTAGCGAAACCGCATGGGGAGCACGGCGACCGCGGCCGCGAGCGACCAGCACACGGCTCCGTCCTCCACCGAGAAGGTGTGGTGGCCCAGCGCCAGGACGATGCCGGCGACCAGGGCGGCCACGTAGACCGCCATGACGACCAGGCGTCGGCCCACACCGGGGAGCCGGCCGTCGGGCAGGGCCAGCAGGAGGTGGAACGAGACGGCCGTGACCAGGACGGTCGTGATGGTGGCCACGGCCCGGGCGGCCCCGCCGGAGGTGACGTGCTCGCTGAGGGCCAGCCGGCTCGACGTCAGGGCCACGGCGGCCACGAGCGCGTCCACGCCGGCCAGGAGATGGAACGGTGAGACCCGCTCGGTCGTGGCTCCGGGCTCGCGGACCTTGACGAGTCCGACGACGGCCCACACCGCGGTGATCACGAAGGCGACCGCGTTGACGGCGGTGATCCCTCCGGGGACCTGCGCCCGCAGGCCGACCACGACAACGGCGATGGTGAGGGCGAAGATCAGCCCCCGGAGCACGATCCCGGTGGCGGGGCTGGCCGCCCGCGACGCGCCGGTGACGGTCGACGCCTCCGTGACCGTCAGGTCCACCCGCCCTGCGGTGGTCACGGGGCGCGCCGCTCGAGCGACCTCGGCGATCGGCCGGCCCGGCGGGCCGTCCTCCCCATGCTCAGCGCACTCCGACGGGCACGTCCGCCTGCTCGTTCACGATCCGCCCGTCCCGCATGCGGACCACCCGGTCCGCCGCCGCCGCTACGCCGGCATCGTGGGTGACCAGGACGATGGTCTGCCCGCCCGCGTGCAGCCGGCTCAGCAGCTCAATGACCTCTTGGCCCCCTTCGGAGTCGAGGGCGCCGGTCGGTTCGTCGGCCAGCAGGAGCGTGGGCTCATTGGCCAGCGCCCGGGCGATGGCCAGCCGCTGGCGCTGCCCACCGGAGAGCATGCCGGGCACCGTCGAGGCCTTGTCCCCGATGCCCAGCAGGTCGAGCAGGTCGCGGGCGCGCGTCTCGGCCATCTTGCGCTTGCGGCCGGCGATGACGGCCGGCAGCGCGACGTTCTCCAGCACCGTCATGCCCTCGAGGAGATTGAAGAACTGGAACACGATGCCGATGTGCCGCCGGCGCAGTCGGGACAGCTCGTCCTCGCTGCGACCGGTCACCGGCTCACCGGCCACCGTGATGGTGCCCTCGTCGGCCACGTCCAGGCCGGCGACCAGGTTCAACAGGGTCGACTTGCCACAGCCCGAGGGTCCCATGAGCGCCACGAAGTCCCCCGCCGGCACGACGAGGTCGGCCCCGCGGAGCGCCCGCACCGGGGCGTTCTCGGCCTCGAACGTCTTGCGCACCTTGTCGACTACGAGGACATCCATGTCACAGCCTTTCGCTCGGCGCCATGACCGTGCTCGGGTCTGGCTGGTCGGTCAACTTGTAGGCGACGACGGGAGTGTCGCGCCCCTTCACCAGTTGCGGGAGCAGGGCGACGGTGGCCACCGGCACGTGGAGCGCCGCCAGGGTGCCTTCCGACAGCACCGTCTCCCCGGCGTCGGCCAACTGCTGCAGCCGCTGCGAGAGGTTGACGGTGTCGCCCACCAACGTGTACTCCAATCGCTCGTCGGATCCCAGCAGCGCGGCCGCCGCCTCTCCCGTCGACAGGCCGAGGCCCAGCCCGAAGGGCGGCAATCCCTCCTCCTGCCACCGTTCGTTGATGGCGTGCTGCTTGGCGTGCATTCCCCAGGCCGCCGCCACCGCCCGGTCCGCATGGTCCTCCTGGGCGAAGGGCGCGCCGAAGACGGCCATCACCGCGTCCCCGACGAACTGCATCACAGTGCCATTCTCCCCGAGGATGGCATCGTTCATGGCGGCCCGATGGACGTTCAACTGCCCGGCCAGCTGGCTCGGGTCGGCGTGCTCGGCAATGGTCGAGTAGGAGCGGATGTCGCTCATCAACACGGTGACCACCACGCGCTCGGTCTCGCCGATGTGGCGGCCGTCGCGCCGGAGCTTCTCGGCCAGACCGCCCGGCAGGAGCCGGGAGAGGGTCTCCCCCTGCTCCTCACGGTCGACGATGGCCCGGTGCAGCAGACGGAGGCGCTGCAGCGCGCCCTGGGTGCCGGCCGACACCCCCTCGGCCAACTTGACGAACACCGCCTCCACCTCGGCATCGATGGCCTCGGCCGGCAGGTGCCGCGCCACGGCGATGGCCTTGATGGGCTTGCCCTCGGCCACCATGCTCAGGAGCTCCTCCTCGGACGGCGACAGGCCGCCGTGGGTCGTCACCGGCCGCACCAGAGCCTCGACGATGGCCGGATCGAGGGCCGTGCCGCCGGTGGCGACGGCCCGGATCGCATCCACCAGTTGATCGCCCTGGGCGATGTGGTCCTTCAGGAGGTACCCGTAGCCGGCCGAGCCCTCCGAGAGCAGCGAGACGGCATATTCGGGGTCGTCGTACTGCGACAGCACGACCACCCCGGTGCCCGGATGGCGCTTGCGCACCTCTTTCGCCGCATCGATGCCCTCCCGGTTGAAGGAGGGGGGCATGCGAATGTCGGTCACCAGCACGTGGGGCTCGCAGGTGACCGCACCGTCCACGACCTCGTCGTAGTCGGCAGCCACGCCGACCACCCGCAGGTCCGCATGACGCTCGATCAGCGCCCGTACCCCTTCACGCACGATCAGGTTGTCGTCGGCCAGGAGCACGTCGATCGTGGCCGAGAAGGTGGCGCCGGTGGGATTCATCGGGTCTAGTTCTCTCACACCTGGCCGTCCCGGGAAAGGGGGCAGCCTTCCCGGGACCCGGTGGTGCTAGGCCCACCAGACCCATGCCTGGCAGCACACTGGCCACGGGCCAGGCACCGGCACAGGCTGGTGCCATGCCTACCGACCCAACCACCCGATACGAGGGATTGGTGACGTCGCTGTCGTGGATCCCATCGGAAGCCATCGAGAGCGCCCAGCGGATCGCCTTTGACTCGGGACTGACCCACTACGACCCGCCTCCCCCCGCGGAGGGGTTCGACCTCGCGCAATTGCGGGACACGGACCGGTTCCGCTTCGCCAACGAGCTTCGGGCCTGGATAGAGGTCGACCCCTCGGGGCGGATCGTCGGGTGCGGCTACTCGGGCGGGGGCGTGATGGGTTCGACGACGGTCAGCCTGGCCGGGCTTCGTCACAAGTTCCAGGCGGTCCAGCTCTCCGACCTGCAGCGCGAGCCCGAATACGGGGACGGGTGGGTGCGGTTCGTCCAGACGGTCGGGGGTCGCACGGGCATGCCCGCCCCCCGGCGGGTGCGGCGGAAGCCCTACATCCAGTGGCAGGCCCCGCTCGTCTGGACGACCCTCTCGCTCACCGTGTACGCCGACGGGCACACCGAGCACGCCCTGATCGGAGCCAGTCGATTCCCCCGCCATTGGGTCTACGACGCCGCCAACCACCTCACCCACAAGTCCGGACTGACGGACTTCAAGGACTGGTACCAGAAGTCCTTCGGCCGCCACACCCCGTGGGGCGACGAGGAGTCCGAGGCGCTGGTCACCGCGGTGGAGTCGGCCCTCGAGCGTTCCCTCTCGGCCCAGGTGATGCAGGGGGCTCGCCGGATCAAGAAGTTCCCCGCCGGCGCGGTGCTCTTCGAGCAGGGCCACGAGGGGACACAGGTCCTGCTGGTCCTCGACGGCGTCGTGCGGGTCGAAAAAGACGGTGAGCGGCTGGCCGAGTACGGACCGGGGGCGATCCTCGGGGAACGGGCCCACCTCGAGGGGGGCGTCCGCACCTCGACCAACGTCGCCGTCACGGCGTGCCGGGTGGCCCTGATCGACGCCGAAGCGTTCGACCGGTCACATCTCGAGGAGCTCTCGAAGGGGCACCGCCGCGAAGAGCACGCGCCACACTGAGCGGGTGCGGGCCCACGTCTGCGGCCGTCGCGGGCCGGACCCGGCGGAAGGTCCCGCGGCGGCCGTCGCCGGTGGGCACCCATGAGACGGGCCGACGCCGTCGTCGTGGGCTCGGGCCCCAACGGCCTCGCTGCCGCGCTCGTCATGGCGCGTGCCGGCCTGGTGGTCGACGTCATCGAGGGGGCGCAGGACCCGGGCGGAGGATGCCGCACGGAAGAGCTGACGCTGCCCGGATTCCACCACGACGTCTGCTCGGCCGTGCACCCGCTCCTCAGCGCGTCCCCCTTCTTCGCGCGGTGCGCGCTGCCCACCCGGGGCGTCAAGCTCCTCACGCCGCGCGTCGCCTTCGCCCATCCCCTCGATGGCGGCCGCGCCTCCACCGTGGAGGGCACGGTGGAGGGCACCGCGGCCGGGCTCGGCCGCGACGGTCCGGCCTTCCGGCGCATGTTCGGCTCGCTGGTCCGGGACGCGGACCGCATCCTGCCCAACTTCCTGGCGCCGATGCGGTCTGTCCCGAGCAGCCCGGTCGCCACCGCCCGGTTCGGCCTGAAGGGGCTGTGGCCGGCGCAGCATCTGGCCGCCCGGTTCGACACCGCCGAGGGCCAGGCCATGATCGGCGGAGCGGCCGCCCACGCCATGCTCCCGCTCTCGGCGCCGCTCACGGGTGCGTTCGCCCTGCTGTTCACCATGCTGGCCCACGCGCCGGGTTGGCCGGTGGTCGAGGGCGGGAGCGCACGCATCGTGGACGCCCTGGTGGCCGAGCTGGAGTCGTTGGACGGTCACATCGCCACCGGAGAGTGGGTCCGGGACCTGCGCGACCTCCCGCCCGCCCGCACCACCGTGCTCGACGTCACCCCGCGCCAATTCATCGGTCTCGCCGGAGACCGATTGCCGGGCCGGTACCGCCGCAGTCTCGAGCGCTTCCGGTACGGCCCGGGTGTCTGCAAGGTCGACTGGGCCCTGAGCGGCCCCGTCCCCTGGACCGCGGAGCGCTGCCGCCTGGCCGGGACGCTGCACGTGTGCGGGACCCTGGCCGAGGTGGCCCGGAGCGAGGCGGAGGTGGCCGCCGGGCGCCACGCGGCGCGCCCCTATTGCCTGGTGGTGCAGCCGGGCGTGGTCGACCCCAGCCGGGCCCCTGACGCCGCACAGACGTTGTGGGCCTACTGCCACGTCCCCAACGGGTCGACGGTGGACATGCGCGAGCGGATCGAGGCCCAGATCGAGCGCTTCGCACCCGGGTTCCGCGATCTCATCCTGGCCCACGCCACCACCACGGCCCGGGGGTCAGAAGGTCACAACCCGAGCTATGTCGGCGGTGACATCGGCGCCGGCGCCGCCACGTTGCGCCAGACCGTGTTCCGCCCCACGGCGCGGTGGAACCCCTACCGCACCGGCCTCGAGGGTGTCTACCTGTGCTCGGCCTCCACGCCGCCCGGTGGCGGGGTCCACGGCATGTGCGGGGCCTGGGCGGCGCGCACCGCGCTGCACGATGTGGGCGTGCGGGCGGGGCTCGACGCCTGAAGCCGAAACCGGAACCGGAGCCGACGACGGGAGACCCGGTGCCTACTCGTCGGGTCGAGGTCCCGGACCCGTACCCACACCGAGCCGCTCCCGGAAGAAGGTCAGCGTCTGGTCCAGGGCGGCCCGCGTCGGCGTGCCCTCGCGGTCCTGGAGGTGCTCGGTGAGCACCGAGTGGGCCGCCTTGGGGTGGCCGTGCGGGTTGCCGGGGGCCGAGTCGATCTCGACGGCGATGAAGGCGTCTCCCAGCTCGCGCCGCAACGTGGCGAAACGCCCGGGAAAGCAGAACGGGTCGTTGGAGAAGCGCAGACCCAGCAGGCAGGCCCCGTCGGCCGTCCGCTCCTTGACCCGGGCCAGGTCGGCGTCGGAGATCCCCACGTCGGCCTTGAATCTCTTCGAGAGCGGGAACGGCAGCGACGGTTGGCTCAGCACCGGGGCCAGCACGACGTCATCGACCATCATGGCCAGGGCGAAGCCGCCGGTGAAGCACATGCCGACCACTCCCACCCCCGGCCCGCCGCACCGTTGGTGCTCGGCCGCGGCCAGCCGGCGCAGCCACACGGTGACCGGGCTGGTCTTCTTGAGGGCGAAGGCGGCGAACTCGCGGGAGACGCAGGCCGGGCCGAGGGACTGGACGGCGTAGCCGGCCGACGGGGGGCGGCCCGGGTCGCCGAAGAGCCTCGGCATGACGGCGGTGCACCCGGCCGCCACCACCTTCCGGGCGAAAGCGGCCACCAGGGGCGTGATGCCGGGCATCTCGCTGATCACGATCACGGCCGGTCCGCTGCCGGCCCGGTAGATGTCCCGTCGCTTCCCGTCGGCCTCGAAGGACTCCTGGGTGAAGCCCTCGAGCGCCGCGCTCCATTGCCCCACATCGCCCTTGGCCATGGTCGGACCGTAGCATCGCCTGTCGTGCCTTCCTCGAGCCGCATCGCAGACCCGCGCACCCCGGTGCTGGTGGGCGTGGGTACCGCCCAGGACAGCGCCCCCGTCGTCGAACTGATGACCGCGGCGTGCCGGTCGGCCGCGCTCGATGCCGCGGCCCCGGCCCTGCTGCCCGCCCTCGACCGCATCGTGGTCCCCCAGGGAAGTTGGGCCCTGCCCGACCCCGCCCGGGCGGTGGCGGCGCGCCTCGGTGCCCGGTCGGCACGCACCTACCTGGGCCAGGTCGGCGTGTCCCAGCAGGAGTTGATCGATGACGCCCTGGAGTCCATCGCCGCCGGTCGGGCCGACGTGGTCATGGTGGTCGGCGGCGAGGCGCGCGCCTTCGCGCGCCGCGGCGGCGACGAGTCCCTGGGCGCGGACGAGGGGGTGACCCCCGATGTGACGCTCACCCGCCCGGCCGACTTCATCGCACCGATCGAGGTGGCCGCCGGCACGGTGTGGCCCGTGGTCCAGCAGTACGCGCTGATCGAGAACGCGCTGGCCGCCCACGAGCACCAAGATGCCGACGCGCTGGCCCGCGACGTCTCCCGGCTGTGGGCCCGCTTCAACGAGGTGGCCCAGGGCAACGAGCTGGCCGCCTTCCCCGCTCCCCGCACCGCCGCGTCCATCGCCACGCCCGGGCCCAAGAACCGGCCGCTGTCCCACCCCTACAACCTGTGGCATTCCAGCCAGTGGACCGTCGACCAGGCGGCCGCCCTCCTGCTCTGCTCGGCGGAGCGGGCCGGAGGGGCCGGGGTCCCGGCCGACCGCTACGCCTTCCCCCACGTGGCCCTGCACGCCTCCCACGCCATCACCCTCACGGCGCGCAAGGACCTGCACGCCTGGCCGGCCATGGCGGTGCTGGGTCGCCTCGCCGCCGGACATCTCCGCGCCCCCCTGGGCGAGCTGCCGCTGGCCGACGTCTACTCCTGCTTCCCGTCCTCCGTGCGGGTGCAGCAGCGTGCCCTCGGCCTCGACCCCGAGGGGACGCCGACGGTGACCGGTGGCATGGCCTTCGCCGGCGGGCCGTTCAACAACTACGTCCTGCAGTCCACCGCCGCGCTCATCCGCCTGCTGCGCCACCGGCCGGCCGAGCGCGGGCTGGTCACCACCGTGTCGGGCATGCTGTCCAAGCCGGGACTGGCCGTATGGTCCTGCTCCCCGCCGCCCCCGGGCCGCGGGACCCTGATGGCCGATGTGGCCGACGACGCGGCCGCGGCCACCGAGACGCTCCCCGTGGCCGCCCCCGAGGCCTCGCGGGGCCCGGCCACGGTGGCCTCGTACACCGTCACCTACGAGACCGGTGCCGACGGCGCCGGCGACCCCCCGCGCCCGCGGCGGACGGTGATCGTGGCCGACCTGGGCGACGGGAGGCGGACCGCCGCCGCCTGCGAGGATGAGTCCCTGGCCCGCCGCGCCCTGAGCGAGTCGCTCATCGGGCGGCCGGTCCACATCGACGGCGCCACCTTCACCCCATGACCACCTCCCCGTCCACCCGCCTGCGCTCCCGCCCCCGGCTCGTCCCCCCCGAGCTGGCGGCCCGGGTACCCTCCCTGCGCGCCGCCGGCGCGGTCGCCCTCGTCCTCGGCGCCCTGACCGCCGCCGCCATCGTCGTCCAGGCCGTGGCCGTCGCCACCGCCGTGGACCGGTCGCTCCTCCACCACGCCTCGCTGCGCGACGTGCGTCCCCAGCTCGTCGCCATCGTCGTGGCCGTGGTGGCGCGCGGGGTCCTGCACTGGCTGGGGGAGGTGTCGGCCCAGCGGACGGCGGAGTCGGTGGCCCGCACCCTGCGCGGCCAGCTGCTGCGCCACACCCTCGACCTCGGCCCCGGTTGGCTGGCCGGCGAGCGGCCGGGGGAGCTCTCGCTCACCGCCACCAGGGGGCTCCGATCGCTGCACACCT
This sequence comes from Acidimicrobiales bacterium, assembly GCA_052148295.1. Classification (GTDB taxonomy): domain Bacteria; phylum Actinomycetota; class Acidimicrobiia; order Acidimicrobiales; family RAAP-2; genus Bog-473. The sequence goes on from JBKQIP010000174.1 coordinate 29,531, forward strand.
ACTTCGCCCGCTACGTCCCCCAGGCCGCGACGGCCGCCGTCGTTCCCGTCCTGCTCCTCGTGTGGGTGGGCACCCAGAGCTGGCTGGCCCTGGTGGTGGTGCTGGCGCTGCTGGCCGCCGTGCCGGTGACCATGGTCCACTTCGGACGGGAGGCCACCCGCCGCACCGAGCGCCAGTGGCGTCGCCTCGGTTCCCTGGCCGGCCGCTTCCTCCAGCTCATCGAGGGCCTTCCCACCCTGCGCGCCTTCGGGCGAGAGGGCCACGGGCGCCGCGAGGTGGCGGCCTCCTCGGACGGCGTCCGCACCGCCACCATGCGGACGCTGCGCGTGGCCTTCCTCTCCGCGCTGGCCATGGACATGATCGCCGCGTTCGGCGTCGGCCTCATGGCCATGGTGCTGGGCCTGAAGCTGCTGTGGGGAGAGCTGAGCCTGCAGACCGCCATGGCCGTCCTGCTGGTCGCCCCGGAGATCTTCATGCCGCTGCGCCGGGCCGGCGCCGAGTTCCACGCCAGCGCGGAGGGACAGGCCGCGGCGGCACGCGTGCTGGACGTGCTCGCCGTGCCCTCGCCGCACGTCGCCGCCGGCGAGCCTGCGCCCCGTGGCGCCTCGCCCTCCCCGCAGGTCACCCTGTCCATCGACCGGCTGGGCCTCGCCTATGACGATCGCGCCGTCCCGGCCCTGCACGAATTCTCGCTGCTGGTGCCCCCCGGTGATCGCGTCGCGCTGGTCGGTCCGTCGGGTGCGGGGAAGTCGTCGGTCGTGGCCGCCCTGCTCGGCTTCGTCCGGCCCACCTCCGGCAGCATGTCGGTCGACGGGATGCCGTCGACGGCGTGGACCATCGCGGCCTGGCGTGCCCACTTCTCCGCCCTGCCGCAACGGCCCCACCTCTTCACGGCGTCGCTGGCGGAGAACCTGCGCCTGGGGGCACCCGAGGCCACGGACCAGGACCTGCACGAGGTCCTCGGCGCCGTCGGGCTGCGGGCGCTGGTGAGCCACCTCCCCCGGGGCCTTGACACCGCTCTGGGTCAGGACGGGTTGACGCTGAGCGCGGGCGAGCGCCAGCGGGTGGCCCTGGCCCGCGCCCTGCTGCGCCCCGCCCCGGTGCTCCTGCTCGATGAGCCCACGGCCTCGCTCGACCCGGCGACCGCGTCGGCTCTGGCCACGGCGATCGAGCCGTACCTGGTCGGCCGCAGCGTGGTCGTGGTCGGCCACGAGCCGGTGCTCCTCCCCCACTTCGACGCCGTGGTGCAGCTCGGCGCCCGCCCGACCCTGGCGGTGTCGTGAGGCCCCTGCGCCGGATATGGCGCGAGCCGGGAACGCCGTACGGGCGCCTGGCCCTGGCCGGCGCGCTCGGGCTCCTCTCGGCGGCGGCCACCATCGCCCTCATGGCCGGGTCGGGCTACGTCCTGGGTCGGGCCGCCCAGCGCCCGGGACTGGACGCGCTGGTCGGGATACTGGCGGCGGTCGAGGTGGTGGCCTTCCTGCGCGGACCCCTGCGCTACGCCGAGCGCCTGGTGGGCCACGACGCCGCCCTGCGGGCCCTGGCCGGGTGGCGCATCTGGCTCTACGACTGCCTGACGCCACGCGTGCCCGCTGCCCTGGCCGGCTGGCGCAGCGGCGACCTCTTGACCCGCGCCATCGACGACGTCGACACCCTGCAGGACCTCTACCTCCGCACCGTGCTGCCCCTCGGTGTGGCCCTGGGTGCCGCCCTGCTGGGTCTGGTCGTGGTCGGCCTCATCCTGCCCGTGGCCGTCCTCGCCCTGGGCGTCCCACTGCTGATCGCCTGCACCGTGCCACCGGCCCTGGTCTGGCGGCCCGGTGCCGACGACGAGGAGTCGGCCCTGGCGGGGGAGATCTCGGCGCACGTGGTCGACATGATCCACGGGGCGGCCGACCTCCTGGCCTTCGGCGCCGAAGATTCCGCCTTCGGCCGGCTGGACGAGATGAGCCGGCGGTCCGAGGCCCTGGCGCGCCGCCAGCACCGGTCGGCCGCGCTGGCCGCCTTCACGACGCAACTGTGCGTGGGCGCGGCGCTGACCGCGGTCCTGGCCGTCGCCGTGTCCGCCGTGCACGCGCACCACCTCGACCCGGTCATGGTGGCCGTCCTGCCCCTGGCCGCCCTGGCCACGTTCGAGCCGGTCCCCGGCGTGACCCAGGGCACGGCCCGCGCCCTGGCGGTCCGCGCCGCCGCCCGCCGCCTCCTGGCCCTCGAGGCCGTGCCGGTCCCGATCGGCGACCCCGGCGTCCCCCGCTCGCTCCCCGAGGGCACGCCGGACGTCTCCTTCGCGCGGGCGTCGTTGCGCTACGGGCCCGGGCTGCCCCGGGCGCTCGACCGGGTCGACCTGCACCTGGCCCCGGGAGGACGGGTGGCCGTGACCGGCTCCAGTGGCGCCGGCAAATCCTCCCTGGTCAACGCCCTCCTTCGCTTCTGGCCGCTGGAGGGCGGCACGTTGCAGCTGGGCCACGTGGCGACCGACGAGCTGACGCAGGCCGAGGTGCGGGCCGCCTGCGCCCTAGTCGACCAGCGCGCCCAGTTGTTCGCCGGCACGCTGCGGTCCAACCTGACCCTGGGACGCCCCGACGCCACCGATGAGGAGATCGGCAGGGCCCTCGACGCCGCCCAGCTCAGCGGCTGGGTGGCCGGGCTCCCGGCCGGCTTGGAGACGCCCGTCGGTGATGAGGGCGTCGCCCTCTCCGGAGGCGAGCGCAGGAGGGTGACCGTGGCCCGAGCGCTCCTGGCCGGCGGCCGGGTGCTCGTGCTCGACGAGCCGACCTCCGGACTCGACGACGAGGTGGCCGACCGGCTCATCGGCGACGTCTTCCGCGCCGCGGGCGATCACAGCGTCCTCCTGATCACCCACCGGCCCGCGGAGGCCGACCGCTGCCAGACCACCGTCACCCTCGAGGCGGGCCGCGCCGTTCCCTGAGCCGCCACTGCGCCGCGTCGGCTACTGGTTCATCAACGCCGAGTTCAGCCGGCGGAAGGTCGAGTCGACCTGCGTGAAGACCGACTCGATGTCCGAACCACCCACGGCCGCTGGCATCCACCCTCCGGCCCCGTCGGCGGAGACCCGGCACCCGAAATGCCTGCATGGGGGCTGTCCGGCCAGCGACGAGATACCCGGGTGTGACCTGCCCTTACCGAGCGCTTACCGTGATGGCGCACAGTGAGCGGCGTGAGAGACTGCGCAGCAACCGGCGTCGGGCGAAGGAGGACAACGTGCCCGGTTCGGGTCCAGTGCCCACCGGGTACGGAAGCGTCGCAGTCGCGGCCGACCGTCGGGGAAGAAGGGTTGACTCGGAAGCGGGGGACGCGCCGGTGATGGTGACGACGGAAACCGTGAGCGCCGTGCGGACGCTGCCCGTCCCCCCTGGCTCGCGCCCCCGCTCCACGCCGGTGCGCCTCCGCGTCTTCGCCGTGGCGTTGGTCCTCCTGGTCGTGCTGGCCGGACTGGTGGCCGGCCTGGCCACGTCCAACCGACAGAGTGCGACCACGGCGGCGGCCCAACAGGCGGAGCCGCTGCTGGTCTCGGCGCAGACCATCAACACGTCACTCTCCGACGCCGACAGCACGGCCGCCGCCTCGTTCCTGCGGGGCCGGCTCGAACCGGCGGCGCTTCGTGACCGCTACGCCGCCGACGTGGATCAGGCCTCGACCGCACTGGCCACGGCCGCTCAGGAGGCAGGTACGGATCCCGCGGTCACGTCGTCATTGGCCGCTGTGTCGACCGAGGTGCCCGTCTACACCGGGCTGGTGCAGACGGCCCTCTTCAACGAGCGTCAGGCCTACTACCCGCTGGCCGCCTCCTACCTCGGCGAGGCCAACAACCTGATGCGCACCCGGATCCTGCCCGCCGCCACCCAGCTCTATGCCACCGAGCGCGCCCGTCTCGCCGCCGACGAGGGGAACGCGGTCAACCCGTGGCTGGCCGCCGCGGCGGGGCTCAGCGTGGCCGTCCTGCTGGTGCTGCTCGTAGGGGCCCAGTGGTGGATGAGCCGCCACTTCCGCCGGACGCTCAACGTTCCGCTGGTGACGGCCACCGTGCTCATCGCCGCCCTCGGTCTGTGGTTCGCCATCGCCCTGGTGGCCCAGGGCTCCGGCGTGACCACGGCCACGAGCCGGGGGTCGGGCCCCATCGACACCTACACGCAGGCCCGCATCCTCGCCCTCGAGATGCGGGCGGACGACGAGCTGACCCTGCTCACCCTGGACTCGGTGCCCACGTACCAGCAGGACTACACCGCCGCCGCCGACCGCCTCGAGGCCCTGTTGGCCTCGTCGGGCGCGGTCGCAGGCGCCGAGCGGCCGCAGGCGGCGCACGCCCGCGCCGCCTTCGCCGCCTACACCAGAGTGCACCACCACATCCGCAGCCTGGACAGCGGGGGCAATCTGGACGGGGCCGACGCCGTGGCCTCCGGGCCGGCCGCGACGGATCTCCCGGCGGTGTCGTCGGATCTGGACACGGTGCTCACCGATGACATCTCCGGATCCCAGGGGACCTTCCACAGTGCGATGGCGGCGGCCACCGGAGATCTCGACGGCGTCCTCGTGGCCATCGCCCTGCTGGCGCTGATCTCGGCCGTGCTCGTCCTCGTCGGCTTCCAGTCCCGGATCGCGGAGTACAGGTAGGACCATGCGACACCGTCACCCGACACCCCGGCGGCTCTCGCCCAGGACGATCACCGTCGTGCTGATCGGCACCGCGCTGGGCCTGGCCGGCTGCGGTACCGCTCCCGACGCGTCACGCCTCCCTCCGGCGGCGGTGCGGATGGCACCGCTCCTGCCCGCCTTTGCCGAGATCGTCCACCCCTCACCGCCCCCACCGGCTCCGCCAGGTTGCACCGACCCGACGGCGAGCTCTGCACCTCCGGCCACCATGCCCGCCCCGGGCGACATGCCGGCCGGAAGCTGGATGTCCCACATCCTCGCCCGGGGTTACCTGATCGTCGGGACCGGCCAGTCCACCTACGACTGGGGCTACCGGGACCCGGTCACGGGCCAGCTGAGCGGGTTCGACATCGACATGCTGCGCCAGGTCAGCCAGGCGATCTTCGGCTCGCCGGACCGGATCCGCTTCGTGGTCGTCAACAACGACCAGCGGGTCCAGGCGGTACGGTCGGGCCAGGTCGACATCCTGGCCGAGACCATGACCATCAACTGCGCGCGTGAGAAGTACGTCGACTTCTCGACGGTCTACTTCGAGGCCGGTCAGGAGATCCTGGTGCCGACCGACTCGACCATCAGCGGCCCGTCCGACCTCAACGGAAAGCGCGTGTGCGCCACCTTCGGATCGACCTCCCTGCAGAACCTGGTCAAGGTGGCACCCCGAGCCATTCTCTGGGCGGTTCAGAACGAGACCGACTGCCTTGTGATGCTCCAGCAGGGCCAGGTCGATGCCATCAGCACCGACAACGCGATCCTGCAGGGGCTGGCCGCCCAGGATCCCAACACCAAGATCGTGGGACCGCCCTTCACCTCCGAGCCCTACGGCATGGCCATCAGCAAGGCCCACCCCGAATTCACGTCGTTCGTGAACGGCGTGTTGGCCCAAGAGCGGGCCGACGGCACCTGGGCCGCCATCTACGAGAAATGGCTGGGTCCCAACCCGCCGGCTCCGCCGGTGGCCACCTACACGGAGGCACCATGAGCACCCCGTCGCTCGACGCCATCGACCGGCGCCTCGCGAAGGTGGACACGATCGTGCAGCACATGGGGGAGAACCTGGTCGAACTCGACGCCGACGTCACCCGCCAGATGCTCGGAGCCTCCCCGAGCCTCACGGGACGGACAGCCGAGGCCTGGCGGCTGGCCGACGCGCAGCTGGCCGATCTCTGGCGCGGCCACGTCGCGCTGAAGGATCTCCTCGAGGCGATCGCCCATGAGCGCGGCACCAGGTCGTCCGTCCCCAGGGCCGCCCTCGGTCGCGTGGCCGCCCTGCTGGACGGGCCGTCGGTCTCACTGCCCAGCCCCGACCCGACCGGGCACCGCACCCTGACCGAGGGGGCGGACCCAACGGTCCCGTGCACGATCGACGAGCTGATCGACCAGATGTCCGCCGGCTACGACTCGGTGGTGGCGCTGGTCACGGCCGTGGGGTCGGTCTGGACCGAGACGGTGCCGGAGCTCACGGCGCTCGAGGCGCAGGTCGACCGGCTCGAGGCCACGGTCCGCGAGACCGGGTGCCGCCCGCCGAACGACCTGGCCGCCGCCCGGCGGGCCCTGGCGGAGGCCCAGGCGACGGCCCGCCATGACCCTCTCTCCCTCCCCGCCGGACTCGCACCGTCCATCACCGTCACGGTGGACCGGGCCACGGCATCGATCCGGGACGCCGCCGCGGCGAACCGGCAGCTGGCCGCCGAGAGAGCCGATCTCTCCTCGGCGCTCGACGACGGCGATGCCCGCCTGCGCCGTGCCCGCGCCGAATGTCGGGCCATCGTCGAGAGGATCGTGCTGCCCCACACGGTCTGGGAGGATCTCGACCGGGCCGAAGCCGAGCTCGTCGGGCTGCACGCCGAGTTCGCCGCCCTGACCGCAACCGCCGGCGACGGGGCGGCGGCGCGTCGGTCGGTGGCCGCGCTGGCGCGGCGCACCGACCGCCTCAGTCGACACCTGGCGCGGCTCGAGGATTGTGGCGCCACCGACCTGGCCAAGCGCGACGAGCTGCGGGGCCGTCTCGACGCCTACCGGGCCAAGGCTCGGGCCATCGGCCTGGGTGAGGACATCGAGCTCGACCGTCGCCAACGCGAGGCCGACGAGCTCCTCTACAGCGCACCGTGCGACGTTCGGCGGGCCGAGGATCTCGTATCCCAGTTCGAGCGCGCCGTCCGGGCCGGTGACGAGGGGGCGCGGTGACGGCGACCTGCGAGCGACCCGCGTGCACCGGTCAGATGGTGGACGGGTACTGCGACGTCTGCGGCCTGGCCCCCGCGGATCCCTCTCGGCGTACGACGGGGCTGGGCCGACCGCCGTCGCCGGTGACCAGGGGCAGCGACCCCCAGCCGTGCGGCCGACCCGGATGCGACGGGAAGATCGAGGACGGGTACTGCGATGTCTGCGGCCTGGCCCCTTCGGGTCCGTCCTCGCGCACGGCGGGGCTGGGCGCGGGGCCGACCGCGGGGACCAGCGGCTCCGCCTCGTCCCTGGGCACGGCGACCTTCCGGTCGGGTACCGGCACGGCCACGGGGCAGCACACCGGTGCCGGCTCGCGCCGCGACCGGGGCCACCTCGGTGCCGGTCTCGTCGAGATACCCGCCGTCCCCTCCCGCGACCCGCTGTCCGTGGTGCTGGCCGACCCCGAGGTCCCCGAGCGCAAGCGCACCTGCGCCCGCTGCGGGCATCCGGTCGGGCGGAACCACGAGGGTCGGCTCGCCCGCACCGAGGGCTTCTGCCCGCACTGCGGTGCGGCCTACTCGTTCACGCCCAAGCTCAGGCCCGGCGACGTCGTGGGCGGCCAGTACCAGGTGACGGGATGCATCGCCCATGGCGGCCTGGGCTGGATCTACCTGGCCCAAGACTTGAATCTGGACGGCAAGTGGGTGGTGCTCAAGGGCCTGCTCGACTCCAACGACGAGTCGGCGAAGGCGGCGGCGATCGCCGAACGCCGCTTCTTGATCGAGGTCGATCATCCCGACATCGTCAAGATCTACAACTTCGTCCAGCACGAGGACGCCGGCTACATCGTGATGGAGTACGTCGGCGGGGCATCCCTGCGGGAGGTGCGCAACCGTTGCCGGGACGAGACCGGCGCTCCCCTGCCGGTGGCGCAGGCCATTGCCTACGCGCTCGAGATCCTTCCCGCCTTCGGATATCTGCACCGCCGCGGGTTGCTCTATTGCGACTTCAAGCCGGACAACGTGATCCAGACCCACGAGCAACTCAAGCTCATCGACCTGGGGGGCGTCCGCGCCATCGGCGACGAGGACAGCGATCTCTACGGCACCGTCGGCTACCAGGCACCCGAGGTACCCGAGGACGGGGCATCGATCTCGTCCGACCTCTACACCGTGGCCCGGACCCTGGCGGTGCTCAGCCTCGATCTCCCCGGCTTCCAGGACGAGAAGCGCTTCGCCACCAGCCTGCCACCGGCGCGTGAGGTCCCCCTGTTCGGCCGCTACGAGTCGTTTCACCGGTTCCTCAAGAAGGCCACTGCCGCCGATCCGGCCGCCCGCTTCCAGACGGCGGCCGAGATGGCCGACCAGCTGCTCGGCGTGCTGCGGGAGGTCGTCGCCCTCGACGGCGGCCAGCCGGCGCCCGCGCCGAGCGCCCACTTCAGCGCCGAACTCGGCCCGGCCACCGACGCCGGCGCCTGGCCGGACCTGCCCGTTCCCTCCGTCGACCCCTTCGACCCGGCCGCCGGGCTGTTGGCCACAGCGGCGCTCTCCAGCCCTGACCAGGTCCGGTCCATCCTCGAATCGGCTCCCCCCTCGCCAGAGCTGGCCTACCACTTGGCCCGCTCCCTCATCGAGGAGGGGGACTTCGCCGGGGCCGAGCGCCAGCTCGAGACGCCCGAAGCCGGCATGTCCGCCTGGCGCGTGGCCTGGTGGCGGGGTGTGCTGCACCTGGCCGCCGACCGACCCCGCGTGGCCCAGACCTTCTTTGCCGTGGTGGCGGGCGAGCTCCCGGGGGAACTGGCGCCGAAGCTGGCCCTGGCGCTCGCTCTCGAGAACGCGGCGGACCGCTCCGGTTCGTCGCCCCCCGGCGGGAGCACGGTCCCCACCGGTGCCGACGACGTGGACGAGGCGGCCCGCCTCTACGACCTCGTCGCCGCCACCGACCCGGGGTTCGCCAGCGCGAGCTTCGGACTGTGCCGGGTGCGGCTGTCCCGCCGGGACCGCGACGGCGCGGCGGCGGCACTGGCGCGCATCGCCGCCTCCTCCGGGGCCCACCAGGCGGCGCAGACCGCCCTGTGCCGCCTGCGCTGTGCGGATATGGGCGGCGTGCCGCCGGGCCTGAGCGACCTCGCCTCGGCCGCCGCGGTCCTCGAGCACCTGAAGGTCGAGCCCTCGCTGCGCCTCCCATTGCTGCGCGATCTGCTGGGTCAGGCCCTCCGTGTGCTCACCGATGGGCGGGCCGCCCCGGACGAGCACACGGTTCTCGTCGGCACACCCTTCACCGAGGTCGACGTCCGGGCGGCCCTCGAGCGGACGTACCGGTCGCTGGCCAAGCTGGCCGGGACCGACGGCGAGCGCTTCGAGCTGGTCGACCTGGCCAACGCCCATCGCCCGCGGACCCTGACATGAGCACGACCGAACCGGGCGGGGCGGAGATGGCGCAGGAGGACTGCGCCGGCTGCGGTGCGCCCATGTTCGAGCAGGAGCGCTTCTGTGAGGTCTGCGGGGCGCGGGTGGGTCCCGAGCCCGAGCCGGAGCCCGATCCCCCCCGGCCCACTGCGCCGATGCAGCGGGTGGAGCAGGACCTCGGCGTGGTGGCCGCCGTGTCGGACCGCGGCCGGCGTCGGCCGCGCAATGAGGACGCCATGGCCCTGGCCACCTTCGAGGGTCGCAGCGCGGTGGTGGTGTGCGACGGGGTGGCGTCGACCGCCAATGCCCACGAGGCCTCCCGGGTCGCGGTGGAGATGGCGATCCGGGTGCTCGAGGCGGCGCTGCGCCACCCTCCGTCCGACCCCGAAGCCTGGGACCGACTCTTCGTCGAGGCGTGCGCCGAAGCACAGATCGCGGTGGCCGACGTGGATGCCGAAGGGAGCGGCCTCGCGCCCTCGACGACCCTCGTCGCCGTGATGGCCACGCCGGGCCTCATCGCGGTGGCCAACATCGGCGACAGCCGCGCCTACCTGCTCGACGGCACACCCGAGGGGGGACGATGCCTCACCGTCGACGACACCTGGGCCGAGGAGATGATCGCGGACGGAGATCCACCGGAGCTGGCGTACGCCGACCCCGACGCGCGCACGATCACCCGGTGGGTGGGGGCGGACGCGGCATCGGTGCGGCCCGCGGTGACCGTGAGCGCGGTCGACCGGCCCGGCGTGGTCGTCGTGTGCACCGACGGCCTGTGGGACTACTTCGACCGGCCGTCGGCCCTGGCCGCGCTGGCGGAAGAGCCGGCCGGCTCGGCGCCGCTGGCCCTCGCCCGGCGCCTGGTCGAAGCGGCGCTGGCGGCCGGCGGCCGGGACAACGTGACGGTCGCCGTGGTGCCGGTGGCACCGGCGGTTGCGGGCGCCACACCGGGATCCGCGGTACCGACCATCGAAACGACGAGCGAGGAGTGAGCACCATGCCCGAGTTCCGCATCGAAGCGTTCCAGAACGAGTTCCTCCCCGATGGGGCCCGCGTGATGAACGCCGTGGTCACGGTGACCGCCGAGGGGACCGCCAACGGTGCCGGCGCGGCCGGGCCGGCGGCCGACCGGGCCGAGGTGATAGTGCTCGACACGTCCGGTTCGATGGATGGGAAGAAGCTCCGCGAGGCCAAGGCGGCCACGGCGGCTGCCATCGACTGCCTCCCCGACGGCGTCCGCTTCGCCATCGTCCAAGGCAATCACCAGGCGGACCTGGTGTACCCGACCTCGGCACGGCTGGCCGTCTCCTCGCCCACCGCCCGCGACGCGGCGAAGAGGTCGACCAAGAAGCTCGCCGCCGGCGGTGGTACCGCGTTCGGAACCTGGATCCGCCTCACCGCCCAGCTCCTCGACGACGAGCCGGGCCTCCGACACGCCATCCTGCTCACCGACGGCAAGAACGAGAGCGAGGCCCCCGGAGGCCTCGAGGACGCGTTGGTCCAGGCCGAAGGGGTCTTCCAGTGCGACTGCCGGGGGGTGGGCAGTGACTGGCAGGTGGCCGATCTGCGCCAGATCGCCACCGCCCTCCTCGGGACCTACGACATCGTCGCCGATGCGTCCGGGCTCAGCGCGGACTTCGCCGCCATGATGCACGACGCCCTCAGCAAGGAGGTCGCCGAGGTCACGCTGCGAGTCTGGGCGCCCCAGGGTGCCGCGGTGGAGCTGGTCAAGCAAATGGCACCGGTCATGATCGATCTGGCCCCGTTGCGCGCCGAGGCGGGGCCGTTGGTCGTCGACTACGCCACCGGCTCGTGGGGTGACGAGTCCCGCGACTACTACGTGAGTGTGCGGGTGCCCCCGGGGCAGGTCGGCGACGAGATGCTGGCGGCGCGGCTCACCCTCCTGGTCGGCGGTGAGCCAGCGGGACAGGCCCTCATCAGGGCCGTGTGGACCGACGACACCGCCAAATCGACCCAGATCAACGGGCGGGTGGCCGAGGCCATGGGCGAGAAGGAGCTGGCCGACGCCATACAGGGAGGGGTCGACGCCCTGCGTGACGGCGACACCGACACGGCGACGAGCCGCTTCGGCCTGGCCAGGCGACTGGCTGCCGGGACCGGGAACGACGACGCCCTGGCCCGCCTGGACGCGGTGGTGGTGGAGGCGGACCCGCTGACCGGTCGAGTGCGGCTCAAGGGAACGGTCGACGACATGGACGTGATGATCCTCGAGGCCAAGTCGACGCGCACGGTGCGGACACGCAAATGAGTGAGAAGAGCTCGAACGGGTCCGCCGCCGCACCGCGTCCGGCGAGCGCGAGGACCCCGACGGCGACGGCGGAGCCGGAACCCTCGCGGCAGTGCCCGAACTGCGGGTCGTTCCCCGAGACGGAGGCGGCCTGCGTGGAGTGCGGCTACCGCTTCGACGCGCCGGACAGCGTCCCGGTGTGGGACGAGCAGCTCTGGGAGGTGGTGGTGCGCCCGGACCGCCAGTACTACGAGATGATCGAGCCCGACGGTCTGGAGTTCCCCGAGGCGCCGCACAACCGGCGCGTCGCCCTCCTCGGCGACCATGTGCGCATCGGGCGGCGCAGCACGCGACGGGGCATCACCCCCGAGATCGACCTGTCGGGGACCCTCGAGGACGTGGGCGTGTCGCACCGCCATGCCGTGCTCATGCGCCAACCCACCGGCGACTGGGCCCTGGTCGATCAGGACTCGGCGAACGGCACCTATCTCAACGCCGACCGGGACCCCATTACCCCCAACCACCGGGTGCCGCTGCGGGACGGTGACCAGATCCACGTCGGAGCCTGGACGACCCTGACCGTCGAGCGGGCCGAGGCCGGCGGGAGCAGATCGGCCGAGGTCAGCACCCCTTCGAAGGACACCCGCAACGTGGCCCGGAGCCGGCTGGACCTCGAGATCGGCCTGCTCGGGCCGCTCCAGGTCGCCGTGGCCGGGACGGTGACGAGCATCACCGCGCCCAAGGCCCGCGCCGTGCTGGCCCTGCTGGCCCTGCGCATCGGATCCGCCGTGACGACCGGGGACCTCGAGTGGGCCTTGTGGGGGGACGACGAACCGAGGACGGCGGACACGGCCCTGCGGGGCTACATCTCGGCGCTGCGGCACATCCTCCCGGCCGGGGCCATCGAGACCACACCGCAGGGCTATCGGTTCACCGGACCGAAAGAGATCGTCGACATCCACCGTTTCGAGCGTCGGAGCGTGCGGGGTCGAGAGCTGCTCGCCTCGGGCCACCCCGGGTCCGCGGTGGCCGAAATCACCCGGGCCCTCGACCTCTGGCGGGGGGACCCGATCCCCGACCTGGCCGACGGCCCGGCCGGCCTCAGCGAGGTGACCCGCCTGCGCGAGCGCAAGGCGGGCACCGAAGAGGACCTGTTCGAGGGCCGCCTGCAGCTGGGCGACCACCAGGGTGTCCTCCCCGACCTCAGCGTGGCCGTCGAGGCGGAGCCGCTGCGCGAGCGGAGGTGGAGACAGCTCATGCTCGCCCTCTACCGCGACAGCCGGCAGGCGGAAGCCCTGCAGGCCTTCCAGCGCTTCCGCGCCATCCTCGGCGAGGAGCACGGGGTCGAGCCCTCGGCCGCGATCGGGGACCTGGAGCGGGACATCGTGCTGGACAAGCCCGAGCTGCGCTGGACCCCGCCCGGCACGGCCGGCACGGCCGGCGGGGCGCCGGCTACCTCGGGTTGACGGGTGGGGGCTCGGCGACCCCGGCCTGGCGCCGCCTGATCTCCACCACCGTCGGGGCCGGGTACTCGGTGTCGCCCGGACGCCAACCCGAGGCCACCTTCTGCATGCCGGCACCGCCCTCGGCCCAGACGTGGCAGGTGTTGGTCAGCCACTCCATGCCGCCCCCACCCAGGGTGTGCTCGCCGTCGCCGTGCTCCACCCGGTAGGCGCCGGACGAGGTGATGGCCTGGATGACCACCGGGCCCAGGGCGCGGGCCAGGAACTCGAGATGGCTGCAGCCCCGCTCCCGCCCGAAGCGGGACTGGACGGCGCTGGTGTAGCCGCGCGAGACGGACAGGCCCACCAGCTCGGCGAAGGAGTCCTCGATGGTCGGGCACTCCGCGTGGGGGAACGTGCCCATGGTGGCCCGGGCGTCGACGATGACCAGATCGGACCGTCGCACCACGATCCCCAGTTCCATCCCGTGCAGGTCCCGCGGGCCGAGCGCTCCACTGGCCCACGGGCGCTGATCGAGCAGCGTGCCGATGACCACGTGGTACCCGTCGCGCTCGAACACCTCCACCTGTATGACCCGGCGGTGCACCGGCGTGTCCTCCCCGCCCGCGGCCGGGCGCAGTTCGGCCAGGCGGGGCGACCGGTCGGGCCCGGTGAGATCAGTCACGGCGTGATTGTGACCTGGCCTCGCGGTCCGGCGCCAGCTCGTTGAAGCTCTCGAGCACGGGGGTACCGTTGCCCCAGGCGATGCGGGTCAGCGAGGCCGTCTGCAGGTGCAGGCGCCACGCCAACCCCGGACCGGCACCCAGGGCCCAGGCCACCGCCGCCTTGATCGGCGTCACGTGACTGACCACCACCACGTCGCCGTCGGGCGATCGCGCCCCCTCCCCCCTGGTGGTGAAGAGCGCCTCGCAGGCCGCGCCGACGCGGGCGTCGACCTCGGCCAGGGTCTCGCCACCGGCGGGGCGGAAGCCCGGATCCTCCCGCCACCGCTGCCAGACCTCGGCCGGCACGTCCGCCAGTCGTTGGCATTCGAACTCTCCGTAGTCGACCTCGATCCAACGGTCGTCGACCGCGGGCGCGACGCCGAGACCGAGCAGGGCGGCCGTGGAGCGGGCCCGCTCCAGCGGGCTGGTGCGCAGCGAGACGACCGGGCCCGCCAGCAGCGCACCCACCGCCGTCGCCTGCGCCCGCCCCGCCTCGGTCAGCGCGGCGTCGGTGCGGCCCAGCAGCAGACCCGCCGCGTTGGCGGTGGACTCGCCGTGGCGAACGAGGATCAGCACCTCACACGGGGACCAGGATGCGTCCGCACTGGTCGCAGGTGGCCACGGTGTCGGGGGGCATGGCGCGGATGCGGTCGACCTCGACGGCGGACAGCTCCAGATGGCACCCGTCGCACCGACGGCCGACGAGGCGCGCCGCCCCGGTGCCGTGCAGGCGGGTGCGGAGCCTCTCGTAGCGCTCGGCCAGCGCGGCCGGGAGCTCGGCCGCGGCCGCGGCCCGGGCGGCCCTGGCGGCCGTCAGCTCCTCGTCGATGGCGCGCTGCTCCGCCCCCACCTCGGCGCCCACCACCGCCACCCGCTCCTCGAGCGGTGCCCGCCGGGCGACCAGGGAGGCCAGCTCGGCGTCGAGGGGTTCCTGGTTGACCATGGCCACCAGGTCCAGCTCCTCGAGCTCGGCCTGACGCCGGGCCAGGTGACGCACCTCGTCGTCCATGGCCTGGAGGTCGCGGGTGGACGAGCCCCGGGCGGCGTACATGCGTTGCTCGGTCAGGGTCCGCCGCTCGGTGATGGCGGCGATCTGGCCCTCGATGTCCCTCTGGGTGGCCACCAACTCGGCTCGTCGCTCCGTCAACGACGCCTCGTCGGCCCGCAGGACGGCCAGCTCGGCCTCGAGGCCCTTCAGCCCGGTGCGCTCGGCCAGCGCCACCCGCCGGTGCTCGAGCTGGGTGATGGCGGTGTCGAGGTCCTGGACCACCAGCAGCTGGGCCAGCGGCCCGCTCACGGCGACCGGGCCTCCCACTCGGCCCGGGCGATCGTCAGGGCGGGGGCCAACGCCTCGTCGGCCATGCCCTCGGCCTCCTCCCAGCTGCACCAGCGCGCCTCGGGGCTCTCGCCCGGCGGCGGGGTGGGGTCGGTGTCGGGCCCGATCAGGAGGTAGCGCAGGTCGAGATGGGTGTGGCCGAGTGCCGCCTCGTGGACGTCGAGGTGGAGCAGCCGCGGACCGTCCTCGGGGTGGGTCACGGCCAGGCCCAGCTCCTCTTGGGCTTCCCGGCGGGCGGCCACGGGTGACGTCTCCCCGGGGTCGATGTGGCCCCCGGGCTGCATCCAGCGACCGAGACGCTTGTGGAGATGGAGGACCGTGCCCCGGGTCCCGACCACGATGCCCGATGCCGTGACGTGCGTGGGGTCGGCGTGCTCGTCGGTGGGCGCGGGCAGGCGGTCGAGCTCGGCCAGGAAGCGGTCCTTGGCCGCCGCCTCCCGGGGCGAGGCGGCCCGATGGTGCGCCACCAGTTCCCGGAGGTCCTCGGACGGCGCGGCCATGCAGCCATCGCTAGCACAGGTGGCCGTCGAACACCGCCACGGCGTTCCCGGCGATGTGGACCCGCTCCCCGTCGGGGCGCACGTAGAGGACTGCGCCCCGGCCCGACAGCTGCCGCGCCACCAGCGCCGGCCGGTCCAGGGTGGCGGACCAGTAGGGGCCGGCCGTGCACTGGGCCGACCCGGTGGCCGGGTCCTCGTCGATCCCGATCTTGGGCCCGAAGACCCGCAGGACGTAGTCGGCGTCCGCGGTGGCATCGGCCGCCGCCGTGACGAGGAGGGCGCTGCGGTCCACCGCGGCGATGGCGGCCAGGTCGGGCCGGTAGTCGCGCACGACCGCCTCGGAGCCCAGGACGACCACCGAGAAGAAGTCCGTGGCCCCGGTGGCCACCACGTCGGCGGCGTCCCACGCCCGCTCCAGGGACCCGGGCAGCGGTGCGTCGGTCATCGGGACGGCCGGGAAGTCCAGGGAGATGCGGTCGCCCTCGAAGCTGGCCACCAGGGGCCCGCTGCGGGTGTGGAACGTCACGGCCGCGGTGCCGTCGACCACCCCGCGCACCAGCAGCGCGTGGGCCGCCGCCAGCGTGGCATGGCCGCACAGGTCGACCTCGGCGGCCGCGGTGAACCAGCGCAGCCCGAACGTGGTGGCGTCGGCGCCGGGGGTGACGAACGCCGTCTCGGCGATCCCCAGCTCGAAGGCGAGGGACTGCATGCGGTCCTCGGCCAGGGGCGGGTCCACCAGGCAGATCCCGGCCGGATTGCCCCCGAAGGGCCGGTCCGTGAAGGCATCGACCCAGGTGAGCGAGGTGGTCATGCCCACCGAGCCAGGCGTGCCAGCGCCTCCTCCAAGACGGCGTCCTGCTTGCAGAAGGCCCACCGGACCAGGGTGCGGCCGGCGGCGTCGTCCGGCGCGGTCCCCCCGGCCCCGTAGAACACCGAGCTGGGGATGGCCACCACGCCGCAGCGCGAGGGTAGGGCCCGGCAGAACTCGTAGGCCCCGAGGCCGGGGGCGACGTCGGCGATGTCGGTGGTGGCGAAATAGGTGGCGGCCGGCCGGTGCACGGTGAACCCGAGGGTGGCCAACCCGCCGCAGAAGCGGTCCCGCTTGGCCTCGAGCTCGGCCCCCAGGCGGTTGATCCGCTCCGGTGGGTAGCCCAGGCCGCGGGCGATGGCGAGCTGGTAGGGGGCACCGGAGGTGTAGGTCAGGAACTGCTTGACGGCCCGCACGGCCGAGACCAGGGGGGCCGGCGCGGTCACCCACCCCACCTTCCAGCCGGTGAACGAGAAGGTCTTGCCACCCGACGAGATGGACACGGTGCGCTCCGCCATGCCCTTCAGGGTGGCCAGCGGGACGTGGGTCCCCTCGAAGACGAGGTGCTCGTAGACCTCGTCGGTCACCGCCAGGATGTCCCGGTCCCGGCAGAGCTGGGCGATCTGCCCCAGCTCCTCGGGGCCGAACACCTTGCCGGTCGGGTTGTGGGGGGTGTTGAGCAGGATGAGCCTGGTGCGCGGGCCCACGGCGGCGGCCAGCTCGTCGGGATCGAAGGTCCACGCCGGCGGGTGGAGGCGGACCAGGCGCGTGGTGGCGCCGGCCAGGGCCACACAGGCGGCATAGGAGTCGTAGGAGGGCTCGAACAGCACCACCTCGTCGCCGGCCTCGCACAGGGCCAGCAGAGTGGCGGCGATCGCCTCGGTGGCGCCGGTGGTCACCAGCACCTCGTCCTCGGGCGAGTAGTCCAGTCCGTACCACGACAGCTGGTGGGCCGCCACGGCCGCCCGCAGCTCGGGCGTGCCCGAGCTGGGCGGGTACTGATTGTGCCCGGCCTCGATGGCCTCGGCGGCGGTGCGGGCCAGCTCCCCCGGCCCGTCGGTGTCGGGGTACCCCTGGCCCAGGTTGAGGGAGCCGGTGGACGCCGCCAGTTCGGACATCTCGGCGAAGATCGTGGTCCCGAAGGACCGGAGGCGTTCGACGAGGTAGGGGGCGGGCCGGCACGACACGCACCCGATGGTACCGGTGCCCTATCGTCGGCCCGGATCGTGCTCACCATCGCCAACTTCAACATGCACGCCGGGGTGGACGGGTGGGGCCGCCCGTACGATCACGTCGCCGTCTGCCGGGACCTGGGCACCGACGTCATCGTGCTGGAGGAGGCGTGGGCCGGCGAGGCGGACCCCGCCGGCGGACAGGCCCAAGAGATCGCCCGCTCGCTGGGCTACGAGGCGGTGACCTGCGCCCTGGCCGAGGGGCGGCGGGCCCGGCCGGACCCTCGGGCCACCGACCGTTGGATGCCCCGCTACGCCATGCTGCGCTCGGGCCGCCACGCCCTCTTCCTCGACAGCGAGCGTCCGCTGTCCGCCGAGGCCGCGGCGTCGGCGCGCTTCGCCGAGGCCGAGCCGGGGAGCTGGGGCATCGCCGTCCTCACCCGTCGGGGCCTGGCCGTCGAGGACACCCGCGCCCTCCACCTGCCCCGCCTGGCCCGGGACCGGGTGCGCCGGGCCGCCATCGTGGTTGACCTGACCGTCGAAGGGCACAAGATCTCGGTCGTCGGCACCCACATGTCGCACCTGCAGTTCGGCTCGCACCGCCACTACGCGTTGCTGAAGAAGCGCCTGCGCTCCGAGGCCCGGCCCGACGCCATCCTGTCGGGGGACATGAACCTGTGGGGCCCCCCGGTCCGGGCCTTCCTGCCCGAATGGCACCGGGCGGTGAAGGGCTCGACCTGGCCGAGCCGGAATCCGCACAGCCAGATCGACCACATCCTGGTCCGGGGCGAGGTGCTGGTGGTGTCGGGCGAGGTGCGCCCCGATGCCGGCTCGGACCACCGGCCCGTGCGGGCCCGGCTCACCCTGCGATAATCGCCGGGTGAGTGAAGGAGCATCACCGTGAGCAGCTACCCCTACGCCGACCGCTTCGAGATCCACCGGAGCCTGCCGGCAGAGGGCATGCCGCGGCCGGCCGTGCTGGCGCAGCTGCGCGCCATGGCCATGGAGGAGGACGCCTTCTGGGAGACGGGCAAGTGCTCGGGCACCATGTACTGCGGCGACCACGACCACTACCACTTCATGAACGAGGCCTTCGGCCTGTTCGCCCACGTGAACGTGCTCCAGCGCGACATGTGCCCCAGCGCCACCAAATTCGAGGCCGAGATCATCTCCATGACGCTGGACCTGCAACACGGCGGAGCGGCGGCGGCGGCCGGCGGCGACCCCTGCGGGCTGGTCACCACCGGAGGGACGGGGAGCATCCTCCACGCCGTGCTGGCCTACCGGGAGCACGGAGCGGGCCGGGGGGTGACCCGGCCCAACGTCATCAAGCCCGAGACGGCCCATCCGGCCTTCGACAAGGCCTGCCACCTCTTCGGGGTGGAGCTGCGGCGGGCCCCGGTGGACCCGGTGACCACGCAGGTCGACGTGGACTGGGTGCGCGACCACGTCGACGACCAGACCGTGGCCCTCATCGGCTCGGCCTGCAATTACGGCTACGGCACGGTGGACCCCATCGGCGATCTCTCCGAGGTGGCCCTGGCGCACCACGTCGGCCTGCACGTCGACGGCTGCCTGGGCGGCTTCATCCTGCCCTTCGGCCAGGAGCTGGGCTACGACGTCCCCGTCTTCGACTACCGCATCCCGGGCGTCACCTCCATCTCGGCCGACACCCACAAGTACGGCTACGCCTTCAAGGGATCGTCGGTGCTCACCTTCCGCACCAAGGAGCTCCGCAACGCCCAGTACTTCTACCTGACCGACTGGAGCGGTGGGAAGTACTGCTCACCCGGCATGGAGGGCTCGCGCTCCGGCGGCCTCATCGCGGCCACCTGGGCCGCCATGGTCCAGCTCGGGCACGCGGGCTACCTGGGGTACGCCAAGGAGATCTTCGAGACGTCGTTCGCCATGCAGGAGGCCGTGCGCAGCCACCCCGAGCTGCGGATGATGGGCCGGCCCACCTTCCTCTTCTCCTTCACCTCGGACGCCTTCGACATCTACCACGTGAACGACTTCATGCGCACCCGGGGCTGGCGCTTCAACGGGCAGCAGTACCCCAACGCGCTGCACATGGCGGTGACCCGACCCCAGACGCAGGCCGACGTGGCGTCCGCCTTCGCGGCCGACCTGGCCGACGCGGTCGACTACGCCCGGGCGCACGCCACCGAGGCGCCCGCGTCGGGGGCGATCTACGGGGGCGTGGCCGGCGGCATGACGGACGAGGCCGACGACGTCATCCGCGCCGTCATGGCCGACATGCTGGACGCGCAGGCGGTCATCCCGGGTTGACGGGCCCCGGCTCGACGGACGGTCGGCCCGACGCGTGGATCGATGGCTGCCGGGCCGCCCACGCCGCGCTCCTGGCCGACATCGGCGGGTTGACCGACGCGGTGGCCCGGCGGCCGAGCGCCCTGCCCGGCTGGAGCGTGGGCCACGTCCTCACCCACGTGGCCCGCAACGCGGACAGCGTGGTGCGACGGCTCGAGGGGGCCCGCCGCGGGGAGGTCCTGGACCAGTACGTCGGGGGGATGGCGGGACGCCGCGACGCCATCGAGGCCGGTGCCGGCCGCCCGGCCGCGGTGCTGGTCGACGACGTCAGGGACACGGCGGCTGCCGTCGAGCGGACCATGGCGGACCTCCCGACGGCCGCCTGGGACGGCCGCTCCCGCACCGTGCGGGGGGAGGAGACGACCTCGCGCCAGGTCGTCTTCGCCCGCTGGCGCGAGGTGGCGGTGCACCGGGGGGATCTCGGGCTGCAGCCCGGCCCGGTCCCTCTGCCCCCGGCCCTGGTGGCGGCCTGGCTCCCGGCCGAGGTGGCGGCACTCCCCGGCCGCACCGATCCGGGCGCCCTCTTGTCGTGGATCCTCGGCCGGGGCCCGGCCCCGGAGCTGACCCCCTGGTAGAGGGGTGATCGCGCGCTACGCGTTCGCCCCGTCGGAGACGAAGGCGTCTCCCTGGCGGTCGACGGCCACGCAGTAGGTGACCGTGGGGCACGAGATGCTGGTGAACGCGTGCCCGTCGTCGATCAGGGTCCCCTTGCTCCACGTCGTGCCGTTGAAGCCGAAGACCCGACCGAGGGAGTCGACGGCACGGCAGAAGGTGGGGGTGGGGCACGACACCCCGGTCAGCCCCGAGGCGTCGGTGCCCGAGAGGGGCGGCTCGGTGGCCATCGGGGTCGGCGCCGAGAAGGCCGTCCCGTTCCACGTCAGGACGTCCCCGGCGCTGTCGACGGCGACGCAGAAGGTGGTGCTGGCGCAGGAGACGGAATTCAGTTGCCCCAGGTTGTCGGCGTTGCCCGGTTCGGTCCAGGCGCTGCCGTCCCACACCGTCGTCCCGCCCTCGACGGCCACGCAGAAGGACGGGTTGACGCAGGAGATCTCGTTGGCCGCCCCCCAGGCCCCGAGGTTGCCCGACCAGCCGCTGCCGTTCCACACGAACGAATTCCCCTCACCGTCGATCGTCATGCACCAGTTCGTACCCACGCAGTCGATGGACTCGATGCCCTGGGCGGCGGGGATGGTCATGGGGGCCGACCAGGCGCTGCCGTTGAACAGGAGGACCTGGTTGAGGTTGGGGGCACCCGCGCAGAAGGTGGGGGTGGTGCAGTCGAGGTAGGAGACCCCCGTGGGCGAGGGCGCGCTCCCCACCGGGCCGACGTTGGTGACCCGGCCGTCGACCAGGCGGTAGGAATGGCCGGTGGACGAGCCGGTCAGGCACGTGCCGGCCACGGGGCACGAGACGACGGTGAGGTCCGCCCCGGCCGCCACCCGCACCGGCTTGGACCACACGCCGGCCCCGGCGTCGGCGGGAAGCGTGGTGGTGGTGCTGGTGGGGGGGGAGGAGGTCGAGGCCCTGGAGGTCGTCGGCGTCGCCGACGGTTTGGGCGCCGTGGTGCAGGAGGCCAGCACCACGGCGGCCGCCGCCAGGACGAGGACAGCACGGCCCGAACGGCGCACTAGTCGCGCCGGGCGGCCGGTCCCGACCCGTTGCCGCGATGGCGCGCCCACGTGTCGAGCACGATGAGGGTCTTGGTCCCCGTCACCCTCCCTCGCTTGCGGAGCTGCTCGATCACCTGGCCCAAGCGCTCGACGTCGGGCACCTGGAGCCACACCAGCGCATCGGGATCGCCCGCCGTGGTGAAGACGGCCTGAACCTCGGGCAGCTGGATGGCGGTGTCCTTGATCTCCTTCAGATCGGACGTGCCGGCGAACCGCACCTCGGTGAAGGCCTGGATGGGTCGCCCCGCCTTGCGGTGATCGACCACGACGGTGTAGCCGGCGATCACGCCGGCACGTTCGAGCCGCTCGATGCGCCGCGTCACCGCCGAGGCCGAGAGGGACACCTTCTCCCCGATATCGGCCATGGTCCGTCGCGCGTTCTGGGAGAGCAACTCGATGATCCGGTGGTCGGTTTGGTCGAGCTCGACGTCGCTCATTGGCGTTCAGACTAACGAAGCCGGCTCAGATTGCGTATTCGCCGCGGGCCGGCGCACGGGGCTCGCCGGCCTTCGGCCACACCGACACGGCGCAGGTGCTGCGGGCCCCGAACGGCGGGCCGTCCCGGCGGGACCCGCGGTTCACGACCCCAGTCGGTCCACCAGCCGGGCGTCACGGGCCGAAGGGCGCCGGGCCAGGCGCTCGTCGAGGAGCGCCCTGGCCTCCTCGGCCCGGTTGGACCTGACCAGGCCGAAGAGCAGCGCGTCGTCGAAGAGCTCACGCTGGGCCCGGCTGCCCCCGATGCGCACGAACTCGGGGCGCACGGGCAGGAGCGCATCGGCCACCTCGCTCCAGGCGCCGGCGAAGGACGCGCTCGCGGCAGCGGCCACGGCATGCAGGACCGGTGCGGGTACCGGCGATCCCCCCGCCGCCAGCCGGTCGGCCTCCTCGAGCAGCCGGCCCAGGCTCTGGTCGCCCAGCGCCGCCAGGACCACCGCGGCGCAGGCCGCGGGCAGCGGCGTAACCGGCCGCTGGGCCACCTCGTGGGCCAGCGGGGCCAACTCGGACCACGGCAGCTCCCAGCCCCCGAGTCCGTAGAGATGCCACCGCCAGAGCAGGCTGGCTCCGTCCTCCACGGCGCCCAACGCGACAGGCACGGCATCGGGCGCCAGCGCGGTGCGCCAGAGCCCACGGGCGCCCTCGGCGTCCCCGGTCGCCAGCAGGTGCAGGGCCAGATGCCAGCGCAGGTGGCGCTCGTGAAAGGCGATGGGCCGGTAGTCGTGGAGGAACGAGGTGAGCAGTTCCACGCCGTCGTGATGCCGGCCCGACTCGTAGGCCACGTGGGCCAGGCTGTGGACGGCGAAGGTGTCGTCGGGTCGCTCGGCCAGCACCTGCTCGCCGAGCCGGTGGGACTGGTCCAGGCGCCCGGCCTCGTGGCAGGCGAAGCTCCACGAGGCGGCGAAGCTCCAGTCGTCGTCCTGTCGGGGGGCCAGCCAATCGTAGAGCGCGATGATCTCCTCGCTCCGCCCGAGCAGGAACAGCACGAGCCCCACCGCCTCCCGGGCCACGTCGTCACGTGGGTACGACCGCAGGTGCGCCCGGCCCACGCTGGTGGCCGCACCCAGGTCCAGCTCGCTCAGCGCCCGTACCAGTGCCGCTTGCCCCCGGGCCCGCTCGGTGGAGGCGCTGGCCTCGGCGGCGGCGAGCGCGGGCGTGGCGGTGACCAGGTCGCCCTCGAAGAGGGCGGCGAAGGCCAGCCCGGTGGCGGCCTCGGCACAGGCCGGATCGATGGCGGCGGCGGCGGCGAAGGCCTCGCCGGCCCCGGGTCGGCCGAGGAGGAAGAGGTCGGTGCCCCGCCGGTAGTGGGCGGCGGCGCCCGCCGACCGGGTGGACAGCGGCAGGCCGCGGCGGTCGAGTTCCATCCCACCAATCTCCCAGAGCCGGCCCCGGCCCGTCCCCACCTCCGGGGACCGGTGCCGCCGCCGCCCGACCGCCTGGGCACGATTCCCCGAAATCGCCCCCGGCGCCCCCCGACGGAGCGCCGGGGGCGTATGCTGCGGAGGTTGCAGGCGTGTCGACGGATCGCTGTTGGTCATCGTTCTCCCGCTGTCTGTGAACACCTATAGATCCAGATGATCGGGAGGTACAGGAATTCCTAGTCACGACGGGCAACCGAGTGGGAATGCCGCGCCCGGCCTGATGGCCTCCCCCTCGTCGCGCCTCCCCCGGCAGGGGCGGGACGCCACCGAGCCGTTCGACCCGGGCTCCTCGCGATCACTGACGAAGCGGATGATGCGACGGACGGTCCGTCTCTTCGACGCGGCGGCCACCCCCTACGGCGTGGATCGCTACGTGGAGCTGGTGCGCCCGTCGTGGTCGTCCACCGAGGTCAGGGCCAGGATCGTCGGGGTCGCCCGGACCACCCCCCGCAGCGTCACCCTCACCCTGCGCCCCAACGGGAACTGGACCGGGTTCCGGGCCGGGCAGTACACCCAGCTCGGCGTCGAGATCGACGGTGTCCGCCATACCCGCTGCTACTCCATGACCAGTGCGGCCACGAACCGAGACGGCCTGATCGAGCTGTGCGTCACGGCTCACCCCGAGGGGCGGGTGAGCCGGCACCTGGTCGACCGCGCCCGCCGAGGGGACATCGTCGCCCTGACCACCGCCCAGGGGCTCTTCACCCTGCCCGAGGTCGAGCCGTCGCACCTGCTGCTGATCAGCGGCGGGAGCGGCATCACCCCCATGATGTCGATGCTGCGCACCCGGTGCGCCCTGGGGTGGACCCGCCCCGTCACCTTCGTGCACTACGCCCGGACCGAATCCGACATGCTGTTCCGCCCCGAGCTGGAAGATCTGGCGGACGCCCCGGGCCTCCGGCTGGTGCGGGTGTTCACCGAACAGCCGGGCGCCGGCGACGCGGACGGGTTCCTGTCGGCGGCCCAGTGGCGCCGCGCGCGGATCGGCTGGTCGACGTCGGAGGCGTTCGTCTGTGGTCCGGCCCCCCTCATGGACGCCGCCCAGGCGCTGTTCGCGGCGGGCCGGCGCGGCGACCACCTCCACACCGAGGCCTTCGGCCTGACCCAGTTCGCCGCCGAGGCGGGCACCGTGGACGGCGCCGTGCGCTTCGCCGCCAGCGAAGTCGGCTGCTCCAGTGACGGCACCCCGCTACTGGTCCAGGCCGAGGCGTCCGGCCTGACCCCCAAGCACGGCTGCCGCATGGGCATCTGCCACACCTGCACCAGCCGGCTCTGCTCCGGCGTCGTACGCAACGTGGTGACGGGCCAGCTGACCAACGGGCCCGATGTCAACATCCGGATCTGCGTGAGCGTCCCGGTGGGCGACGTCGAGATCGACCTGTGATCCCTCCAGACCGACAGGGCCCCTCGTGACCACGGTCGCCGAAGCCCACGGGCTCACGCCCGTGCAGCTCGACGCCCTGGCCGTCGAGATCGAGGACCTGCGGGCCAAGGTGGCGTCCCAGCTCGGCGCCGCCGACGTGCGGTACATCCGCCGCGTCATCCGCGTGCAGCGCTGGTCCGAGATCGGCGGCCGGGCCTCGTTCTTCCTGGGCTTCCTCCCACCGTTCTGGCTGGCCGGGGTGGCCGGGCTCTCCCTCTCGAAGATCCTCGACAACATGGAGATCGGCCACAACGTCCTGCACGGCCAGTACGACTGGACCAACGACCCGGCCCTCTCCTCGACCGACTTCGAGTGGGACTCCTCGTGCACGGCCAAGGGATGGCAGCACTACCACAACTACCTCCACCACACCTTCACCAACATCACCGGGAAGGACCGTGACCTCGGCTACGGCGTCGTCCGCATCAGCGGCGACACGCCCTGGTCACCGCTGAACCTGGGAAACCCGCTGTACGCGCTGGGGCTGGCCATGGTCTTCGATCACGGCATCATGTTCCACGAGGTGGAGGTGGACCAGGTCCGCGACGGCGAGAAGTCATGGGACGACGTCAAGCCGGCCCTGCGCAACGGCCTGCGCAAATCGGGGAAGCTGGCCTTCCGGGACTACATCATGTGGCCCGCCTTCACCGGCCCGCTCTTCCTCCTGACCATGGCCGGCAACGCCCTGGCCAACCTCATCCGCAACCTGTGGGCCTTCATCATCATCTTCTGCGGGCACTTCCCCAGCGGGGTGCTCGAGTTCACCGAGGAGGAGTGCGAGGGCGAGTCCAAGGGCCACTGGTACTTCCGCCAGATCCTCGGGTCGGGCAACATCACCGGCGGTCGCCTCTTCCACCTCATGAGCGGGAACCTGAGCTTTCAGATCGAGCATCACCTCTTCCCCGACATCCCGGCCCGCCGGTACCAGCAGATCGCCCCGCACGTCCGGGAGATCTGCCGGCGCTACGGCATCCCCTACAACACCGGCCGTCTCTCGCGGCAGTTCGGTTCGGTGATCGGCAAGATCTTCCGCTTCGCCTTCCCCTCCCGCAAGAGCCGCGACGTCTCGGCGCCCCCCGGGGCGCCACCGGGCGAGCCGGCCGAGCTCCTGGCCGCCTAGCCGTCCGGCGGGCCCTGCTGGGCGACCACGGCCTCCCACGGACCCAGGCGCAGGGACCCGCCGACGGGTTCGCCGTCCCGCCGGCGATCGGTGCAGATCCGCACCGAGCCGACGATGCCGTCGACCGCGGTGGCCCGATCGGCCATGTTCAGGACGACGACGACCCGCTCGCCCCGGCCCCAGGCCCACACATCGGCCGGCGCGTCCAGCGTCCGGTAGCGGCCCCGCTGGAGGTCGGGGAGCCGGCGGCGCAGGGCGATGAGGTCGCGGGCCAGGTGTAGCACGGAAGCCGGGTCCGCCCGCTGGTCCTCGACGTTGCCGGCCGCCGGATCGCCCAGGGGCAGCCACGGCCGCACCCCCGGTCGGGTGAAGCCGCCGCCGGGCGCGGCGCGCCACGGCATGGGCGTGCGGCAGGCGTCGCGGCCGGCGTAGTGCGGCCAGTACCGGACCCCCAAAGGGTCCTTCATGTCGGCGTGGGCCACGGCGGTGTCGCCCTGCCCGATCTCGTCGCCCTGGTACAGCACCGGTGTGCCCCGCAATCCCAGCAGCATGAGCAGGGCGACCCGGACCCGGCGCGGGTCGTCACCGGCCCACCGCGTGGGGAACCGGAACATGTCGTGATTCGAGCCGGTCCACGCCGGCCAGGCGCCGGGAGGCAACGCCGCCTCGGTCTCCTCCACCACGGCGCGCAGGGACGGGGCCTCGAGCGGGGCGCCGATGAAGGCGAAATTGAAGGCGAGGTGCAGCTCGTCCCCCCGGCCGTAGTAGGCGGCCAGCTGGTCCACCGGCACCGGGGTCTCGCCGATGAGCAGGCGCGCCTCGGCGTAGCCGTCGGCCACGGCCCGCCACCGTCTGATCACGTCGTGCACCTCGGGTCGGTTGGCGTTGTAGACCGGACGCTGCCCGAACAACTGCGCCTCGAAATCGTCGTCCTCGGTCGCCACCGGGTTGTCCCGGAGCAGGGCGTCCTTGATGACGACATTGCACACGTCGATGCGGAAGCCCGCCACGCCGCGGTCGAGCCAGTACCGCATGATCCGGTCGAAGGCGGCACGCACGTCGGCGTTCCACCAATTGAGGTCCGGCTGCTCGGGGAGATGGTTGTGCAGGAAGCACTGCCCCGAGGCGGGATGGAGGGTCCACGCCGGACCACCGAAGCTGCTCACCCAATTGTTCGGTGGCGTGCCATCGGGCCCCGGATCCGCCCACACATACCAGTCCCGCCGCGCCGACGCCCGTGACGACCGTGATTCGAGGAACCACGGGTGCCGGTCGCTGGTGTGGTTGGGCACCAGATCCAACAGGACGCGGATGCCACGGCGACCGGCCTCGGCGATGAGCCGGTCGACGTCGTCGAGCGTCCCGAAATCGGGGTGGACGGCGCAGAAGTCCGAGACGTCGTAGCCCCAGTCGGCATTGGGCGACGGCGTGACCGGCGAGAGCCAGATGCCGTCGACCCCCAGCCAGGCCAGATGGTCGAGGTGCGCGATGACGCCGGGGAGATCGCCCGTGCCGTCGCCGTCGGAGTCGGCGAAGGAGCGCAGGTAGATCTGGTAGAGCACGGCGGACGCCCACCACGGTTCGTCCCTCGACCCCTCCGGGGCGGGCCCGGCGCTCAGCGGGGTGGCCGCCACGGTGTCAGGTCGAGCCGCGGGTAGCGCGCCGCCACGCCGCGCAGGGTCTCCTCGTTCCAGTAGGGGTGCCCGGGGGGCGGGAAGCCCAACAGGCACAGCTGCCGCACGGTGGGTCCCTGCATGAACCGGTGCCAGGCCATGCCCTCGGCCGCGCCGGGCCAGGCTTGGGAGCCCAGCCAGTCCGTCCCGGCCGGCTTGAAGGAGACGTGCAGCATGAAGCGGGCCGACGCCGGCGCGGTCATGCGGACCCCGCGGTGGTACACGTCGGGCCGGTAGGCCAGCACGGATCCGGAGGGGCCCTCGGCCGGCACCTCGGCCTGGTACAGGGGGCCGTACTCGTCCATGCTCAGGTAGGTGCGCTCCACCGGGATGTGCCCGGTCAGCTGCCGCGACACCATCCGTGTCGCCGCGGTCTCGGTCGTGACGTCGCTCAGGTAGACGAAGAGCTCCAGGTGCTGATATCCCACATCGGCGCGCGGCACCACCAGCGTGTGGTTGCCGTAGTCGACGTGGTGCAGCTGCTCGTCGGACAGGGCGCCACCCGAGTACTTCGCGCTGAGCGCGCCCTGGTACAGGCGCAGGTCGGTGAGGCCCAGGAAGTCCTCGGCCAGATCGATCAGGCGCTCGTGCAGGACGAGGTCGTTCAGCGCGGCGCTCTCGAAGGGAAAGCGGGGCATCACCTCGTGGGAGTCGTTGCGGAAGGGATGGTTGCGCTCGGGCTCACGGTCCGCGGCGAAGTCCTCGGCCGTCGGGAACAGCTCCGGCAGCACCCGCTGCGCCGCCTGCACGGCCGCCGCGGGCAGGTAGCACTTCAGGAGACACCATCCCTCCGTCTCCCAGCGTTGCTTGGCCCCGGGCTCAACCACGCTGCAACGGCTTGTAGCGCAGGCGATGCGGCTGGTCGGCTTCGACGCCCAGGCGCCTCTTGCGATCGGCTTCGTAGTCACTGAAGTTGCCCTCCCACCAGCGCACCGTGGAGTCGCCCTCGAAGGCCAGCACATGGGTGGAGATGCGATCGAGGAACCACCGGTCGTGGCTGATGACCAGGACGCAGCCGGGGAAGCCCAGCAGCGCCTCTTCGAGCGCGCGCAGCGTGTCGACGTCAAGGTCGTTGGTCGGTTCGTCCAGGAGCAGCACATTCCCGCCGGCCTTGAGGACCTTGGCCAGCTGGACCCGATTGCGCTCGCCGCCGGAGAGCTGGCCCACCTTCTTCTGCTGGTCGCTGCCCTTGAAACCGAAGCCCGCCACGTAGGCCCGACCGTGGAGCTCGCGGTTCCCGATCACGATCCGTTCGACGCCACCGGTGATCTCGTCGAACACGGTGGCATCGGCCGCCAGGCCCTCCCGGGACTGGTCGACGTAGGCCAGTGACACGGTGGCACCCACCGTCAGCTCTCCTTCGTCGGCCTTGTCCTCGCCGACGATCATCTTGAAAAGTGTCGTCTTGCCCGCCCCGTTCGGACCGATGACCCCGACGATGCCGCCGGGCGGGAGCACGAAGGACAGTCCGTCCATGAGCAGGCGGTCGCCGAAGCCCTTCACCACGCCCTCGGCGTCGATCACCCGATCGCCCAGACGCGGTCCGGGCGGGATCTGTATCTCCACCGTGTCGGCCCGCCGGTCGGCCGCCTCGGCCTCGGCCACCAGGTCGTGGTAGGCGTTGACCCGGGCCTTGCCCTTGCTCTGGCGGGCCCTGGGCGACAGCCGGATCCATGCCAGCTCGCGTTCGAGCGCCAGCGCGCGGGAACGATCGGCCTTCTCTTCGCCGGCGAGGCGGTCCCGCTTCTGCTCCAGCCACGACGAGTAGTTGCCCTGCCACGGGATCCCGGCGCCGCGGTCGAGCTCGAGGATCCACCCGGCCACGTTGTCGAGGAAGTACCGGTCGTGCGTCACGGCCACCACGGTTCCCGGGTAGTCCTGCAGGGTGCGCTCCAGCCACGCCACCGACTCGGCGTCGAGGTGGTTGGTGGGCTCGTCGAGCAGCAGCAGGTCCGGCTTCGAGAGCAGGAGCCGGCACAAGGCGACCCGGCGACGCTCCCCACCGGACAGCGTGGCGACGTCGGCCTCCCCGGGGGGGAGCCGCAGGGCGTCCATGGCGATCTCGAAGGTCCGTTCGAGGTCCCAGGCGCCGGCGGCGTCGATCCGGGACTGGAGATCGGACTGCTCGGCCAGCAGCTGGTCGATGTCGGCATCGGGCTCGGCGAACGCGGCGCAGACCTCGTTGAAGCGGTCCAGCAGGCCCTTCACCTCACCCACCCCGTCGGCCACGTTGCCGGCCACGTCCTTGGCGGGGTCGAGCTGCGGCTCCTGGGCCAGGAAGCCGACGGTGAAGCCGGGGGTCAGGCGGGCCTCGCCGGTGAAGCCGTCGTCCACGCCCGCCATGATCCGGAGCAGCGAGGACTTGCCCGATCCGTTGGCGCCGATGACCCCGATCTTGGCTCCGGGGTAGAACGAGAGGTTGATGCCCTTGAGCACCTCGCGATCGGGCGGGTGGAACCGCCGGAGGTCGCGCATGGTGTAGATGAACTGGGCAACCACGACGCAC
The DNA here is from genome assembly GCA_052148295.1 of Acidimicrobiales bacterium. Taxonomy (GTDB): domain Bacteria; phylum Actinomycetota; class Acidimicrobiia; order Acidimicrobiales; family RAAP-2; genus Bog-473. Next base: position 59,637 of record JBKQIP010000174.1, read on the forward strand.
AGTGTGGCCCACGGGATCCCGGCCGCGCCCACCGGGGGTCCCCGGCCGCGCCCGCCCGCCCTGGCCGCGCCGGTGTTCGAGAACCCGCTCGGCCCTCCGGCCGACCGCGGCCCTGCCCTAGCATGAGCGACGTGCCCTCTCCGCTGATGCCGGCAGCCGTCTATGTGGGAGCCGGCAAGATCGAGGTCGACTACGTTCCCGTCCCCGAGCCGCGCCCCGGAGAGGTGTTGGTCGAGATCGCCGAGTGCGGGATCTGCGGGTCCGACCTCCACCTGGTCCTCGAGGACTACGCCAAGCCCGGGTCCATCCTCGGCCACGAATGGTCGGGCGTGGTGGTCTCGGGGGACACCAGCGGCTGGGCGCCCGGTCAGCGGGTGGTGGGGAACCCGACGCCCGGATGCGGCGCGTGCCGGGCCTGCCGGCGGGGCCGGCCCTCCGTCTGCCTACACCGCCCGCCCGCCGACCTCCTCGGGTCGCACGGCGCCTTCTGCCGCTACAAGAGCGTCTCGACCGGCAACGTGCTGCGCATCCCCGACTCACTCTCCAGCCGGGCGGCGGCGCTGACCGAGCCGACGGCCATCGCGCTCCACGCCGTGCACATGGGCCAGGTGGATCCTGACGATCGCGTCCTGGTCACCGGCGGTGGACCGGTCGGGTTGCTCATCGTCGCCGTCCTGCGCTCCCGGGGGGTGACCGACATCACCGTGAGCGAGCCCTCGCCCATCCGGCGCGAGCGGGCGCGGGCCGTCGGGGCGACACAGGTGGTGGTGCCCGACACCCTGGTGGACCCGCCCGTGGGCGTGTCGGTCGCCCAGCCCTACGCCGTGGCCTTCGAGTGCTCCGGTCGGGCCACCGCGGTCGAGGGTGCGCTCGGCCAGCTGGACTACGCCGGCACCCTGGTCGTGGTGGGAACCGGCTTCGTGCCGCCGCGGGTGAACCAGAACCGCATGATCATCTTCGAGCTCGAGATCGTCGGCGCCTACAATTACGACGCGGCGGGCTTCGCACCCGCGGTGGAGCTGCTGGACAGCGGCGCGCTGCCCCTCGAGTTTCTCCTCGAGCCCGAGGACATCCCCCTCAGCGGGGTGATGGACGCCATGGAGCGGCTCTCCCGGGGGGAGATCCCGGGCAAGGTGCTGGTGCGACCGGAGGCGCCGTGAGCACCGAGGCCGCCTTTCGTCCCCGGATCAATCACGTGGCCATCAGCGTGGACGCCGCACTGCTCGACCCCGAAGGGCGGGCCACGCTCCTCGCCTACTTCTCCGAGGTGTTCGGATGGACGGAGGGGGACAACACCGGCGAGACGGGCAATCCGCTCATCCTCTACACCGGATCGCTCCGCCAGTTCCTCTACCTGCTGCCGGCCGCCCAGGACTTCCTGGTGGCCCCTCCGCTCGACCATTTCGGGCTCGAGGTGTCCTCGGTCGGAGAGCTGGAGGCGATCCTGGCGCGGGCCAGGGAGTACCAGCAGAAGGACGACCGGGTCCGCATCATCGACATCGGCACCATGGTGACCCACGGCCCCACCGACGACTACACCTTGACCAACGCCTACATCGGGTTCGTGCTCCCGCTGATGATCGAGTTGCAGCACATCGAGCGCCAAGCCCGGCCCTGAGCCGGCTGCCCTGAGCCGGCTGCCCTGAGCCGACCGGCCCCGCAGCCCGGCGGCGTTCCGGACCAGGTCTCCGGCCCGCCTCGGGGGGCGACGCCAACCGGCGTCCGGGCGAGGTTACCCTGCAGGTCTCCCTGGTCATGAGCCGTTGCGACCGGGAGCATTCCGAGATCCATTTCCGTGGTGCGGGACCGACTCATGGAGAGGAGCGAGAGAGTGCGGGGGTGTGCCGAGGCGATCGTGGGTCGCAGCCCCATCCCTCCGCGGCGTGCTCGCACCACGGTGGCGGCGCTCCTCCTCACCGGCGGGCTGCTCGCCGGCGGGCTGCTCACCGCTTGCGGACCGCCCGGCAACCCTGAGTCGCTGAGCACGCAGTACAGCTCTCCGGCCCAGATCCGATCCGAGGGCAACGGGCAGCACACCGTACTGGCATCCGACGGCGTCGTCTCCGGGGCGCTCCGGGCCCCCGGGGGTCCGTACCTCTATGACCGGTGGGGCAGGATCGTCACCCTGCACGGCGTCGACGCCGTGTACAAGCATCGCCCATTCGAGCTGTACCCCGATCCGGGCAGACCCTGGGACTTCACCGCCACCGACGCCCGGCGCATCGCCGATCTCGGCTTCGACGTGGTGCGTCTGGGGATCCTGTGGCAGGGACTCGAGCCGGGCACCGGCGGCCCGAACGACCCGGCCACCTGCACGGTCGGCGCACCCGGCCACGACTCCCTGTTCGACCAGGCGACGGTGGCCCGCTACCTGGCCCACGTCACCCGCACCGTCGACCTCCTCGGTCGGTACCACATCTACACCCTGCTCGACATGCACCAGGACGTGTACAACCAGGCGTTCCGCGGCGAGGGAGCGCCGGGCTGGGCCGTCTGCACCGATGGTCGGCCCATCGTGCCCCTGGGCGGCCGTTGGTCACGGAACTACAGCAGCGGGACCCTGATCACGGCCGAGACCCATTTCTGGCTGAACAACGTGGTCGGCAACCTGCAGGGTCAGTTCGACCAGGCCTGGGCGATGGTGGCGCACCACTTCGCCGAGAACCCCTGGGTCGTCGGCTACGACCCCTACAACGAGCCGTACTCCCCTGGGCTCTCCACCTCCGGCGCCCAGACCTTCGCCGTGGACCTCGAGTGCTTCTACACCGGGCGGGCGCATCCCGGCACGCTCGACACGGGCTCGACGCCGATCGTCTGCCCGCCCGACGACCCGGCCGAAGGCGTCGTGCCCCGGATCGAAGCGGCCGACCCGCACCATCTCGTGTTCATCGAACCCGACAACTTCTCGGTGCGCCACCACCTGCCGAGCCTGCTCGGTCGCATGGCGTTTCCCCGGCTCGTCTACAACTTCCACGCCTACTGCATCTTCAGGGACCCCGACACCGGCGACCCGACCGATGTCGACGCCTGCAGCAACGAGGTGCTCCGCAACATCTCCACGCGCCAGCGAGAGCGGTCGGCCATGTCGACCAGGAAGCAGCCCGGCGGGCCGGCCTGGTTCATGAGCGAGTTCGGTGCCACCGACAGCGTGGCCCTGCTCGATCAGGTCACCGGCCTCGCCAACGACGTCGAGCTCGGTTGGGCCTACTGGGCCTGGAAGTTCTACGACGACCCGACGGGCAGCTCCCATGAGGGGCTCGTCGCGGCCGACGGCCGATTGAAGGCGACGGCCAAGGTCCTCTCCCGCCCGTACGCCCAGGCCATCGCCGGCACACCCGTGTCGACGCTGTTCGACATCGACGACGACCGCTTCCAGCTCGTCTATGCACCGTCACCCGACGTGGCCGCGCCCACCGTCATCTTCGTGGACGGTGCCATGCAGTACCCGCACGGCTACTGCACCTCCGTCGTCGGCGGACAGGTCACGTCCCCGGCCGGCGCGACCCACGTGCTGGTGCAACCGGATCAGGGCGCGACCCGTGTGTCGGTCACCATCGCCGGCGGGCCATGCTGAGGCGGGGCGGGCCGCCAAGGTACATCATATTGTTCCTTAGCTCCACTACACTGAGGCCCATGGCGACGAGGACGGACCTCGCTGAACCGGCCGTGGCGACGTGCCCGCACAGCCTCTGAGCCCCGGGCAGCACGCTGAAATCAGGAACCTGGTCGTCGCGCTCACCGCAGAACGCGGCTTCGACGGTTGGCGCATCCGGGACATCGAGGCGGCCACGGGCGTCTCCTCGCGCACCCTCTACAAGTACTTTCCCAGCAAGGAGTACCTGCTCCTGAGCTCGCTGGTGGCCCAGGTGGGATCCCTCGAGGAGTTCCTGCCCGAGCGCCGACCCCGCGGCCGCACGCCGAGCACCCGCGTCCTGAAGGTGATCCGCGCCCTCACCGACGTCCAGATGCAGGTGCCGAACCTCTCGCGGGCCATGATCCGGGCCCTCACCTGCGGCCAGGAGGCCGTGGCGCCGGTCCTGCTGGGCTTTCACGACCTCTTTCGCGATGCGCTGGCGGCGGCCCTCTCCAACGGCGTGCCGACCGAGTCCGATCGCGACGTGGCGGAGGTCCTCGAGCAGGTCTGGTTCGCCTCCATCGTGGCCTGGGCCTCGAACATCCAACCACCGTCCTACGTGGAGGACGCCGTGCGCCGGGTGCTGAAGCTGGTCGAAGGGCAGCGACGTGACGGGGAGACGCACTGAGCACGGATCCGAGTGCCTCGTGGACGACGTAGTCCCGCCCGGATCCGCGCCGAGCCGTCCGCTCCGGTTGCACGGCTGGAGGGAGCCGGCGGTCCTCGGTGTGGCCCTGGTGGCCGTGGCGGCCGGCTTCGGGCAGTTCGGTCTGACCGCCACGCTCGGCGACGTGGCCCGGCACTACGGCCATGTACTGCACGGCGGCTCCATCACCGACAAGGCCGGTCTCTCGGGCACCGAGCTCGGCCTCGGGCTGGCGGCGATCCGGCTGGCGTCGCTCGGTGGCCTGCCCCTGGCCGGGCTGGCCGACCGGGTGGGCCGGCGGCGGGTCCTGCTGCTCACCTGCGGTCTCGGGCTCGCCGTCACCGCGGCGTCGGCGGCCAGCCCGGGGTACTGGTGGTTCGTCTTCATCTTCGCCCTGGGTCGGCCGCTCCTGTCGGCGGCGTACGCCGTGGCCCAGGTGGGGGCGGCCGAGGAGACCGGTTCGGGCCAGCGCGCCTCGGCCGTGGCCCTGGTCGCCGGCGGCTACGCCCTCGGCGCCGGCGCCACGGCCGTGATCTACGGGTCGACCGGGCACACACTGGGGTTCCGGGGCATCTTCGTCCTGGCCCTCGTCCCCCTGATCGCGCTGCCGTTCGTGGCGCGGTGGGTGACGGAGCCCGACCGCTTCCTCAACATCGAGGCCTCCGACGAACGGCGGCCGCCGATCCTCGGCGCGGTGGCCCGCCCCTATCGGGCCCGGCTTGCCCTCGTCGTGCTCCTGACCTTCGCATTGGCGGTGATCACCGGCCCGGCCAACACCTTCGTGTTCCTGTACGCCCAGAACGTGAAGCGGTTCCCCGGCTACGCCGAGTCGGCCATGGTGGTCGGTGCGGGGATCCTCGGCTTCGCCGGCCTGCTGGCCGGGGTGTGGTTGGCCGACCGCATCGGTCGACGCCCGACGGCCATGGGGGCCATGGTCTGCATCGGGGCGTCCGCCATCCTCTGCTACAGCGGCGGGTCGATCGTGCTGGTGATCGGTTACCTGACCGGCATCACGGCCGGTGGGGTCATTGCGCCCGCGGCGGGAGCCTTCGTCAACGAGCTGTTCCCGACTGCGGTCCGGGCATCGGTGGCCGGGTGGAACGTGGCGGGAGCGGTGCTGGGAGCCGTGGCCGGCCTGGTGCTGTTCGGCGTCATCGCGGACGTGGGCAATCGCTTCGGCCCGGCCGCCCTGTGGACCTTCCTCCCGGCCATGGCGGTGAGCACCCTCGTCTTCCTCCTTCCCGAGACCCGGGGGCACGAGCCCGAGTACTTCTGGCCCGACGAGGGCACATAGGTCCCGGCGTGGCGGGTCGGGAGATCCCGGGACCTCGGCTGCTCATCGCCCTGGCGGTGGCCGGCCTCGCCGCGGCCGTCGCGGCCTCCTTCACCCATCCCTTCACCCCGGGCGCGGACGTCGTCACCGCCATCCCCCTTGGCATCGCCGTGGTGGTCCTGGCGCGTCGGCGGCACGCCGATGGGCGCCCCGCCTTGGATCCCCACCCGGCGCCCCCCGCCACCGGGTCGGTGCCGGCGCACCGATGGGCGTCGGTGTGGCTCGCCCTGGCCACCGCCATCGTCGGCTGGGAGCTGTACTGCTACCTGAGCGCTCCCCGCTCGGCACACCCGACGTTGAGCGTTCTCATCAACATGCTCGAGGCCACCCCGACCGGGAAGGCACTGGCGTTCTTCCTGTGGCTCGCCCTCGGCTGGTACCTGGTCGTGCCGTGAGCGGCCGGGACTGGTCCTTCCTGGTCTGGGCCTGCCTCGGCGGCGCCGTCCTGGCCTGGCTGGTGATCACCTGGGTGTGGCGGGAACGCCTGGCCACGCTTGGAGCGGTGGTGAGCGGGTGGCGACGGAACCGGGTGGCCCGGGTCCTGCTGGTCGTGGGCTGGATGTGGCTGGGCTGGCACGCGTTCGCCCGCTGAGGCTGCCCCCCCGTCAGCGGAGGCGTTCGGTCAGGTGGGCGCCCACCCGCAGGGCGTTGGCCATCGCCGTCAGCGCCGGGTTCACCGCGCCGATGCTGGGGAAGAAGCTGGTGTCGACCACGTAGAGGTTGTCGAGCTCGTGCGCCTTGCAGTCGGTGTCGAGCACCGACGACGACGGGTCGGTGCCGAAGCGGCACGTGCCGGCCTGATGGGCCACGCCGGCCACCGGGATGCTCATGGCCATGTAGAAATTCTTGTCGAGCACGTGGTGCTCGGCCATGCCCACGTGGTTGAGGATGGTCTTGAGCTCCCCGTAGAGGTCGGCCGCCTCCTTGTCGTTGGTGGGCGTGTAGGACAGGTGGATCTGACCGTCACCGTCGACCGTCACCCGGTTGTCCGCCCGGGGAAGGTCCTCGGTGGTGAGCCACCAGTCGACCCCGTGCTGGGCCACGTCGTCGAGGGTGAAGCGGGGGGCCAGGAGCGTGAGTTTGGGCTCCTCGCCCTTCATGGCTCCGGCATTGGACTTCCCGATCATCTGGATGTTGCCCAGCGGGAAGGGGCGCCCGTCTCCGGCCAGGTAGAAATCGTTCAGGCCGAGGGTCTTTTGGAAGACCGTCTCGTTGGGTTCCTTGGACAGCGACACCACGGCCTTGCAGTTGTGGAACATGTAGTTGCGGCCGACCTGGTCCGAGCCGTTGGCCAGACCCCGGGGGTGGGCGTCGTTGCCCGAGTTCAACAGCAGCTTGGCGCTGTTGGAGGCGCCGGCCGAGACCACGACGATGTCCGCGGCGTAGGTCTCGCGGTTCCCGTCGCGCTCGACCACCACCCCGCTCACCGTGCGACCGCTCGGGTCGGTCTCGAGGCGGACCGCCTCGGCGTTGACCAGCAGGGTCACGTTGGGGAGGTCGAGCAGCGGGCGGACGGCCACCACGTCGGCATCGGCCTTGGCGTGGACCAGGCACGGGTACCCGTCGCACCAGGCGCAGCGGATGCACCGGCTGCGGGCGCGATCGCCCTCGTCGAGCAGGATCCCGCAGGGGGCGGAGAAGGGGTGGTACCCGGCGGCGGTCAGGTTGTCGTTGATCTCCTGCAGGCGGGGTTCGTGGCTCACCGCCGGATGCGGGTACGGCCTCGACGCCGGTCCGTCGGTCGGGTCCTCGCCGCGGTTGCCGTGCACCTCGTAGAGCCACTCGGCCTCGGTGTACCACGGCTCGAAGTCCTCGTAGCCGAGGGGCCAGGCCGGCGACGGGCCGTCCATGTGGTCGATCTGGCCGAAGTCCTCGGGGCGCAAGCGGTACAGCGCCGCCCCGTAGAGCTTGGTGGCCCCCCCGACGAAATAGTGCACCTGGGGTTGGAAGGGGTGCCCGTCGTCGTCGTACCACGTGTCCGGTGAGATGTACTTCCCGTCGACGAAGACGGCGTCGGGGTTCCAGTTGTCCATCTCGCGGGGCAGGAAGTCCCCCCGCTCGAGGAGCAGGATCTTCTTCCCCGACGCCGCCACCGCGTGGGCCAGGGTCCCGCCTCCCGCGCCGGTCCCGATGATGATGAGGTCGTAGTGCTCTGGCATGGCTGCTCCTTGGTTGCGGCTCCGCGGCGTGATCGCCCGCGTCGCGGTCAGAGCCCGGGGCTGCTCTGCATGATGCCGCCGTCGGCGAAGATGGTGGTGGCGGTGACGTAGCTGGCACCGTCACCGGCCAAGAAGGCCACCACGCTGCCGATCTCGGAGGGTTCGGCCATGCGACCGATCGGGATGGCCGCGTTGAGGGTGGCCAGCTTGCGCGGGTCCGCCATGGTCTCGGCGTTGATCGGCGTGTCCACCGCACCCGGACCGACCCCGGTCACCGTGATCCCGTGCGGTGCCAGCTCGACACCGGCGCAACGGGTCAGCATGCGCATGCCCCCCTTGGAGAGGCAGTACGCCGTGTTGCCCGGCATGGGCCAGTCCTCGTGCACCGAGGTGAGGTTGATGATCCGCCCGCCGCCCCCCTGGGCGATCATCTGCTTGGCCGCCAGCTGGGTGCCGAAGAACGCGCTCTTCAGGTTCACGTCCAGGACGAAGGCGTACTGCTTCTCAGTGGTGTCGAGCACCGAGGTGCGGGTCTCGACGCCGGCGTTGTTCACCATGATGTCGAGCCGGCCGAAGGCCTTGACGGCCGAGTCGACCAGCATCTGGAGGTCCTCGACCTTGCTCACGTCCGCTTCGATGCCGATGGCCTTGTCCCCGAGCGCCTCGACCTGGCGCTCGAGGTCCTCGGTGGCGTCGGGGTTGCTCACGTAGTCGATGACGATGTTCGCCCCCTCTTCGGCCAGGGCCAGGACGATGGCCTTGCCGATGCCGCTGTTGCCGCCGGTGACGATGGCCACCTTCCCCTTGAGTGCACCTGTGGCCACGGGCCACCTCCTCTTCTCAGTGCCGGACGCTTCTTTCGTGCTCGGACTCTTGTCGGACTCTTGTCAGTGCTCGGACGCTTGTCGGTGCGCGGACCGGGCTCGCTCCGCGGCGCCGGCCCCCGCCGGGGCCACCGCTCCGCTGGTGCCGCGGGCGGGAGCGCGGTCGGGGGTCAGGGGGCGGCCGCCTCGGCCTCGATGAGGCGGGACACGGCTTCGATCAGGGCGAGGTGGGTGAAGGCCTGGGGGAAATTCCCGAGGTGCTCACCGGTGGCGGCGTCGATCTCCTCGGCGTAGAGCTGCATGGGGCTGGCGAAGGAGAGCAGCTTCTTGCACAGGGCCCGGGCGCGGTCGAGCTCCCCGATCATGGCCAGCGCGGTGACCAGCCAGAAGGAGCAGATGGTGAACGTGCCCTCCTTGCCCGCGAACCCCGTGTCGGTGGTGTCCACCTTGTAGCGCAGCACCAGGTCGTCCTCGGTCAGCTCGTCGGCGATGGCCAGCACCGTGGTGCGCACCCGCTCGTCGTCGGGAGGCAGGAAGCCGAGGATGGGGATGAGGAGCAGCGAGGCGTCGAGCTCGTCGTTGCCGTAGTGCTGGCGGAAGCGGCCCCGCTCGTCCACGCCCTTGTCCAGTATGTCCGCCTGGCACGCGTCGGCCGCCTGCTGCCATTTCTCGGCCCGCTCGTCGTGACCGCGCTGGGCGGCCATGTCGGCCCCGCGGGCCATGGCCACCCAGCACAGCACCTTGGACGCCGTGAAGTGCTCCGGGTCGCCCCGGATCTCCCAGATGCCCTGGTCGGGATCGTCCTGGTGGGCGATGGCGGCTTCGACCAGGGTGGCCAGCCCCTCCCACACCGGCGGCGCGATCTGCGCGGCGCCTTGGTGCAGATGGGTGTCCACCGCGTCGAGGAGCATGCCCCACACGTCGTTCTGGTGCTGGTTCCACGCCCCGTTGCCCACCCGCACCGGGGAGGCCCCGTCGTAGCCGCTGAGATGGTCGAGCGTGTGCTCGGTCAGGTCGCTCTCGCCGCCGATGCCGTACATGATCTGGAGCTCCCAGTCCCCGCTGGGCCTGGGCCCGCCGACCGATTCGAGAACGAAGGCGAAGTACTCGAGCGCCTCCCACTCGAAGCCCAGGCGATAGAGCGAGCGGAGCATGAAGGCGGAGTCGCGGATCCAGGTGTAGCGGTAGTCCCAGTTGCGGGCGCCGCCCGGCGTCTCGGGCAACGAGGTGGTCGACGCCGCCATGATCGCCCCCGTCGGCGCGTAGCTGAGCCCCTTGAGGGTGAGCGCGCTGCGCTCGAGGTAGGAGCGCCACGGGTGGTCCGGGAACGTGCCGGCACTGAGCCAGTCCCGCCAGAAGGCCACGGTGGTGGCGAGCTGGCCGACGGCCTCGTCCTGGGTGGTCGGACCGCTCCCGTTCCACGACAGGGCCACGAAGGCGGACTCACCCGCCGCCAGGGTGGTGCGCCCGTAGCAGCGGGCACCCGCCGTGCCCAGCATCATGGAGCTGGTCACGGTCAGGGCCGGGCCCTCCTCCGGCGGGCGGGCGCTCATCGACTGGTACTCGGCCTGGTCGTACTCCCAGGTCACCATGGTGGTGCCGTAGTCGAGGAGGGGCACGCAGTTGGCGACGATCTCGACCTTCCCGCCGATGCAGGTGGCCAGGCGCACCAGGGATCGCACCGCCGCCGCATCGCCGGGCGGCCGCCGGTACTCGGGGCGCCGGGCGCCGTGGGGGACCGGCCCGATGGAGAGGAAGTCCTGCACGAGCAGCCATCCGGTGGGGGTGTGCCACGTGCTCTCGAGCACCATCGTCCCGGGGAGGTACCGGCGCTGGTGCGGGACCTGGGTGTTCATGGGGCCGAAGCGGAAGTCGCCGGCCCGGCGGTCGAGCAGCGCGCCGAAGATGCTCGGGGCGTCGGGCCGGGGCAGGCACATCCACTCGACGGAGCCGTCCGGCGCCACGAGGCAACTGCTCTCACAGTCGGAGAGGAACCCGTACTCCGCGATGGGTGGGAACGCGCTCATGCGGCACCGGTCCCGCGGACCCGCACCGACCGGTCCCGCACCACCCGGCCGGGATCGGCATCTCTGGGCCTTCGCCCGGTCGTCCCGATCGCTCCTCCCACGGCAACGCCCTCCTTCGTGACTTCCGAGGCGGTGTCCGCGTGCCGGCCGGCGCCGGCCGCCGGCGGCCTCCGACGGGACGCCGCACCGACTCCGCAGTTCACCGTGCCCACACTGGCACGGGTTCCCTGGTGTCGCAACTCGCACGCGACGCCCCGGTGCCGGAGGCGGGCCTGCTAACGTCCCGTCGTTTCCGGGCCGACGCTGGGAGCGAAGATGCGCCTACGGCAGGTGTTCAAGCTGGCCACCGAGGAGCTCCGGGCCTTCCGTGAGGCGTCGAAGGTCAGCGGAGGACGCGACGCTCTGATTGCCCGGGCGCGACACGACCTCGATCTCGAGCAGGTGGACGAGAGCCGCGTGGCGACACTCGAGTCGAGGGTGTCCGCTCTGGAGGCGAGCGCGCTGGAGGCCGGACCGCAGGTCGGTCAGCTCGACGCTCAGCTCAAGGGCACCGTCGAGGCCCTGCGCAGCCTCGATGCGGCGACGCAGGTCCGCCTGGCCGCCATCGATCGCCGGGACGGGCGGGCCGCGCTGGCGGCGCACATCGATGCGGTCACCACATGGGTCCGCCGCGCCCGGCTGACCACCAGCACCCGGGTCACGGTCGTTCTGGCCACCTACAACCGGTGCGGCCTGCTGCCCCGGGCCGTGGACTCCGTGCGGGCCCAGGAGTACCCCCACTGGGAGCTGGTCGTCGTCGACGACGGGAGCTCGGACGACACCGCGGCCTTGCTGAAGCAGCTTGCGTCGGAGGACGAGCGGATCGTGGTCGTCTCGCTGCCCCACCATGGCGTGGGCGCGGCCCGCAACGCCGGACTGTCGGCGGCCACCGGGGACATCATCTGCTACCTCGACGACGACAACCTGATGGAGCCACTCTGGTTGAAGGCCGTGGCGTGGGCATTCGGGCGCCGACCCGACCTGCAGCTCCTCTACGGCGCCAGGGTGATGGACGTCGAGGCCGATGGGGACCCCGAGGCGGACGCGCTGCCCTACCTCCAATTCGAAGCCTTCGAGCGGCACCGGCTGGAGGCGGCCAACTTCATCGACCTCGGCGTGGTGGCCCACCGGCGCGACCTCCCCGACGCGCACTTCGACGAGTCCCTCGCTGCACTGGGGGACTGGGAGCTGATCCTCCGGATGACCGTGGACCGGCCCCCGCTGGCGCTGCCCGTGGTGGCGTCGATCTACACCACGTCGGCCCCGAGCCGGATCAGCCGGTCCGGCCACCCGGCCGTCGCCGGGGCAACCGTGCTGGCCCGCATGGCCCGGGCCCGGCCCCCGCGCGTGCTGGCCTACAACTCGCTCTTCCCGCTGGTGCCCGAGACCTACATCCAGGACGAGATGCGGGCGCTCACCGACAACGGGGCGATGCTGGCCTGGTGCACCGATCGATGGTCCCCGTCGCCGGTGACGGTGCCCGAGCCCACCTACACCGACCTGGACACGGCGGTCGGCGACTTCGCGCCGGACGTCCTGGTGCTGTACTGGTCGACCTTCGCGCTGGGCCGCCTCGATGCCCTGTCCCGGGTGGGCAAGCCCTTCGCGCTCCGCGTGCACTCGTTCGATTTCGACCTCGAGGCCATCGAGCGCGTCCGCACCCACCCGCTGTGCATCGGGACCTGGGCCTACCCCCACCACGCGCGTCACATCGCCGGCGCCCACGACCTCGTCCCCCTGTTGACCAGCGGCTCGGAGTTCCCCGAACCCGCCGCCGAGCGGACGGTCGTGCTGGCGGCGTGCGCCGGAGTGCCGAAGAAGGACTGGCCGACACTGGTGACGGCCTTCGCCGAGCTGGCCCGGCAAGGGACTGATTGCCGCATTGTGGTGGGGGTCACCGACCAGCACGAGGAGGAGCCCGCTCGGATCCGTCGCCTGATCGAAGACAGCAAAGCACCGGTCAAGCTGTCCGTCGACGTCCCCCACGATCAGGTGCTCGCCTTGCTGGCGCGCACGGCGGTGGTCGTCTACACCAAGGCGGCGGGCGTGCCGTTCGGCATGCCGCGTTCGATCGTCGAGGGCATGTACGCCGGCACGGCGGCGGTCCTGCCCGCGGAGCCCGAGGCACGCCTGGTGGCCGGCCCGAACTGCCGCACCTACGCGCACCCGCAGGACATCGTGCGTCACGTGGACGAGGTCCTGGCCGGTGGCCCCGAGATCGAGGCCGAGCGGCAGTGCAACCGCCACTTCGCGCAGACGCATTTCGCCGACCCGGCGCTGGCCGCGGCCTTCGCCGCGCAGCTGGCCCGGGCCCTGGCGCAGTGGCGGGCCGGCTGAACCGGATCGGTCGCTACGCGCTCGAGGTGACCCACCCGACGACGGCTCGGGGACGTACGTGAAGCTCACCGTGAGTGGAACGGGGACGGGAGCGGCACCCGTCTCCGTTGACGCCTGGCCGGCGGCGTGCCACCATGCGGCCCCCGCCAACGATCGGAGTCGCCATGGGCCGCCTCGAGGGACACCGCACCGTCATCACCGGCGCCGCCAGTGGGATCGGGGAGGAGACCGCCCGGCTCTTCAGCCGTGAAGGAGCCTCCGTCGTGCTGGCCGATGTCGACGACGAGCGCGGCAAGCGCATCGCCGGCGAGTGCGGGAGCCGCGCCCAGTTCGTGCACGTCGACGTCGCCGTGGAGGGCGACACCGACACCGCCGTGGCGGCGGCGGTGAGCGAGTACGGCGGGCTGGACAGCTTGTTCAACAACGCCGGCAATCCGGGATCGGTCGGCGGGATCGAGGAGATCGACCTGGCCGTGTTCGACCGCACGGTGGCCATCCACCTGCGGGGCGTGTTCCTCGGCATACGGGCCGCCGCCCGGGTCATGCGGCCCCAGGGTCACGGCAGCATCATCAACACCTCGAGCGTGGCCGCCCTCGCCGCCAATTACGGTGGCCACGACTACAGCGCCTGCAAGGCGGCCATCGCCCATCTGACCCGGACGGCGGCGAGCGAGCTGGGCGAGGACGGGATCAGGGTCAACGCCATCTGCCCCGGCGGTATCGCCACGTCGATCTTCGGGCGAGCGGCCGGACTCGACAGCGAGGCCGCCCAGTCGACGGTGGACACCATGGCGGTGGCGCTGGCCGATATGGCCCCGATCCGGCGCTCGGGACGGCCCCTCGACATCGCCGAGGCCGTGCTGTGGCTGGCCGGCGACGGTGCGTCCTTCGTCAACGGCCAGGCCATCGCAGTCGACGGCGGCCTCACCACCGGACCCCTCTTCCGCCAGTCCCACGCCCGCATCGAGGGCCTGCTCGAGATCCTGCAAGCGTCGGGGACCTGATCCGCCGGCGCCCCGACGCCACCCCGTCCCTCACACTCTCCACATATCTGCCCGTCATCATGAGGGCACGATGGCAGCGACTCCGTGCCGGTGGTCGTGGCGCCGCGCCTGGGTCGGCGCCGTCACCACGCTGGCCACCGTGGTGGTAAGCGGGGGCGCCGGCGCGTCCAGCGCGTGGGCGCAGCCGGCCACTCCCATCCCCGCCCCGTTCCAGAGCACGTACGACACGTTGCAGGGTCAGCTCACCAAACTGGCCTCGCTGGCGCCGGGCACGCGGTCCTCCCAGGAGACGACGGTGCTGTCGTCGGGCCTCGAGTCCGCCAACGGCAATGCGATGCACCCCGGTGTTCTGAGTGGTCCGGACCTGGCTGACTCCACGCTCATCGTGCAGCGGATGAAGGCCATGGGCCTGACCGGCGTCACCATTGAGGTGAGCTTCCCGCTGCTGGTCTCGAACTTTCCCGACAGCGGAGAGTACACGACGTTCTACCGGGACATCGCCGGCGTGGTGCACCGCGAGCACATGACCCTCACGGTGGAGCAGAACCCGCTGTTCGAGAACATCTCGTCCATTCCGGTGGCCTCCTATTATGCCGGGCTCACCTTCCAGAGCTACGCGGCGGCCGACCACCAGATGGCGCAGACCATCATCGACGTCATGCACCCCCGGTACCTGTCCATCCTCACCGAGCCGGACACCTACACGGCGCTGCTGCACCAGCCCGGCATCGATCTCAGCGTGGCCGCCAACGGCGTCCAGTTCGTCAACACCGTCATGCGCGGGCTGGCGCAGCACGGCACGCTGGTCGGTGGGGGCACCGGCAGCTGGACCGACGCCTCCTACGACCGGGCCCTGTTGGCGGGTACGCCGATCGACTTCCTCGATCTGCACGTCTACCCCATCGGGCCGGAGGACCTCCACAACATGCAGGCGCAGGTCGCCGAGGCCAAGGCGGCGCGCAGGCCGATGATCATGAGCGAATGCTGGCTCTACACCTTGACCACCGGCGACTCCCCGGACTTCGGTGTGACGGCGGCGCCCGACGAGCAGGCCGTCATGACCTACAGCTTCTGGGAGCCGCTCGACCAGCAGTTCCTCGCCTCCATGGTGCGCTACACCCGTGCCCACGGCTTCCTGGTCGTGTCGCCGACCTCGGTACTCAATCTCTTCGCCTACCAGCCGTACACGGCAGCACTGGGTGCGGAGTCCTCCCAGCAGGTGCGGTCGAGCTTCTACCAGACGGTCACCGCCGCGCTGGCGGCCCAGACGCTCTCTCCGCTGGGCCGGGCCTACGAGCGCCTGGCCCGGTGAACGGCCGGGCGTGAACCCTCGCCCAAGAGTCGCGCCGCGGTCACCCCGGACTCGGGCATGGATGAGGGCCCGTCGAGACGCGGCGCCGGCGGCCATGATGGTGGCGTGGAGATCTCCGACCGCCTGGTGCCCCTGGTCGGCGCCTTCAACTTCCGAGACCTCGGCGGGTACCCCACGATGCCACCGGACGCCCAGGTGGTCCTGGCCATGCGCTACCTCTGGTACCTCGACGTCGGGCGAGAGGCCATTGTGGAGGCGCTCACCATGGCGGCGGAGCCCGACCATCATCCCCTCGTCTTCCACCGTGCGGCGGGCAAGGACCGCACCGGCGTCGTGGCCGCGCTGCTCCTGGACATCTTGGACATCGAGCGGAGCGTGATCGTCGAGGACTACGCATTCACCGCCACTCGCATGGACCTCATCCTGTCGCGGTTCGAACGTGGGCCGGATGCGGAGGCCCGCATCGCCGAGATCCCACCCTTCATGCTCCGTGCCGAGGCGGCGACGAGGGAGACGTTCCTGCACCTGCTCGACCAGCACCACGGGGGTGCGCGCGCATGGGCCCTGGCGGCCGGCCTGCCGGCGGAGCGCCTCGAGGCGATGGCCACGCACCTGGTGACAGGAGGCAGGGAGGTCGGGCCGCCGAAATGACGAGCAGTGACCGGGCGCCCAGGCACGGTTGACCGCCGGGAAGCCCAAGAACTACCACCCTGGCCTGCTGCCGCGCCATAATCTGCCGGTGGAGATGACGACCGAACAGGACCGCGGAGCGGTGGCCACGGAGTACTGGGCGGGCAACGGCACCGCCCTCCATGGTGTGCCGAGCGTGCCGGCGCAACCCCCCGAGACACAGGCGAAGGAGTTCTTCGACGCCGGTGGCGTGGTGGTTCCCGACGAACCAGTGCCCGGGACGGCTCGACGCCGATGGTGGGTGGGCGCGGTGGGTGTCGTCGTCGTCGCTGTCGTCATCGTCGCCGTCGCGGTCGGAGTGACCCACGGCACATCCGGCAAGACGTCGTCGCACGGGGCGGCGCGGCCCAGCACGGCCAACCGGGCGAGCGCGCCGCTCCTCTCGAGCGGCGCGGTGGTGGTCCAAGTGCTCAACGCGTCCGGGTCGGGGCACCTGGCCGGTCGGGCCGCCGTGAGCCTCAGGCGGGACGGCTTCGTCATCAGCGGTGTCCACATGGCGCCCGGCGTGCTCTCCCGCGGGCAGCCTTCGGGCATCTTCTACGGTCCGACCGGCCTCTCCGCCGCGCACACGCTGGCGCACGCACTGCAGGGTCCGGTGGCCTATGTACCGGATCACGCCCTCACCGGCAACAATGTCTCGCTTTGGATCGCCGATCCTGGCCTGACGGTGAAGAGCGCCCGGCACCGAGCAGGGTGAACCCGCTTCACTGAGAGCCGATCTCGGCACCCGGGCGCCGCGACCCTCTCGGGTGGCGCAGACCACCCTACGCTCGCGATGATGAAGAGGTCGGCCTGTGCCCTCGTGACCGCGGTGCTGTGCGTCACGCTGGCGGGGTGCGCCACGTCGAACGACGGCGTGCCGGGCTACGTGGTGGATTCCACCGACTTTCCCGGACCCGGCCACGTGCTGGTCGACGGAGCGGGCGACACGCTGTACGTCTACCTGCCGGACCAGCAGGGAGCCTCGCGCTGTGTGAGCGCCTGCGCCAAGGCGTGGCCGCCGCTCCTCTTGCCACGCGGCGTCCGCCATCCCGTTGCCGGTCGCGGCGTCGATGCCGCTCTGCTCGGCGTGTCCCGGAGGCCGAACGGGTCCCGCCAGGTGACCTACGACCGGTGGCCCTTGTACCTCTACATCGAGGACGCCAGGGGACAGGCCAACGGCCAGGCCGAGGGCATGGGGGCGTGGTACCTGCTCTCCACCAGTGGCGCGGTCGACCGGCAGCCACTGCGGGGAATCCCGGGCGGCTGACGCGGGGCACCACGACAACCGAGCCTCCGGGGTGGGCCTGTGGTGTGCTACACAGCCATGATCCCCCGCCACGTCGTTCTCCTCCCGTCACTCGGCCGCCCGGCCGGCGACTTCGCCGATCTGGTGCAGCGGCTCCGCGCCCGGGGCTTCACGACCCATGCCATGGAACCACCGGCATCGGTCGCCGACGGCACCACGCTGCACGGGTTGGCCACCGAGGTCGTCTCCCGCCTCGACGACGCGGCCGTGCCGCAATTTCACCTCGTCGGTCATGCCTTCGGCAACCGTCTCGCTCGAGCGGTCACCGCTGACTTCCCCGACCGGGTGGCCTCGCTCACCCTGCTCGCCGCCGGCGGTTTCGACCCCCCATCGGCGGAGGTGGCGGACTCCTTGCGCGCCTGCTTCGATGCGACGCTGCCCCACCGCGAGCGCTTGGCACAGGTGGGGCGGGCCTTCTTCGCGCCCGGCCACGATCCGTCGGTCTGGGCTTCGGGCTGGATGTTCGACGTCGCCGCCTACCAGGGTGCGGCACTGGGGGCGACGCCACGAGACGACTGGTGGGACGCCGCCGCGCCGCGGGTGCTGGTGATCCAGGGGCTCGACGACCTCGTGGCGCCCCCGCAGAACGGGCGGCGCTACGTCGGAGACCACCCCGACGTCGCCCGTCTCGTCGAGATCCGTGATGCCGGTCACGCCCTTATCGTCGAGCAGCCCGAGCGTGTCGGTGAGACGATCGTCCAGTTCCTTCTCGATGACCGGCGCGGACAGCCCTCAGAGGGCCCGGAGAGATGAAGCAGGCGGGGGAGCTCCGTCTGCTCGAGAGGTGTCAGCGTCGCCCTCCCCGGTAGAGCACCGTGACGAAGGGGAGCTCGGCCGATCCACCGAACTTCTCCCACACGATCCGTTCCATGGTTTCCAGCACGAACTTCTGCGTGTCCTCGGGCAGCCGCCGGACACCGATGAGCGAGGCATAGAGGGAACGAACGGCCCGGGGCGACATGCGTGCCGTCCACTGGATGCGTTCACTCTCGACGTGCTCGAGCCCGGCCAGCTGCCTGAGGTCCGCCCGTCGCTGTGCCTCGTCGAGCTGAAACCGCGACGCCGACCGCGGTCGTCCCCTACCTCCCCGTCGATCGACCCAAGATGACCATCAGCTGGTGGGGGGTCGGCTCGCCCCACGTGCGGGTGCAGCGGCGGCGCGCACCGCGGGGAGGACCCGGGTGGCGACGTACTCGAGGCGCTCGGACGCACTCTCGAGCCGCTCGCCGGGGAAGAGCGTCCACGAGAAGCAGTCGACCACGGGTCCGGTGGCGACGAGCCGGCGCAGCTCTGCCGCGGCGCCATCGGCGTCGAGCAGGCGGTAGAAGCCGAGATCGACGAGCTGTCGGGCCTCGGTGAGAGGGGCCGCGTCGCCGAACATGCCGAACGCGGCGTAGGCGTTGACCTGGTACAGGAGGTGGGGGGCGATGGCCGCGAACGCGCGCTCGGGGTCGTCCGCGACCACCCACTGGCACCCGAGGGCCACCTGGCCGTCGTCCTGCCCGAGGGCGCGGCGACCGTCGACGTAGAGGCCGATCTGGTCGGGCAGGACGCAGAGGAATCCGTCGGCCAATCGGGCCGCCCGCTCGACGGCGGGACGGGAGAGGGCCCCGATCCACAGCTCCGGACCGCCCGCTCGAACGGGTCGGGGCGCGACACGGACCCCGTCCACCTTCTCGCCGCGCAATGCCTGTCGCAGCGTGGCCAGTGCGGCCTCAAAACGCGGCCGCCGTTCGGCCAGCGCTGTCCCGAAGGGGAGGAAGTCGGCTTCGCGGTAGCCCATGCCGACACCCAGGCGGAGGCGGCCTCCCGACAGGGCGTCGACGGTGAGCGCCTCCTCGGCCAGCCGCAGTGGGTGATGGATGGGCAGCACGACGACGTTGGTGCCCAACAGCATCCGCTCGGTGCGGGCCGCCAGGGCGGCCGCCAACGTGAGCGTCGACGATGCGTAGGCGTCGTCGACGAAGTGATGCTCGGAGATCCACACCGACCCGAACCCGAGTTGTTCGGCCCAGGTGACCTGCTCGAGAATCCCGGCCCAGCGGCGATGGAGAGCGGCCGGATCGGGATCGGTGCAGCGGAAGTCGTAGTACAGGCCGAACGTCAGGTCCGTCACGCTCCCATCATGCCCAGTTGACGAGGTCGATGCGTTCGGTGAGCATGGATCCGTGGCATCACTCGCCCCGAGCTTCCTTTACGATCCGTCGACCCTCGAGTTCCAGGAGGCGATCTGGGACGTCTACCGCACCATGCGCGACGAGCACCCGGTCTACCGCGATCCCGGCGGCGCGTTCTTCGCCCTGTCCCGCTTCGAGGACGTCTCGGAAGCGGCGCGTGACTGGGAGACGTTCTCGAGCATCGTGCCCGAAGCGACGTCGCTGCTACCCCAGATGATCTTCATGGACCCGCCGCGACACACCGCGCTGCGCCGGCTCGTCTCGCACGCCTTCACCCCCCGGCGCCTGGCCCAGGTCGAGCCCTTCGTCCGGGAGACGTCCCGTGACCTGATCGCCCACGTGGCGGAGCGCGGCGTCTGCGACGCGCAGCACGAGTTCGCCGCCGTCGTTCCCAGCTTGGCCATCGCCAGGCTGATCGGTGTGCCCCCCGAGCACATCGGGGATTTCCGGTCCTGGACGAGGTCGTTCATCGAGATCACGGGCAAGGACGACTATGCCGAGGCGGCCGCCAACATCTACGGCCTGTTCGCCGAGCTCCTGACCGAGCGGCGCCGCGCCCCCGCTGGTGACCTCATGACGGCCTTGCTCGACGCCGAGGTCGACGGGCAGAGGCTCAGTGACGACGAGCTCCTCGGCTTCTGCCTCCTGCTCATTCTGGCCGGCAACGACACCACCTCGAGCCTGATCGGCAGTGGCATCGCGCTCCTCGCCCGCGACCCCGTCCAGCGGGCGCGCCTGCTCGCCGACCCCTCGCTGTGGCCCAACGCCGTCGAGGAGCTCAATCGCGTCGAGTCACCGACCCAGGCGCTGTCGAGGACCCTGACCCGTGAAGTCGCCCTCCACGGCGTGACCATCCCGGCGGGCTCCCGGGTCATGCTGCTCTGGGGCGCAGCCAACCACGATGAGCGTGAGTTCCCCGACCCGGAGCGATTCGACGTCACCCGGCAGTTCTCGCGACATCTTGCCTTCAGCCACGGCGTGCACTTCTGCCTGGGCGCCAACCTGGCCCGCATCGAAGCCCGTGCCGCGCTCGAGGAATGGCACGCTCGCTTTCCCGAGTACGAGCTGGACGGTGAGCCGGTGCGGGCCCGGTCGATGTGGGCTCGGGCGCACCGTCTCATCCCGGTGCGCGTCCAGCCTTGATCTCGGTGTCCGAGCCGGATTCGGCCGCCCCGCACCAGGTCCGGACGTCGGTCAGACGGTCGACCACGATCGTCGACGGGCCTGGCCATCGGCCCCCCGCGGCGCTGCGTGCGGTACCGTCGCGCACGGACCATCGCCGACGCCAACGGCGTGCCTCGCGCCGCACCGGACACCGCGCCATGTGGCCGGGCGACCGCGACGTGCGAGGCGACGCCACCGGTCCATTGCACAGCTCGTGTCACGTCGGTTTGAACGGCCGCAGATGATAATCAGCATCGGGAAGATCGAGGAAACGGAGAACGCATTGCCTGGTGAGAGCCCAACGCCACATGAACGGGTGCAGACCCCCGAAGAGCGCGCCAGGGCCTTCTTCGAATCCGGGGGCAGCGTGGGTCCCTACGAGCCCCCCGCAAGTGGCCCTGATCGGCGCCGGTGGAAGCTGGCTGGCCTGGTGGGTGCCGTCGTGGTCGCCGGGGTCCTGGTGGCCCTCGCCGTGGAGCCGAGCGGTGGTGGCACGAGCTCGCAGCAGACGAAGGCACGGGTGCGTCGCACCACGACGACCGTGTTGCCCAAGCCGACCACGACGACGACGACCGCTCCCCTCCCCCCCAACACCGCCGTGACGGTGCAGGTGCTCAATGCCTCGGGATCCGGGCAACTGGCCACGAACACCGCTTCCGCCCTCAAGACGCTGGGCTTCGCCATCAGCGGCGTCAACAACGCTCCGAGTGTGATCGCCCCGGGACAGCCTTCGGACATCTTCTACGGTCCGACCGGGCTGCCCGCCGCTCACACGCTGGCCAATGTGATCGTCGGAGCAGTGTCCTACATCCCCGACGCGTCGCTCACCGCGAACAACGTGTCACTGTGGATCGCCAATGCCCAAATGAGCGTGAGCACCACCACGACGACCACGTCCGGCCCGGGTGCGACCCCTTGACGTGACCGGCATTGACGACCACGGCCCGACCGAGACGGCATGACGGGACGCTGTCCCAGGGTGCGCGGGAAGGAGAGGGCTCGAACGGCGCGGCGGCGCCGAACCCTTGGGTTCAAGATTTCAGGTGGCGGACGGTCCTGCCAGCACGCAGTGGGCCATGGTCAGCGGTCGGAGGCGGGCCGACGTGCCCGCCGCGGCGGCACGGCAGCGGGCCAATGTCCCGTTGGCGATGGGCCTCGGCGCAGGGAGCTGCGTGGGCACCTGCCACACCCACGCCCCATCGACCATGGTGGGCGGAGCTCCGAGCACCGCGGCGAAGAATCCTGACGCGTAGACCGGGTCCTGGCTCGGACCGGTGATGACGACCAGGTTGGTGTGCCATTTCCCCAGTGCGGCCCGCACGGCGTCGATGTCGCGGCGGCTCGAGGGCTCGACCTTTCCGACCTCGCTCAGGTTGGTGAGGACCTGACGAGCGGCACCCTGTGTCCGTAACGGGACCTGGAGGCCGTGCGCCTCGGGCGTGTACAGGGCCGCTCCGGCCAGCCGGAAATGCATGGCGTCCTCCGCCTGCCAGAGCATGGGGACCATGTCGCCCTCGATGGCGAAGGGGACGGTCAACACCACCGTGTGCTCCCCCAGCCGGGGCGCCGCCTGCGACATCCAGGCCGGGATGGCCAACGGGGTGACCACCAAGGGCACGTCATAGGTCAGCCACACCGGGGCAAGCACCACCAGGCTGACGAGCGCGATCCCGCCCGCCCCGGCGACACGTGTGAGCGTCCGGCTCGAGGGCGTCGACCGGACCCAGGCCCCGTGCGCCGCATCGAGACCGAGCCCGATCAGGCAGGCCAGGAACAGCACCAGGAAGGGCGAGAGTTGGGCCGGGCTGATCTGGTTGACCGCGCGGACGTGTTGGAGGATCCGCCAGGGAAGCCAAAGGTGCGTCAGTGCCGTCGGCGCACCAAGCCACATGGTCCCGAACGAGAGCCAGGCGCACGCGGCAGCCAGCAGCACCAGGAGCCAGGCCAGCGGGCGACGCCAGGCCGCCACGAGCGACGCCAGGGCCACGACGCCCACGCCCCAACCGAGAAAGTTCGGTGGTGGTCCGGCGTGCCCCATGTAGCCGGCGAAGCGCTCGAGCGGGCCCGGCAGGGCGTGGTAGGCACCAGCCGAGAAGAACTGGTTGAGCGCGGCACCCGACGTGGGGGCGGCGGGGTAGAGGGCGCCGTTGATGGACTGCGGTCCGGACAGCCCCAACCAGAGGGGATAGGCCAGGAGGACCAGGGTGGGGACGGCACCGATGACGAGGGCCAGGGCGGCATGGCGGGCGCGCCCTGCCACGTGTCGCCATCCCACGGCGGCGGCCGCCACGATGGCGATCGCCGCCAGGAGCCCGCACATCACCAGGGTCTCCGGCGCGATGGCGAACTGGACGACGGCCAGCGCACAGAGGACCAGCCCGTCGTGCCACGGTGAGTGCTTCTGGGTGACCAGCGCGTCGTGCAACGCGGCGAAGAGAAGGGGCGGGATCACCATCAGCGCCACCGAGACGTGCCCGAACATCAGGTTGGTGATGATGGAGGTCGAATAGCCGTAGATGAGCGCACCGGGGATGGCGGCCGGCTTCCAGTCCACGAAGC
>JBKQIP010000175.1:0-3325 GCA_052148295.1 Acidimicrobiales bacterium
ATCACGAGCACGACCCAGAATGCTTTCAGCCAACCCTTCGTGTCGTGTCGCCGAAAGATGTCGACGAAGATCGTGAAAATGAGCCAGATGGGCACCGGGGCACTGTTGTCCGACGCCCTGTTTGCCCCCGCCTTCGCCCGGGCGCTCGTCAACGCCGACCCCAACCTCAATGGCCCGGCGATCGATGTGATCAGGACCCGAAGAGGCGTCACGCCTACGGCCGCACTCTCCTCGTTGCGTCGGATCGCTGAGGCCGCCGACAAGGCGGTGGCGAAAGATCCCCAGTCATACGGCGACAGTTTCGTCGTTCTCGGGGTCCAGCGTCCCGCCGAGATCGTGAACTACCAGTCGACCGGGGCCAGCCCTGGGATCCTGGCTGCGGGCCTTGCTGTCGGTGCGGTCGTCGCCCTCGGGCTCACTCTCGGCGCTTCGGTCCGTCGGCGACGACGCGAAATTGCGTTGCTCAAGACCCTCGGGTTCACCAGGCGTCAACTGGCGGCGGCCGTCGCCTGGCAGGCGTCGGTAGCCGCCATGGTCGGGATCATCGTGGGCGTGCCGGGCGGGATCGCCCTCGGGCGATGGCTCTGGGACTTGTTCGCCCGTGACATTTACGCCGTCCCGCTGCCACGGTGCCGGCCATGGAGATCGTCCTCGTGGCGTTCGGGGCACTTGTCTTGGCCAACCTGGTGGCCGCCGTGCCAGGACAGATGGCGGCCCGGACGCCCACGGCTGTAGTGCTGCGGGCGGAATGAGCCAGTGGCGTATCGAGGCTTTGGATTCGAGGATCTTTGAGTTCATTCCTCGAATAGCTGCGGGTTGGTGGCGGGATGTCTCCCTGCAAGGCAATCCGCGATTTGTCCCCGAACTCTATGATTCCCAAGTGGAACGCGTGGCATGAGCACGCGATGTGGGAAGCGGTAAGCGGCGGAATCACTGAGGCACTCGATGACCGATCAACGATCGGCTTGCGGACCGGCACTTACGACACCGCAAGTGCCCGCAAAATCCGAACGGCCGACGTGCTAGGGGTGCCCCCGGGTGCCCGCGTTTGAGGCGCAGCAACTATCGCGGTCCCGGGGCGCCACCAGATCCCGGTGAGATTTGGTTAGCCAAACGCTCCATACGTGACACTCCCCAGTTCAACGCGAAGTGCCCCTTTTCCGTGAGTGCTTGCAACTGTGCAGGTGCAGTTAGCACCAGTAAGTAACGCAGTAAGTAACGGCACTCATTTTTGGAACCCTGCTCAGAAGCATTGACAACGGCAAAATGCCAATTGACCAGGGATTTGCCGGAAGTCAGCGTAAACGTACGTGCAATCGGAGCGAGAGCGTCATGCGAGTGCGCTACCAGCTGCGCTAACGGCCCGTGGGGAGTGACCCTAGCACCGCAAGATTCGGGATCTGGCCTGCCCACCAGGGATTTCGGGCGACAGCCCGGCGCGCCGGCAGCGAGTCCTCGAACCTCCTCGACGACAGGCCCTCCCGAGCCGAGCGCCGGCTGGGCGAAGTACCTACCATGATGAGCCGTGAGTGCTGCCGCCAACACCACCGCCACCAGCAGCACCAGTCCCGTGCCCGATCTCGACGGGCACCTGCGCCGGATAGCGGAGGACGGCTACACCGTCCTCCCCGATGCCATTGAGCCCGAGCTGGTCGAGGAGATCGACGAGGCACTGCTCGGGCTCGAACGGGATCTCGGCATCCGGCCGGCGGAAAACCTCTTCGAAGGGATCCGGACCACGCGGGTCTACAACCTCCTCGTCCATGGAAAGACGTTCGAGAAGATCCCGGTGCACCCCCACGTCCTGCCCGTGGTCGAAGGGGTATTGGACCCCGGTGCTCTCATCTCCTCGCTGTCCTCCATCGCGATCGGGCCGGGCGAACAGGCACAGCCGATACATGCCGACGACCAAGTCATCCCGCTCACGCGTCCGCACGTCCCGATCATCTGCAACACCATGTGGGCCATCACGGATTTCACCGAGGAGAACGGCGCCACGCGGATCATCCCGGGGAGCCATTTGCGAGACGAGGCGCCCAATCCGTTGGAGCCCTACGACACCATCGCCGCCGAGATGCCCAGGGGGAGCGTCCTGGTGTGGGTGGGGAGCCTCTGGCACGGCGGTGGGGCCAACCGAACCGACACACGGCGGGTGGGTATCGCCATGAACTACTGCGCCGGTTACATCCGCCAGCAGGAGAACCAGCAGTTGGGCATACCGCCGAAGCTGGTGAAGCAGTTCCCGCGCCGCCTGCAGGAACTGGTCGGATACTCCGTCTACAACGGGCTCATCGGGCACATCGACAAGCAACATCCGGCCAAGGTGGTGCTGGCCGAGGAGGAAGGCGTCGACATGGTCTGGGACCTCCTCAAGGCCTGAGCCCCGCTCCTGCTGTTGGGGCCACCGGCCAGATGTAGTCCCGGGGGTCGATCGGCGCCATGCCCTGACCGGAACGCCACCGGTCATAGCTCTCCGCCCATTCCCGGTGCCATCCGATCTGTGCATCGTGCAGGGCTCCCGGGTCGGCGTCTCGGAGTTCCTTGAAGCATGCGGCCAGGGCCAGGAGGACCTCGACCGACGCGACGGCGTCGGCCAAGGCATCGTGCGCGTTCTCCATCACGACGCCATAGTGCCCGCACAGGGCGGCCAAGGTGCGGCTGCCCTTTCGGCCGCGATCGAGATGACGATCGAGCACCACCGCGTCGAGTACCGGCCCGGCCCAGCCGCGCCCGGCCAGACCGCCGCGCCCGGCCAGACCGGCGCCCCCCCTCGTCAGTCGGCTCAGCTGGGTGTCCAGGATGGTCAGGTCGTAGTCGAGCTTCATGCCCACCAACGGGACGCCCCGCCGGCTGGCCGAGACGACCACGTCGGTCACCATGGCCACCGCCTCCTGCAGCGGCATACCCTCGGATCGGGCCCGCACCGTGGATATCCCGTGGACCTCGGTGGCTCCCGAGGGGATCTCCCGCCCGGGATCGACCAGGCCCGATCGGCTCGAGATCACCTGGCCCGCCACGACGGTGACCAGCGCGTACGACACCGGGACGTCGTAGAACCGGTCGACACCCGTGGTCTCGAAGTCGAATCCCAGCAGCTCTCCGGTCACCCAATGACCCATGCCTCGAGCTTGCCATGACGGTGTCTCACCGGCGCGGCAATCGCCGGTCAGCGCCCTGAAAGACCTCGCCGCGTGCCCCCGCCAGCGCCCGGACCGGTCGTGGGTGCCGACCCGCGGCGCCGCGGGGCGGCCGGAGCACGGGCGGCCGCGCCCCCCCCAGCGGGCGCCGGGGCCCCCCCCCCCCACGATGTGTCACACCAGCACGA
>JBKQIP010000176.1:0-59447 GCA_052148295.1 Acidimicrobiales bacterium
CAGGTCAACAACACTCAACCCCCCGGCTCCCCCTGTCCCCCGTGACCGTCCCGCGACGGGATGCCGTCTGCGGTGTCGACCGCCCGACGCGGACGCGACCACCACCCGCCGCCGCGGGCGCCAGCGGTTCGGGTCGGTCCCGAGGTGCGCGCCAGGCCAGGACGGGCGAGCTGTGGCGACTCCGCAGGGTCTCGCGCCGCGGGAAGGGACCAGAGGCGGCGGCGGCAGCGGGCGCCGACGATTACGTCCCGGGGGGCGGTACCGTCAGCGTGGCTCGCGGCCCGGGTCGACCGGTGGCCACCCGGCGACGAGCCCCAGCTCCTTGCACAACGAGCGGGACGACACCATCTTCCCGGCGAATCGCTCGGCCCCGGGTTCCGCCCCCAGCCAACCGGCCACCTCGCCGGCCACCTCGGGGGGAGCGGGTGCGTGCCCGGCGCCGATCAGCACCAGGTCCATGCCCGATGCCCGCATGGACTCGGTCAGGGTCAAGCCGGGAGCGACGCTGAAGGACCACACGCCGTCGGCAAAGAACTCGACGTGGCACATGTCGGTCACGCGGTGGAAGGCCGCCTTGGCCGCGGCGTAGGCGACACCCCATCCGCCGGACCCGGCCGGAGCGGGCGGCGTGGTGAACGCCGCCTCCGACAGCATGTTGACCAGACGCCCCTGGCCGCGCTCGAGCATCTGGGGCAGCAACAGCTGGACGAGCAGCAGCGGATGCAGGTAATCGCCCACCAGGCAACGCTCGGCCAGCTCGATGGGCAGGTCGAGGATCCGGTCCATGGTGCCGGGGCCCTGATAGATGGCGTTGTTGAACAGCACGTCGACCCGACCCCATGCCCCTAAGGCTTCCTCGGCCACGCGGTGGACGGCCTGACGGTCCATGATGTCCATCGGGATCACCATGCAGGACCGACCCAGAGCCTCGATCTCGGCCGCCGTGGTCTCGAGGCTCCCGGCGATGGCGACCGGACGCTCCGGCTGGCGCGAGCTCGAAGGTTGTGCACGCCCTTCCCCCTCGCGCACCGTGCGCGCCGTGATGACGAGATCGAAGCCCCGGCGAGCCAGGGCCAGCGCGCCGCACCTCCCGATGCCCCGGCTGGCCCCCGTGACCAGGGCGACGCGCCGCCCACCCTCGTCCCCCGTAGGGCCCGGCGCCGCATTGCTCATCTCCACCACCTCGTCGTCGATGTGTCCCACTCCTGCCGCCGATGCTGGCACGGCACGAACCAACGGCGCGGGGGCAGTGCGCAGCAGCCCGTGGTCATCCCCAGTCCGGAAAGCTGGCCAGGAGGACCTCCGTGAGGGCGGCCACGGCCGTCCCGGAGGAGATCAGGTCCTCGACACCGATGGCCGAGCCGCCAAGCTGGCGGCACCACTCGACCCGGGTCGGCTCGTCCAGGTCGAGCAGGTCCACCAACGGCGCGGCATCCCAATGGGTGTAGGCGCAGGTGTGAAAGAGCGCACCCTCCCGGCTGCGCCACTGGGACACCCCCACGACCTTGGCGGCGCGGTGGAAGACCTCGCCCGGGCCCCGGCCGGAGAAACACACCAGGTCGTGGTGGCCCGGGAGCGCCCGGCCACGGTGCACGTCGCACCCGACGATGCCGATGACGCCGAGGGCGTGCCGCCACCATTCGCCCACCCAGGTCGCCGCCTCGGACGCGTCGACGTCCCAGAGGCGATCCTCCCGAGGGATCCAGGCGTCGAGCCAGAGGTGGTCGCCCGCCAGCAGCAGCACGGCCCCGCCACCGCCACGCCGTCGCACCACTTCCCCCGGCCAGGTGCGCAACGCCGGCCGGCTCAGCACCTCCTCGGTCTGGGTGCTGCCCAGGACCAGGGTCGGATGGTCGACTCGGCGGACGGCCACCGAGCGTTGCGACTGGCGCCTGAACTGCTCGACGTCGGCGAGGGAGCTCCAGGGCGCCGTCAAGGGCGATCAGGATGCAGTGGCCAGGTAGGGCTCCCACAGGGGGTCCATGTCCGACAGATGCCGCAGGCGCCACAGGTAGCCGTCGGGCGGCGCCGGCTTCACCCGGAGCGTCCACCCCAGTTCGGACAGGAGGAGATCGGCCTTGGTCAGGTTGTCCCGCTTGCAGGCGGCAACCACGTTGAACCAGTCGTGGGTACCGCCCCTGCTCCGCGGGATCACGTGGTCGATGGTGTCGGCCGGCGCCGAGCAGAAGACGCACAGCCCACCGTCGCGGCGCAGCACCGAACGCCGGGTCACCGGCGGCGTCCGGGCCCAGCGCGGGATGCGCACCATGTGGGTCAGCCGCACGATGGAGGGCAC
This sequence comes from Acidimicrobiales bacterium, assembly GCA_052148295.1. GTDB lineage: Bacteria > Actinomycetota > Acidimicrobiia > Acidimicrobiales > RAAP-2 > Bog-473. Next base: position 2,297 of record JBKQIP010000176.1, read on the forward strand.
GTCCACCTGGAGGGTGGCCGAATGAAAGACCGCACAGTCCTCGCGGAACGCCACGGGCTCGGCTCGGCTCGCCAGGACCAGTACGACGGCACGACGATCAGAGACGAGGGCCAGCGGCTCATAGGTCGCATTGAGGAGGAGCACCCGCTCCATAACACCGCAGAGGCTACCCGCGCCGCGGGTGCGCCCTCCGACACCATTGGAGGTAGCCCACCACGTCCCGCTTCGTCAGATCCGTCGACGCACCCGACCGCCCGAATGCGGTGACCAGGCGGAAGTGCCAGTAGGCCTCGCCCGGTAGCGGCAGGAAGGGCGGGTGGTGCCACCAGCCGCGGCGGGACAACCGGGCCACGGCGGAGAGTCCCGACCACCACAACCAAGGACGGGGAAGCACGGCGGCCAGGAACACGCGGACCCCGCCACTCCACCCCGGCGACTCGGCCGGGCTCCCACGCACGGCGCCGTCGGCCTTCACCTCAGGCATCGCCCGGTTGCGGCCCCAGCCCCAGCCAGCCCACCCGGGCGGCCCCGACCAACGGGCCCTCGTCCCCCAACCCACCGGGAACGACCCGGGTCCCTCGGGCGAATTCGAGTCCGCACCGATGATCCACCTCGCGCTGTGCCGCGTCGAAGAACGGCTGACCAAAGCCGAGCGCAACGGATCCGCTCACCACGGCCAGCGGGAGGTCGAGCAGGTTGGCCACCGAGGCGACGGCGCGCCCGACCAGGGTGCCCGTCCGTTCCACCACATGGAGCGGGGCCACCTCGGCCGGCCGTCCCGTCATCGCCGCCACGGCCGTTCCCGATGCCTCGGCCTCGAGGCACCCTTGACCGCCACACGCGCACACCCGGCCGTCGGGCACGACCACCACATGGCCGACGTGTCCCGCATTGCCCAGCCGACCCTGCAGGAGCCGGCCGTCGAGCACCACGCCGCCGCCCACGCCGGTCGAGACCACCATGGCGAGGTAGTCGGGCTGGCCGATGGCGGCTCCGCGCCAACCTTCACCCAGGGCCAGGGCCTTGGCATCGTTGTCGACAAACGTCGCCAACCCGGTCAGCTCGTGCAGGCGGCTCCGCAAGGGGAAGCTGCGCCAGGCCTCGATGTTGAGCGGGGACACGGCCTCCCCGCCGGGACTCATGGGCCCCCCGCACCCCACGCCGCACACCACCGGTCGATCGCCCGGTCCGGCGTCGGACTGGACGCCGCTGACCACCTCGGCCAGTCGGCGCCAGAGGACCTCGGCCGCACCCACGTCACGTTCCGTCCGGCGGGTGGTTGGGACCTGCGTCCGGTGGTGGAGATGACCCAGCCGATCGACCAACCCGACCGCCATTTTGGTGCCGCCGATGTCGACGGCCAGAGCCAGCCCGGTCACGATGACGGGAATCGGGGCGGCGGGACGGCGTCCCGCGCCGGGTTCAGTTCTCGCGCCGGTGGAAGCGAGCCCGGAACCAATCGCGGGCTTCGGTCATCGCGCCCTCGATCCCGCTCGATGCGGCCGAAGCCTTCGACTGCTCGCCATCTCTGGTCCGGGTCAGATCGTGCCAGCCGGCCCGGCCCATGCGACGAAGGTTGCGCTCGAACACGACGGCGGAGGCGAACATGATCACCACGCCGATGAAGCCCAGGATCACCGACACGCTGTAGAAGCCGATGAGGATGGCCACGCCGAGGATGAAGGCGGCGGCGGCCCACTTGCAATAACGACCGGCGTGGCGGTACACCGACTCGGAGCGGACACGCTCGGCAAACTCTGGGTCCTGCCGGACCAGGGATTCTTCCAACTCCGCCAAAATGCGTTGCTCGTGCTCAGAGAGCGGCACTGCACTCTCCCCCCGCTCGGTGGCGCCTCACTGACTTGGTCCTCCTCTACCGACCATGCGGTACCTATGTTTGCACGCCTGTTGGTCGAGAACAACGTCCACGTCGCACGGTGGCGTTTCGTGCCTAGCCCTGATCACTGCCCCGCAGCTTACGGCTGGTCGCCAGGCGGGAGCGCGCGGTGGGCCAGGTTGTAACACCACCGTCGAATTGTGCTCTGAGCAGGGCGTTGGTGGCCCGGGGCCGGCTCGCCGGATCCTCAGTCCAAATTCAGCCACGACGGGACTTGAAGCGGTGGGCCAAGGTCGTGATCAGGGCACCCAGGAGCCCGGCGATCACGATCACCGCGATGAGCGGCGCCCGCGACTGGCGGACCCAGAAGTCGATGGTGACGGTGCGCAGATTGGCCGCGGCGAACCAGACCAACAGGACGGCGGCCACGCCCAGCACGACCAGCCGGGCGCTGCTCCGTCTCGCCGGCGGCGGCTCGTGGTCCGATGGGGTGTCGGGCTTTCCACGCACGGGGGCCATTGTGCCCTGCCGCGCCCGGCGCCGCCCGGCACCTGCTATGAGAGGGGTCCGGAAAGGAGAGCCATGGGCACCAGCGAGGTACTCACCGGAGCACGGACCATGTGGGAGCTGGTCGAACGGCGGGCCGAGGCTTCGCCGGACCACCCGATGCTCATCGGGCCCGACGGCGAGATCCTCACGTTCGGGGCCTTCCGGGACCGGGCCAGCCGGGTGGCGGCGGGCCTCGTGCCATTGGGGGTGGGCACCGAGTCGGTCGTCTCGTGGCAACTCCCGACCAGGATCGACACCGTCGTGCTCTCGCTCGCCCTGTCCCGCCTGGGGGCCGTCCAGAACCCCATCATCCATCTGTACCGAGAGCGCGAGGTCGGCTTCGCCCTGCGGCAGACGGCCGCGTCGTTCTTCTTCATCCCGTCCGAGTGGCGGGGCACCGACTACCCCGCCCTGGCCCGGCGAGCGTTGGAGGGTGTGCCGGAGCCGCCGCACCTCGTCTCGGTCGACGACGGGCTGCCCGAGGGCGATCCGTCGGCGCTGCCACCGCCTCCGGTCGGCCGGCCGCCCGATGCGGCACCCATCCGCTGGATCTACTACACCTCGGGGTCGACCGCCGACCCCAAGGGCGTGCAGCACACGGACCAGACCCTCATGGCCGGAGGGTGGGGCCTGGCCCGGGCCCTGCAGATGAACCCGGAGGACGTCGGCACGATCGCTTTCCCCTTCGCCCACATCGCCGGGCCGGACTATCTGGTGACCATGCTCACCTTCGGTTTCCCGGCCATTTTGGTCGAGGCCTTCTCCGTGCCCGACGTCCTCCCCCTCTTCCGCCGCCACGGGGCCACCATGGTCGGCGGCAGCACCGCCTTCTACGTCGCCTATCTGGCCGAGCAGCGCAAGGCTCCGGACGATCCCATCCTGCCGACGCTGCGCCTCATGTCGGGAGGCGGGGCGGCCAAGCCCCCCGAGATCCACTACGAGGTGCGCGACGAGATCGGCGGTCGGGGCGTGGTCCATGGCTACGGCATGACCGAGGTCCCCATGATCTCCAACGGCTCGCCCACCGACACCGATGAGCAACTGGCCAACACCGACGGCAAGCCCGTCGAGGGCGCCGACGTGCGCATCGTCACCCTCGACGGTCGGGTGGCGGGGCCCGGCACCGAGGGCGAGGTGCGCGTGCGCGGCCCCATGGTCTTCCACGGCTACACCGATCCGGTCCTCACGGCCGAGGCCTTCGACGACGACGGCTACTTCCGCACCGGCGATCTGGGCCGGCTCAGAGCGGATGGCCACCTCACCCTGACGGGTCGCCTCAAGGACGTCATCGTGCGGAAAGGGGAGAACATCAGCGCCAAGGAGATCGAAGACCTGCTCTACACCCATCCCAAGGTGATCGAGGTCGCGGTCATCGGCCTTCCCGACGCGCGACGGGGCGAGCGCGTCTGCGCCGTGGTCCAACTGGCCGACGGCGTCGCTGGGCTCGACCTGGCCGAGGTGGTCACCTTCTGTCGCGACGCCGGCCTGATGACGCAGAAGATCCCCGAACAACTCGAGGTGCGCAGCGACTGGCCGCGCGCCGGCACCGGGAAGATCGTCAAGAAGAGCCTACGCGACGAATATGCGGGGTGAGCCGGCTGCCGGCCGACCTCTCCCCTCCCTCGCAGCTGCTCTTCGTGTGCAGCGGCAACATCTGCCGGTCGCCCATGGCCGAGGTGGTCACCCGGACCCTGGCCGATGCCATGGAGCTGGCCGACGGCTCCACCCTGGCCGCTCGTGTGGCGGTGACGAGTGCGGGAACCGGCCCCTGGCACGAAGGCGAGCCCATGGACCCCCGCGCCGCCGCCGCGCTGACCCGCGGCGGCTACCCGAGCCATCCCCACCTGGCCCACCAGATCGCGGCGGCCCGGTTGGGGCGTTACGACCTCATCGTCGCCCTGGACCGTCGCCACCAGCAGACCCTCCGCAGTCTGGGTGCCGACCCCGGTCGGCTCCGTCTCCTCCGCTCCTTCGACCCGGCTGCCGGCGCGGCGGCCGACGTGCCCGATCCGTACTACGGCGACGACGCCGATTTCGACGATTGCCTCGCCATGATCGCGGCCGGCTGCAAGGGACTGGTGAACGAGCTGACCGACCGTTGGGACGGCGCCGTCGGGACCTGACGCCGGCTTGGGCGCGACGGGAAGGGTTCCGGCCCCGCTGCCCTGCTCGTACCGAAGGTCCTGTGTCATAGTGCCGACGTGGTCTCCCGCAGGGTGCGCCAACGGCGTCGTCAGGTCGCAGTAGCCGGGGCACTGGTCCTCCTGCTGCTGATCTATCTGGTGTTCTTCACCGGCGGGGGCAAGCCGGCCGCCCGCGGGACGTCCGCCCGGGACCACCTGGCCCGCCAGTCATTCCCGGCGCACTCCCCCCTCGATCCGGATTGGCGAGGATCCGGCAAGCCCGTCACCCTCGCCTTCGGAGGCGACGTGCACTTCGAGGGGGACGTCGGCCAGTCGCTGACGGACGATCCGTCCACCGCCCTGGGCACCACCTTCCAGACCCTCTTCGCCGGATCGCAATTGAGCATGGTCAATCTCGAGTCGGCGCTCACCGACGGGTCGTGCCCCGAGCCGCAGCCCAAGCCCTACATCTTCTACGCCCCACCGACGGCCATCACGGCGCTGCAGCATGCCACCGTGACCGTGGCCGCGAACGGAAACGACCACGCGTTGGACTGCGGCCAGGAGGGCCTGAGCCAGGCGCTGTCGATCGCGGCACAGACCAAGTACCCCCTCATCGGCATCGGCGACGACGCGGCGCACGCGTTCGCTCCCTACCGTGCCACCATCAACGGCCAACGCATCGCCATCTTCTCGGCCACCCAGATCATCGCACCCAACCTGGTCACGACGTGGACGGCGACCTCCACACAGCCAGGCGTCGCCTCCGCGATCGATCCGACCGAGCTGGTGCAGGCCGTCCAGGCGGCTCGGCGCAACTCGGACACGGTCGTCGTGTACCTCCACTGGGGTACCGAGACGGTGGCCTGCCCCAACTCCCAACAGGAACCACTGGCGCAGCAACTGGTCAAAGCCGGTGCCGACATCGTGGTCGGCACCGGTGCGCACGTGCTGCTGGGCGGCGGCTACCTGGGCGACGCGTACGTCGACTACGGACTGGGGAACCTGGCCTTCTACGACGACGAAGCGCCCGAGACCGACAGTGGCGCCCTGCTGGTCACCGTGGTGGGACGGCACATCACCGGCGTCACCTTCCGGCCGGCCACCGAGGTCGACGGGCTGCCCCAGCCACTCACCGGGGCCACCGAGGCGACCGCCCTGGACAGCTGGACCGCCGCCCGCAGCTGCACCAATCTCTCCGCCACCGCCACCGCGAGCGAGGCCACCGAAAAGGGCGAGACGTCGTCACCGACCACCTCGACCACGTCGACCACGTCGACCACGTCGCGCACGTCGACCACCGCCGCCAGGACCACCACGACCAAGGCACCGACCCGATCTCCGGCCACATCGAAGGTGACGTCGACCACGGTCAGGACCACCACGACGACGACGTCTGCTGCCTCCACCACCGCGCCGACCGACAACGCCAACGGGTAGCCCTCCGTCAATGCGCGGAGAACCGCGGCAGATGGTCCCGGTTCGCCGCCAGCAGCGCGTCGGCCAGTTCCGCGGCCAGCGGGTACTGCCCGACCAGGGGGTTGGCCATCAGCGCCCGCACGACATGTTCACGGCTACCCGAGCGCGCCGCGTCCACCGCCAGGTGCTCATAGGCCTTGGCGTGTTGGACCAGTCCCAGCATCTCGGGGGGGAGCGGTCGCTGGGGCAGCGGGTGCGCGCCCGTGGCGTCGACGACGGCCGGGACCTCGACCACGGCATGGTCGGGCAGTCCCGCAATGGCACCGTCGTTCCGCATGTCGACCACCTGGATATCCCCGGTGTCGGCGTGGAGCGACGCCATCAGGCGTACGGCGGCCAGGGAGTAGAACGCGCCGCCCCGGTAGGCCAGGGCGTCCGGCTTGGTCACCAGCTCCGGATCGCGGTAGGCCGCGAGGAGCTCCTCCTCGAGCTCGGCCACCACGTCGGCCCGTGAACGGTGGCCGGGCGACGACTGCCGGGCCACTTCGGCATCGTGCTGGTAGTAGTAGTGCAGGTAATACGAGGGCAGGGCCCCGAGCAGCCGGAGCGCGGCGAGGGGAACCCCGCTCTCGAGCTCGAGCTCCGGACCGTACCGCTCGAAGAGCCCGGGGAGGCGATCCTGCGTGTCGCCGGGCAGTCGCGCCGAGCGGATCCACGTCAGGTGGTTCAGCCCGACGTGCTCGATCTCGACGACGTCGGGGTCGACGCCCAGGTAGTGACCGATGCGCCGCTGGGCCCAGATCGCCACGTTGCACAGGCCGACCGCCCGGTGGCCCTCGTCGAGCAGGGCCTGCGTCACGATCCCGACCGGGTTGGTGAAGTCCACGAACCAGGCGCCGGGGTTGGCCCGTTTGGCCGTTGCCTCGGCCAAATCGAGCACGGTGGGCACCGTGCGAAGCGCCTTGGCCAACCCGCCCGCCCCGGTCGTCTCCTGACCGAGGCAGCCGTACCCGACCGGAATGGTCTCGTCGAGATGACGCGCCGCCTGACCGCCGATGCGCAGTTGCACCACCACGAAGTCCGCCCCTTCGAGGGCCTCGTCGGGGTCAGCCGTGGCGCCGAAGGTGCCACGCCACCCCCGGGTGCGCAAGATCCGCTCGGAGAGGCCGCCGACCGCCTCCCGCCGCTCCTCACTGGGATCGAGGAGCACGAGGTCGTCCACGGCCAAGCGATCCTCGTGGTCGCACAGCCCGTCCACCAACTCCGGCGTGTAGGTGCTGCCCCCGCCCACCACCGCCACTTTGATCCCCACGTCGGTCAACGTACTATCCGACCGTGCCCGACCACCTCGTGCCGACCGGGGCGACGGCGCCATCGACCGACCCCCCTGCCCTCCTCGCCCTCGACGGCGGCGCCTCGAAGACCGACGCCCTGCTCGTCACCCGGCGCGGGGATGTTCTCGGTCGAGCCCGGACCGGTCCGAGCAACCACCAGATGGTCGGGCTCGAGGCCGCCATGGACGCCGTGGGTGCGGCCGTCGCCGCCGCCCTCGCTGACGCGGGAATCGACGACCCGCCCGCGCCCGTGTGCGAGCTCGGCGTGTACTGCCTGGCCGGGATCGACCTCCCGATCGACGAGGAGCGGTTGGCCCCGGCCATCGCGCACCGCGGCTGGACCGGGTCGGACCTCCTGCGCAATGACACCTTCGCCGTCTCGCGGGCGGGGACATCGTCCCGCTGGGGCATCGGTGTGGTCTGCGGGTCGGGCTTGAACTGCGCCGGGGTGGGTCCCGACGGGACCCCGGTGCGCTTCCCGTCACTGGCCGAGCTCTCGGGGGACTTCGCCCCGGGTGGCGCGTGGCTGGGCGTCCGCGCCCTGGGCCTCGCGCTCCGTGCCACGGACGGCCGCGGGTCGCCCACCCTGCTGAGCTCGCGGGTCCCGGCGCACTTCGACCTCCCCGACGCGGAGGCCGTGCTGACCGCCGTCTACACGGGCGACCTTGCCTACGGTCGTCTCTTCGACCTGGCGCCGGTGCTCCTCGAGGCCGCGTCGCAAGGGGATGCCCCGGCGCGCCAGGCGGCGGACATCCTGGCCGACGAGGTGGTGGCTCTGGTGGTCGCCGCCGCAGCGCGCCTCGGCGTGACGGACCAGTCGGTCGAGGTGGTCCTGGGCGGCGGGGTCTTCAAGACCGGCGATGACGGATTCCACGCGCGGGTCGCCGAGGGCATCCACGCCGTCGTTCCGAGGGCCGTCCTGCGGTACCTCACGGCCCCACCGGTGCTCGGGGCCGCCCTGCTCGGCCTGGACGCCCTCGGCGTCGACGAGGCGGCCAAGGACCGACTGCGCACCGCCGTGTCGGTCGGATGAACCGGGGGCGTCGCCATATCGGCCACCGGACCCGCGGACGAGGTCCCGGGTGGGCGCCCCTGCGGGCCGGCCCGGCGGGAAGACGCGGGAGATGGCCATCGGGCTGCGGGTCTCCACGTGGACGGTGGACGAGCCCCGCCACATGGCGCGCGTCACCCGGGCGGGCGTCGACGCCATTGTCAGCAACCGCCTGGCCGAGCTGCAGAGGTTCCTGGCGGGGACCACGCCGGGCGACGCCCGCCCCGGTGCTCACGCCACTGAGCCGCCGCCCTGAGGCCCCGCCGCGATGGCTTCGAGCAGCGCGGCCGTCTCCCCGGGGGCTTCGAGCATGAGGACGTGCCCGCCGGCGACCTCGTGTGTCTCCCACCCGGCGGCCACGGCCGCATCGTAGAACCGAGTCAAGCTGGACAGCGGCGGGCTGGTGTGGTTGACGAAGACCTTGCGGGTCCGGGCGAGGGGCTGCGGGTCGAACGTCGTGGGCTCCACCTGGCAGCGGAACGGGAAATCCGTCAGGCGCGGCCCGGCCCAGGCGCGTAGCCCTTCGTCACGCACTCCCCACTGCTCCAGGAACTGCGGCGTCGCCGGCAGGAACCAACCCTGGCCGTGCTCGGCCACCTGTTCCCGGTAGCGCTGCGCCACATCGGGTGGCTCGACATCGAGCAGCGACTGGCCCGGGCCGGTGATGAAGGCGGCCAGATAGACGACCGAGGCCAGGCGTTCTCCGCTGCGTTCGGCCAGCGGCCCGGCCAGGATGCCCGCATAGCTGTGCAGGACGAGGTGCACATCGTGGAGATCTTCGAACCACAGCAGGTCGCCCAGATCCCGAACATGTGTCTCGACTCCGACGTCGGCCGTCAGTTCCCGGCGACGGTCGCCCTGTCCGGCCAGCGTCGGCGTGTGGACATCATGCCCGCGCGCCGACAGGGCCCGCCGGGTCGCGCCCCAGCACCACCCTCCGTGCATCGCCCCGTGGACGAGAACGAACGTCGCCATGGCCACTCCTCCCCCGCGCGGGGCGACGCTACCGGGCCCGGTGTCGAACCGCGCCGTGAATGACGGCATCGGTGCCGACGAGTGACTGTCGAGCCCCAACGCCCACTCGATCCACATCTCCGGGACGTGCGACTGCCCGACCACGTGAAGCGTCGGATCCCGACGATCAGTGCTCCGAGCTGAACGACGATCAGTGGGCGAAGAGGTGCCATCCGGCGTAGGCCCACGCCGCGATCAGGAGCGCGTTGGCCGGCAACGGCCCTGAGATCAGTCGCACGAACTCCTCGGCCGTGGCCAGACGACCCCGCGTGCGCCTGGCCGCGAGATCGATGAGCACGCAGACGACGACGACACCCACCCAGAAGGCCACACCGGCGGTACGGCTCTGTGGGAGGAGCAGCGCCGGGACCAGCGCCGGATGGAGCGCGGGATGGAGTGCGGGATGGAGTGCCACCAAGGCCACCGCGCCCGGCGCGGCCCCGGGCGCGGCGTCACGGGCCGGCTGGGCCGGGAGGGGCCGGACCGGCGCCCTGGCCCGGGCCACGCCGTAGCCGAGGCCGACCAGTATCCAGACCAACCACAGCGCGGCGTTGACGGGCCGGAACGCCTGGGCCAGTGCGCTGATGGTCAGGTGCGGCACGTGCGGGCCCGTGTCGATGCCGAGCACCTCCCAGACCACCAGGACGAGCACGACGGCCAACCAGGGCCACACGCCCAGGAGCGTGCGACTGGCCCCGCCCCGACCCGGTCGCGGCCAGTCCTGCCCGGCGGGTGCGACGCGAAGGGCCCAGCGGCGATGCCGCCGGCCCCGCCAAAGCAAGACATCCACGCCGGCCACCGCGACCAGCGTGGCACCCCAGGAGGCAAAGGCGGCCGCCGTGGAGTGGTGGACACCGCTCGCCCAGCCACACCAGACACACAGGGCCACGGCCGACACGACGATGGTGGCCCTCGGGGCTTGCACGCCCGCCATGGTCCCACTGACCGGAGCGCGGTACCCGACCGCGCCGCCGGCCGTCGCCCGGCGCGGCGGTGCTCAGGTCTTCGGCCCGACCCCTCCGCCGGTGGCGGCCAGGCGATCACGGGGAACGGCGTCGGCGACCAGCCGCTCGTCGTCGGCGAGGAGCGCGGCGGCCAGGTCCTTGACCATGTCGATGACCTCGGGATGCTCCTGGGGGTTCCAGCCTTCGAGCAGCTCGGTCAACCCGCTGCGCCGAGCCTCGGCCAGACGGGCGATGGCCTGCTCACCGGCCGGGGTCAGCTCGAGGTCGGACTCGTCACCGTGGCTCACCCGGGCCACCATCCCCGCACCGATCAGACCCTCCACTCCGGGCTGGATGATCTGGGCGTCGACCTTCAACCGGCCCGCGATGTCCCCGAGGGTGCACGCTGGGCTGTCGGCCAGGCGGTAGAGCAGCCAGCACGAACGCGGGGGCAGATCGACGCCGGCTCGCTGGGCCAGCGTCTGGTACAGCTCGCTGCGGTTCTCACGGCTGGAGAAGCGCTCCAGCGCCAGCTGGATCTCCTGCAGGGACGTCCGCGGACCGGGCATGCCGACGCTCTCGCCGGTGTCGACCGTCTGTACCGTCTTGCGCAGCTCGAGCTCGGGCAGCAGCCAGCTGAGCAGGAAGGCCAGGAAGGCGATGGGCACGGCCGCCAGGAACACGGTCTGCACGGCCGCCGTGATGGCGGCCAGGACCTTGTCGTAGATCTCCGGTGCGATGTGGTGCAGCGCGGCCAGGACCGTCGGATCCTGCGTCGACAGGTTGAGGTGCGAGCGGGCGCCGTGGAGCGAGGCCAGGGTGGGAGACAGATTGCTCCGCAGGGCATTGGAGTAGATGGCGCCGAACACCGCCGTCCCGAAGCAGCCGCCGAGCATGCGGAAGAAGGTGGCGTTGCTGGTGGCCACCCCGAGGTCCCGGTAGGAGACGGCGTTCTGCACGGCGACGACCAGCACCTGCATGATCAGGCCGAGTCCGACCCCGAACACGAACATGTAGGCCGCCATGACCCAGGCGCCGGTCTGCTCGCCGATGAGCGACATCAAATAGGCCCCGAGCGTCATGAGGGCCGTGCCCACGATCGGGAAGATCTTGTAGCGACCCCAGCGGGTGACCAGACGGCCCGACACGACGGAGGCACCGAGCATGCCCAGCATCAGCGGCAGTATGCGCAGCCCCGACGCGGTGGGGCTCACGCCCTTCACGTTCTGCAGGAAGAGGGGGAGGAAGGTGAGCGCCCCGAACATGGCGAACCCCATGACGAAGCCGATGGAACTGGCCGCCGAGAACACCCGGATCTTGAAGAGCCGGAGAGGGATCACCGGTTCCCTGGCCCGGTACTCGGCCACCAGGAACAGGACGGCCATGAGCACGCCCCCCAGCATCAGAGACACGCTCTGCACCGACCCCCAGGCCCAGGAGACACCGCCGAGGCTGGCGAAGAGGATCAACAGGGTGGCGGCACACGAGAGCAGCACCGCCCCGGCGTAGTCGATGGCGTGATGGACGCGCCGCAGGGCACTCGGGAGCACGGCGGCGGTGATGAACAGGGCGACGATGCCCAGTGGCAGGTTGATGTAGAAGATCCAGCGCCAGCTCAGGTACGTGACGCAGAGGCCGCCGATGAGCGGGCCGATCACCGTGGCCAGGGCGAACATGGCGCCGAAGAGGCCCATGTAGCGACCCCGCTCGCGGGGCGACACGACGTCGCCGATGATGGTCTGGGCACCCACCATCAGGCCGCCGCCACCGAGTCCTTGGACGGCCCGGAACAGGATCAGCTCCCCCATGGTGTGGCTGAAACCCGACAGGGCGGATCCCACGAGGAAGATGACGATGGCCGCCTGGAAGAAGAACTTGCGGCCGTACTGGTCGCCCAACTTCCCCCACAACGGCGTCGACACGGTCGAGGTCAGCAGGTAGGCCGTCACCACCCAGGCCAGATGGGAACCGCCGTGGAGGTCGCCCACGATGGTGGGCAGCGCGGTGGAGACGATGGTCTGGTCCAGCGCGGCCAGGAGCATGCCCAAGAGGAGCGCCCCGAGAATGAACCACAGGCGCCGCTTGGTGATCGGTTCCGGGGCGACCGGTGCGTCGACGCTCATGCGACGCCCCGCCCGGGTCCGCCCGCCATTCTCGTGCCGCGGGTCACGCGCTCTCCTCGGCCAGGATGACCAGACCCTCCAGCATGGCGCGGGCGCGATCGGGGCCCATGCGGGCCAGGGCCCGGCGCAGCGGCGCCAGGCGCGCCGCCAGGACATTGCCCCCGTCCTTGCGGAAGGCGGGGGCGACGGTGACCACGGTCCTCCGCCGGTCGAGGCTGTCCTCCCGGCGCTCGACCAGACCGGCATCGGCCAACTGCGTGGCCAGGAGGCTGGCCGTCGTCGTGGCGCAACCCTCGCGCCGCGCCAACTCCGACACCGACAGCGGCCCGTGCATGGCCACGATGGCGAAGGTGGTCATGTGCCGGGGGGCCAGCACGCCCTCGTCGAGCAGCGCCTGCACCCGGGAGGGGATCTCCTCGTTGTGTTTGGCATTCCGGGTGAGCCGGACGAAGGCCAGGAACAGATCGAACGCGTCCTCCGCGGTGACGTCGTCATCCACGTCGTCACCGCCGCTACCGCCCCCCCGGACCATCAGTGACTGCACGGTGGTCTCCGGCATAATACGCACATTATAAAACTATGTTGGATCAAATACAATAGGCCGACACCGTGCGGTGACGGGGTGAAACGGCCGCTGCGGGGCGGGGCGTGCTCCCCAACGACTTGCCTTTTCCGAGGCATGCCGGGAAGTCTGGTCGGCAATCACGAGGACGGCGCCCATGGCCGAGACCCCGCATGGCCGAGGAATCCGTGCCCGAGCCCGACGACCGCCGGGACATCCGCGTTCGCCATGAGCGCATGATCGCCTCACGCGCACCCGGCAAGCCGAGAGACGTGCCCATGGCCGGTGGCCGGTGGCCGGTAGGGCGAGGCCCGACCCGCGCCATCGTCGGCCGGGCGTGCAACACTCCTGGCGCCGGATGACACCGACCGGCCGGATGACCCCGAACTGAAGAAAGGCCGATCAGCATGCGCACCCGCCTGACAGAACTGCTGGGTATCGAGCATCCCGTGATGCTGGCCGGCATGGGCGGCGTCTCCTACTCCGCCCTGGCCGCGGCCGTCTCCGACGCCGGCGGCTTCGGCTGCCTGGGTGCCTCGACCATGGGGAACGAGCAGATGGTGGCGGAGATCGCGGCCGTGCGGTCCGCCACGGACAAGCCCTTCGGGGTCGATCTGCTCACGGCCATGCCCGGGGGGATGAGCGCGCAGGTGCAACTGATCATCGAGGGTGGCGCCCAGGCGTTCGTGGCCGGACTGGGCGTGCCCACCGAGGTGGTGGATCAGTGCCATCGCCACGGCGTGGTCGTGGTCAGCATGTGCGGCAAGGTCGACCACGCCGTCCGGGCCACCGAAGCCGGCTGCGACCTGGTGGTGGCCCAGGGGACCGAGGCCGGGGGTCACACCGGCCAGGTGGCCTCCTTGCCGTTGATCCCCCAGATCGTCGATGCCGTCGGCCACCGTGTCCCCGTGGTCGCCGCCGGTGGGATCTTCGATGGCCGGGGCCTGGCCGCCGCCCTCGCGCTGGGGGCGGACGGCATCTGGGTGGGCACTCGCTTCATCGCCACGCCCGAGGCGCGTGGAGTGCTCGGGTACAAGGACACCCTGCTGGCCAGCCGGGAGGACCAGACCACGGTCAGCCGCGCCTACTCGGGCAAGACCATGCGGGTCGTGCGCAACCGCTACACGGAGTATTTCGAGGCGCATCCCGACGAGCTCAAGAAATTCCCCGAGCAACTCGGGGTCGCCTACGGCTCCGGCGTCATGCACCTGGGAGGTGACTCGTTCACCGACGGGGTGGACGTGGACACGGAGTGCTACCCGGCCGGTCAGGGCGTGGGCGCCATCACCGAGCTGGTGCCCGCGGGCGAGCTGGTACGCCGCTTCGTCGCCGAGGCCGAAGCGGTGCTCGACCGCCTGCACGGCCTGCGTTGACGGGCGCCGCCCGCCCCGGCGCGTCAGGCGATGCGATATGTCTGGACGCCGTGGGCCAGGACCTTGCCCTCGCCGTCCTCCGCGGTGATCTCGGTGAAGATGAGCTCTCGCACCCGCCGCACCGTGGTGGCGTGACAGAGGAGGTCGCTGTTGGCGCCGGCCGCCACGTACTGCAGGGCCAGCGATACCGTCGAGGCGCGGATGCCCCGCTCGAAGTCGTGGTTCGACCACGATGCCAACGCCCCTGTGGTGTCGATCACCGACCCGATCACACCGCCGTGATAGGTCATCCCGTCGTTCGTCAGCTCGACCCGGAAGGGCAGGCGGGTGGTGACGTCGTCCGGCTCGTAGCGCTCCACCTGCAGGCCCAGCCAGTGCAGGAACGGGGTCTGGCCGAAGAGCGCGGGGACGGCCAATCGCCGCTGTTGCTGCTCCTCCTCGCTCAAGGCGACCGCGTCGGCGGCGCTCACCCGAGGCCGGGCAGACCGATCGGGCAGGAGACGCCGGTGCCCCCGAGCCCGCAGTACCCGCCGGGGTTGGCCGCCAGATACTGCTGGTGGTAGGGCTCGGCGTAGTAGAAGGGTCCGGCCGTCGCGATCTCGGTGGTGATCGTCCCGTAGCGCGCCTCATTCAGCGACTGCTGGAAGCGGGCCGCCACGTCGGCCGCAGTGGCGGCCTGCTCCGGTGACGTCGTGTAGATGGCCGAGCGGTACTGGGTGCCGACATCGTTGCCCTGCCGCATGCCCTGGGTGGGATCGTGCCCCTCGAAGAACACACCGAGCAGCGACTCGTAACTGGTCAGGGCCGGATCGAAGACCACCAGGACGGCCTCGGTGTGGCCGGTCCGACCGCTGCAGACCTCTTGGTACGTCGGGTTGGGGGTGATCCCGCCGGCATAGCCCACCGCAGTGGTGTAGACGCCCGGCCGGGTCCAGAAGGCCCGCTCGGCACCCCAGAAACAGCCCATACCGAAGATGGCCCGCTCGGTGCCTTCGGGGAACGGCGGCGTGATCGGCGTGCCGAGGACCAGGTGCTTGGCCGTGATCTCCATGGGCTCGTCTCGTCCGGGCAAGGCCCGGTCCGCTCCCACCATCTCCGTCTTGTGCGACGTGAACAGACCCATGGCACCTCCTGTGGACGAGTCTCCCGGCGCGCACCGGGTCGTCCGTCCCGCGCACGCTCCGTCCAGTATGCGCATCGCGGTGGGGATTCGTGCGACCGGTCCTACTTTTTCACTTTTTCGTGACATCGTCGGAATATTATGATATATCGTTAGTGTTACGAAAAAGCAGGACCCACGAGAGAGAGGCGCACGCCGATGGTCGACACCGAAGGAGCATTCGAAGACGAGCCGGTGCCGGCGGCCGCGGCACGTCGGACCAACCCCGCCAAGGTACGGGCGGCCCGGGCCCATCCGGACCGGCCCGGCGAAGCCTGCCGAGGTGAAGCGGGCCGGAGTGTCCCCGTCGTTGACCTGGGACGATGCGAGGGCAAGCGCGACTGCACGGAGGTCTGCCCTTACGACGTCTTCGAGGTCGGCCGCATGACCGACCGCGACTTCGCCACCCTGGGCTTCTTCGGCAAGGTCCGCAGCGTGGCCCACCGGCGCCAGACCTCCTATCCGGTGCGCGCCGACGCCTGTCACGCCTGCGGCCTCTGCGTCGTGGCCTGCCCCGAAGGTGCCATCACGCTCGTGCGCGCCGACGCCTGACCTCGTTCGACCCCGAGATCAGGGACCCACAGAGACACCCAGGCACCATTCGGACCACAGACCACGGGCCACAGACCACGGGCCACAGACCACAGACCACAGACCACAGACCACGGGCCACAGAGCACGGGCCACAGACCACGGGCCACAGACCACAGACCACAGACCACAGACCACAGACCACAGAGAAAAGGAGTCTCATCATGGGACACGAAGGACATCACGATCACGAATCACCACGGGGCCCGCGTGGCGGACGGGGCCCCCGGGGCCGCCGCGGCGACCCCTGGGGCGAGCGGGGCCCCGGCCGCTGGGGCGGGGAGCGCGGCGGATGGGGCGGCGGACGTCGCATGCGCCGGGGCGACACCCGGCGCGCCATCCTGTCGGCGCTCAAGGAGGAACCGGCGCACGGGTACGAGGTCATGCGCCGGCTCGAGGAGATGAGCGGCGGGCTGTGGCGGCCCAGTCCGGGCTCGGTCTACCCGCATCTGCAGATGCTCGAAGACGAGGGGATGGTGCGCTCGACCGAAGTCGACGGCACCCGCACCTTCACGCTGACCGAGAAGGGCGCGGCCGAAGCGGCCAAGGACAGCCCGCTCCCGTGGGAGTCCGGAGAGGGCGATGACCTCGTCCGCACACTCCGGCTCTCGGCGACCCAGCTGATGGGCGCGGCGCGTGAGATCTCCGCGGCCGGTGACAATGCGCAGGTCGAACGGGGAATCGGCATCCTCAAGAAGGCCCGCCAGGAGCTGTACCAGATCCTGGCCGAAGACTGAGTAGACGAGGACGGTACTGTGACGTACGACGCCATGACGACTGCCACCACTCCGACCGCCCGAGCCGGCGCCGCCGACGGTGACGGCGCGGGCGCGCACATCATCGAGACGATCGGTCTGACCAAGACCTACCCCGGGACCGACTTCAGGGCGGTGGACGAGCTCAACCTGCGCGTCGGGACCGGAGAGGTCTTCGGCCTCCTCGGTCCCAACGGTGCCGGGAAGACCACCACGGTGGGCGTCCTCACCACCCGGGTCATCCCGACAGGGGGTCACGCCTACGTCGGGGGGATCGACGTGGTAGCCCACCCCGCTCTCTGCAAGCAGCTCATCGGGGTGGTGTCCCAGCAGAACACGCTCGACCGGCAGCTCACCACCTGGGAGAACCTGTACTTCCACGGACGGCTGTTCGGCATGGGCACGCGGGAGTCCAAGCAGATGGCGGACGACCTGCTGGAACGGTTTCAGCTCTCCCGCTTCGCCACGGCGTCGGTCTACGCGCTCTCGGGCGGCATGGCCCAACGGCTCATGGTGGCGCGGGCCATCTTCCACCGCCCGGCCGTGCTCTTCCTCGACGAGCCCACGGCGGGGCTCGATCCCCAGGGCCGCTTGGCCCTCTGGGACCTCCTGCGGGGTCTCAACGCCGAGGGCCAGACGATCATGCTCACCACCCACTACATGGAGGAGGCCGACAAGCTATGCGACCGGGTGGCCATCATGGACCACGGGAAGATCCTCGCCCTGGACACTCCGGCGGCCCTCAAGCAGAGCGTGGGGGCGGACACCATCGTGACCGTCAAGGCGGACGGTGACCCCACCGCCCTGGCCGGCACCTTCACGGAGCGGGTCGAGGGGGTCACCCGGACCCGGACGATCGCGGGAGGGGTCGAGCTGCACGTCAAGGGGTCCGACCGGCTGGTGCCGAGGGTGGTCGCCGCGGCCGACGCAGCCGGATTCAGCCTGGTGGACCTCTCCATCGCCGAACCGACCCTCGAGACCGTCTTCATCGGCCTGACCGGAAAGGACCTGCGCGACTGATGGCCAGCACGACGTCGGAGACGGTGGCCGCCGCGGCGGCACCTGTCCCCAGCACCCGGGTCGCGCTCGAACCGGCGCGCTCGGCCACCGCGGCCAGTTGGATCGCCCTGCGCGCCCTGGTCCTGCGCGACCTGGTGGTGCTGCGCAAGCACCTGGTGGAGTTCACCGTCCGCACGTTGGTCCAGCCCTTCCTCTTGTGCTTCGTGTTCCTCTACATCTTTCCGAAGATCGGTCAGGGCATCGGCGCCTCGAGCAGCATCCCGGGAGCCGAGTCCGCCTTCGCCACCATCCTGGTGCCCGCCGTCGTGGGGCTGTCCATCATGTTCCAGGGCATTCAGGCGGTGGCCATGCAACTGGCTCAGGAGTTCGGCTTCACACGGGAGATCGAGGACCGGGTCCAGGCGCCGTGCCCCATCTGGCTGGTGGCCATCTCCAAGGTGCTCTCCGGCGCGGCCCAGGGCCTGATCTCGGCCATCATCGTCCTGCCCATCGCCTCGGTCGTCCACGCCGCCGGCGTCGAGGCCAACATCGACCTGCACTGGGGTCTGATCCTCACCCTGGTCCCGCTGGCCTGCATCGCCATGACGTCGCTGGGGCTCCTCCTCGGGACGAGCTTCGAGCCGCGCAACATCGGCCTGATGTTCGGCTTCATCGTGCTGCCGATCACCTTTCTGGGTGGCACGTACTACGAGTGGACCCGCCTGTCTCCCGTCACCATCGACGGCTTCCACTGGCTCCAGGTCCTCGTGCTGTTCAATCCGCTGATCTACGTCAACGAGGGGATGCGGGCCGCCTTCACCAACGCGCCCCACATGCACCTCTACATCGTCTACCCCGTGCTGCTGGGGTTCACGGCGCTGTTCCTGGGGTTGGGGTTGCGCAACTTCCGCCGCAAGGTCCTGGCCTAGCGGTGCAGCCGCGGTAGGCGGAACCGCGCCGGCCTCGCCGGTCGGGCCAACCGCTCAGAAGACCCGCAACCCGTCGGGGGCGGCGCGCTCGGACCGGGTGAAGGCGCGGAGCGCATCGAGGTCCCCCAGCTGGGCCCGGGCCAATTCCACACAGAGCGCCAGGCAGGCCTCGACGGCCGGAGCCGGTGGCGCTGGCAGGCCGAGCCCGGGCACGCTGGCCACCAGGTCGTCACCGTGCACCACGATCTCCAGCAGGCGCGTGCGCAGGTAGCCGCGGAGCGGGACGGTCCCGCCGGGGACCCGCAGCACGGGCACGGCCCGCCCGGCGTCGGCCCCGGGGAGCAGCACCGAGAGCTCGGCGCCGGCATTCCGGCAGATGGCGAGCAGGGCGTCCGGGCCGCGCCGTGCGATCTTCTCGGCGCCGGCCCGGAGGGTCACGAACAGCTCGTCGTCCTGGTCGGGATCCGCCATGCGGTTGGGCCCGTAGAAGGCGGGCACGGTCACGCTGCTTCCGGAGGCCGGTTCGGGCTCCTGGAGGTACTGCACCGTGCGGACCACGCCGCCGTAGACGGCGTGGGCGGCCACCCCGCCGACGCTGTAGCGGTTGAGCGCGCTCGGCTCGGTCCAGGCCGCCGCCACCTCGGGGTGACCCAGGACCAGGGCCAGCCAGTCCACCGCACCCAGATAGGCATCGACCTCGGCCGTCGGCAGGAGCTCCTCGTGCCTCACCGTGCGCCTCCTCCTCCTCGATGGCTGACCCGCCCCGGGCACAACGGCGCCGGCGTCGTCGGGCCCGGCGCGGCCGTGGGTGGCGTGACGAAGTGGTACACCAGGATCGACCCTCCCAGCGTGCCCACCGGACAGTAGCCACGCAACCAGGCCAGCGAGTCCCGGTCGGCCCCGGTCAGATCACTGGCCGACGCCGCCACCCAGCCCGCGATCGTCCCCGGCGCCGCCCCGACCAGCGGCCGCGCTCCGGCAATGTCGGCCCAGGTGACACCACGAGGGCCGAAATACGCCACATAGGGATGACGGCCCTCGCTCCAGGCGGCGAGTTGGCCGAAGTCCTGACCCCAGTCAACGTTGGAATTCGTGGCCACCCGGTATCCCGGCGTGAAGGGCGGCGCGGTCCAGGCCAGCGAGTCGGGATACGACCAGGCGGTCACCCCGGCGGCGGCCAGCACCACCGCACCCAGCCCGACGGCCATCCTCCTGCGCTGGACGACCAGGGCGAGGGGCGACGCCACCACGGTCCACAGGGCGATCGACGGCAGGAGGTAGCGCACACCCAGGGTGCGCGGGTTGGGCAGCTCGAAGGCGAAGAGGACCAGGGCCGGGAGCACGACGGCCACCAGCACCTGTCGCCCGGTCGAGCGCGACACGTCCCCCCGGTGGACCAGGGCGACCAGGACCGCGGGCCCGGCCAGCAGCAGGACCACGATGGGCGTCGAGATCTTGACCAGCAGGGTGGCCGGCCAGAACCACACGTTGGCCCCGTTCCAGGCGGCACCCAGCAGGAACCCGGGGGCGGCCGCCGTGTCGTGCGAGGCCAGGTACCGCAGACCCTGCACGTAGGGCTCGGGGATGAGCGGCCCCGAATGCACCACGATGCCCGGGTCGATGGCGATGTAGACGGCCCACACCAGGGCCCACGCCACCAGCACGACCAGGCCGGCGTCCGTCCAGGGCCGGCGACCGCGCTGCCCTGCCCGCCGGGATGCGACCACCACCACCGCCACCGCCAGGGCCCCCAACAGGAGCCCGGTCGACTGTGCCGAGACGGCGGCGCCGCAGGCCGCCCCGAGCCACAGCAGCGCAGACCGGTCCCGCCGACGGAGCCACCGCACCAGGGTCCATGAGACCAGAACCGCGGTGAGCGCGAACGGCAGATCCACCCCGTCGAGATGAGCCAGGCCGAGGACCAGGGGGTCGAGCAGCCACAGCAGGGCGGCCAGCACGCCGGCGCAGACACCGAACAGGAGCGAGGCCAGGGCGTAGAGCGCCAGGGCGAGGAGCGCGCACTCCACGAGCGGCACGATGCGAGAGGCCACCGTGACGCGGTGCAGGGTGCCCGCCCGCATCTGCGCCTCGACGAAGCGCGCGCTGTAGACCCGCTCGTTGTTGGTGTTCCAGCGCCCGTCGGCGGGCACCACCGGCCCGACGGCCAGCACGGGCAAGGCCGCCAGCACCTTGAAGAGGGGGGGGTGCTCGGCGTTGTCGGCCACGTCGTGGTGCAGGAGGGCCGCCAACCCGGCCGACACGTAGACGGGCTCGTCGAAGGTCGGCGAGTCGTGCCAGGCCTCGAGGCCGCCCAGGATCAGGAAGCCGGCGATGGCGACCCAGACCACGGTCAATCCCAGGCGGGCGCCGGGCGACCGGGCAGCCGCTGGCGCGTCCCCGGCCGGATTCCCTGGTGACACCGGATCTGACATCGTCTGGAGGGCCATGCTCAGCTGAGACTCAGCTTAGGAGCTACCATCGTCACACGTTTGTAACGGACCCGGCACCGGGACGAGGCGACCAGCCCCGGTGACCGGCCCAGCGGCTGCGGCGGTACCCCCATACATGGACCACATTCTCTGCACATGACGACGACCGACAGCGAGCGTGACCTCGCGGCGGACGTTCCGGTCGGCGTCGGCTCGTCCGAGCCGGCGTCCGTGGACGCGCCGGAAGCGCGCCGGAGGACCGGACGCTGGTTGTCGGTCGGCGGGATGGACCGAGGCCGGCGCCGGGTCCTGATCGGTTGGACCCTGCTGGCGATCAGTCTGGTCGTGTACTACCTCGTGGCGGGCGTCCCGTGGTCACTCAACTGGGTGTTCCTGTACGTGACGGCCGGCATCGTGATCTCCAGCCTGGGCAGCGGCGTCCGATGGAAGCGACTCGTCGTCGACTGGCTGCCGCTCTTCCTCGTGCTCACCGTCTACGGGTACCTGCGCGGCTATGCCGCCCATCCGTTGTGGGGCCCGTTCGTCGCGCCACAGGTGTGGTTCGACGCCCACGTCTTCGGCGGCACCGCCCCGACCGTGCAGCTCCAGCGGTGGTTGTACAGCCCCGGGCTGCACGTCTGGGACTACCTGGTGTGGTGCTGCTACATGAGCCACTTCTTCGTCTCGTTCATCATCGCCGGCGTGCTGTGGAAGAGGAACTACCCCAAGTTCCGCCGTTTCGTCCCCCTCTTCGTCGCACTGACCTTTCTCGGCTATCTGACCTACGTGCTGTACCCGGCGATGCCGCCGTGGATGGCTGCCCAGACGGGCCACCTGCCGCACCTCACCAGGATCATCCCGGTGGTCCTGGACCACCTCCACTTCCATACCGGGGCATCGATCTTCACCGGCGGGAACAACTTCGACAACAACATCGCGGCCATGCCGTCGCTGCACGGTGCCTACCCCATGTTGATCTGTCTGTTCTTCTGGAAGGGCTCGCGTGCCCGCACGCGCGTGCTCCTGGCCGCCTATCCGATCTGCATGGCCTTCTCGCTGGTCTACACCGGCGAGCATTTCGTCATCGACATCTTGGTGGGCTGGATCTACGCCGTCGCCACGTTCTTCATCGGGTCCAAGCTGCTCGACCGGTGGGAGGCCCGACGGGTCCGCAAGGGCCTGGACCAAGACGGCCCGTGGACCAGCGCCATGGATCTCACGGGGTCGGCGGGCCGGCACATCACCCCGGCGGACGCGCCTGCGCCCCCGCCGACCATCGCCGCCGGCCACAACGGATCTGCGCCACAGCGGTATTCGGACGCCCCGACCGGCACCACGCGCGTGTCCGAACCGGACGCTCGCTGACGCTCGCCGGCGCGCCCGCCGGCGCGGCCCCTCCGGAACCCCAAGCCGTCATCGCGCGGCGGCGACCTCGGGGAAGGCCCGGCCGGGGCGCAACGGCACCCGCTCGTCTCCCGCCCCGACGCCGCCGTCAGCGATCTCCCGGCGCCGGCAGGTGACGCCGGAGTCGGGGGGTTGCCCGATCCCCGCCCACACGCCCACGCGCATCATCGGCGGCGCGGCTGGGTAGGGTACCTGGAACAGACATCTGGGGGCCCCGCCCCCGGCTCCGTCCAGGCGGCGAAGGGAACGATCTGATGTCGGAGGACAGCGCGCTGACCACGCCACAGGATCTCGCCCGCGCCTACGCCGCGGTGCGCGCCACCACCGAACGACTGGCCGCGCCGTTGAGTGCCGAGGACCAGACGGTGCAATCGATGCCCGACGTCAGCCCGACCAAATGGCATCGCGCCCATACGACCTGGTTCTTCGAGACCTTCATTCTGGGCCCCCACGAGCCGGGCTACCGCCCGTTCAACGACGACTTCGCCTACATCTTCAACTCGTACTACGAGGCGCTGGGTGATCGGCACCCCCGCAGCGAGCGGGGGCTGATCTCACGCCCGGGCATCGACGACATCGCCCGCTACCGGCAAGCCGTCGATCGGGACATGGACGCGTTCCTCCGCCAGGAGCGGGAGCCGGTCGTGCCCCAGCTGGTCACGCTCGGGCTCCACCATGAGCAGCAGCATCAGGAGCTGCTGCTCATGGACATCAAGCACGTTCTCTCGCGCAACCCGCTCAGACCGATCTACCTGCCGGGGCCCGGCCCCGGCACCACGAAGACCGGGGTTCCCAAGGCCGGCTGGATCGAGCACGACGGCGGGACCACCGAGATCGGCCACGACGGGCGGGGCTTCGGCTTCGACAACGAGTTCCCGCGTCACCGGGTGCACCTGAGCCCCTTCGCCCTGGCCGACCGACCCGTCACCTGCGGTGAGTGGTTGTCCTTCATGGAAGACGGCGGCTACGGGCGCCCCGAGTTCTGGCTGTCGGACGGGTGGGCCGTGGTCATGGCCCAGGACTGGCGGGCCCCCCTGTACTGGTTCCCCGATCCGGAGGGGTCCGGGCGCTGGAACCAGTTCACCCTCTCGGGCCCACGGCCGGTGGATCCCGACGAGCCGGTCTGCCACGTCAGCTACTACGAGGCGGATGCCTACGCGCACTGGACGGGCATGCGGCTCCCGACCGAGGCCGAGTGGGAGTGGGTGGCCGCCCGCCATGCCGCCGGCGACAACGTCCTCGGTGACGCAGCGCCGCACCCGCGTCCGGCCGTCTCGACCAACGCCCTGCTGGGCGACGTGTGGGAGTGGACCTCCAGTGCCTACACGCCGTACCCGGGCTTCCGGGCGGCCCCCGGCGCCGTCGGCGAGTACAACGGCAAGTTCATGGTGAGCCAGTACGTGCTCCGCGGCGGTTGCTGCGCCACTCCCCCGGGCCATGCCCGCGTCACCTATCGCAACTTCTTCCCGCCGGGGGCCCGCTGGGCCTTCAGCGGCCTCCGGCTGGCCCAGGATCCCTGATCGACCGTGGCCTACACCATCAGCGTCCATCTCACCCCCGACGAGGTGCGCCAGCGCATGCGCGAGGACGCGCTGGCCGGGTTGCGCGCCGCCGAGAAGTCGATCCCGCCGGTCTGGTTCTACGACGAGCGTGGCAGTCAGCTCTTCGAGGAGATCACCCGGCTCCCCGAGTACTACCCCACGCGGGCCGAACGCCACCTGCTCGAGCAGCATGCGCTGACCATTGCCGAACAGTCGAAGGCCGACACCCTGGTCGAGCTGGGTGCCGGGGCCTGCGACAAGACACGCGTCCTCCTCAGTGCGCTGCAGCAAGCGGGGACCCTGGCCCGTTACGTGCCGTTCGACGTGAGCGACGAGTTCCTGCGCGGAGCGGCGTCGAGCCTCTCGAGTGAGTACGAGCCGCTGGCCGTGCATCTGGTGATCGGCGACTTTCACGAGCATCTCACCGAGATCCCGACGGAAGGCCGGCGGATGATCGCCTTCCTGGGGGGGACCATCGGCAACTTCGACCCGTCCCAGCGGGCCCGCTTCCTCTTCGATCTCAACTGCATCATGTCGAGCGACGACTCGCTCCTTCTCGGCACCGATCTGGTCAAGGACCGCGGCCGGCTGGTGGCGGCCTACGACGATGCCCGCGGCGTGACCGCCGACTTCAACAAGAACGTGCTCCACGTGCTCAATGCACAGCTCGGGGGCGACTTCGATCTGGAGCAGTTCAGCCACGTGGCCCGCTGGAACGAGGAGGAGCAGTGGATCGAGATGCGGCTCCAGGCCAATGAGGACACGGCGGTCACCCTGGAGGGAGCCGGTTTCCGGGTCGAGTTCGCACGGGGCGAGGAGCTGCTCACCGAGATCAGCGCCAAGTTCACCCCCGAACGCGTCGCCGACGAGCTCGGTTCGGCCGGCTTCGTGATCGACGGCTCCTGGGGCGCCGCCGAGGGGGAGTTCCTCCTCACCCTGGCTCACCCCTTCTGTTGAACCCCCGCCGGAACCCCCGCCGAACGCCCGCCGGAGCGCCGCCGCCGCTCAGGCTGGAGGCAGGGTGCGCCCGCGGCGGCGCCGGGCCGCCGTCCACAGCGCCACCGCCGCCAGCACGACGAGGAGGAGCGCAGCGACCGCAGTGAGCGCAACGGCCACGTCGAAGTGGGCCGGGCGGTAGCGGAAGGTCACCACGTCGTCACCCCGGGGGAGGTGCACCTGCTGGACCAGGCCATAGGCGGTGAGGGGCACCGTGCGCGCCGGCGCCCCGTCGACCGAGACGGTGGCACGCCAGCCGGCGTCCTCGGCCACGTCACGCACGAGGGCGAGCGGGCCGGCCGCCCGCACCCGGACGGTCTCGGCGTTGGCGCCGGAGGAGACCACCTCGATGCCGGGCGCCGGTTGTCCCCGTGCCGTGACGGCCCGCAGCGGCGCCGGTGGGGTGTGGCGCACGAAGAGCGTCTCCCCCTCCACCGAACCCTGCTGCCGCCAACCGCCCGGTTGGACGGCGGCCGAGAGGGAGCCGTTCAAGGCGTAGGCGCGCTGGTCCACGGTGACCACGGCCTGGTGGACGGGGATGCGACCCGACGTCACCTGCACCGCCAGCCCGTCGGCTTCACCCGGTGGCAGTGTCCCGGTGACGCTGCGGGTGCCGGGGACCGTGGCTACGGGCCGTCCCCACGTCACCGTGCCCCGGGCGCCGAAGGTACCGAAGCGCACGGCGGCGGCGGTGGCCCCCGAGGAGAACACCAGGGAGGCGGCGGTGGGGACCAGCGATTGCCCGAAGAACCAGGTCCCCACCTGGCCGCGCGAGAGCGCCGCCCGGGGCGCCGGGTAGTAGGTGGAGGCCCGGTTCTCGTAGCTGGCCCGCGTGCCCTTGGGCAGGACCGGATCGCGGCCCGGCCCCTGCGACTCCGGCTGCACCGCGGCCAGGTCGGTGGGCCGGGAGGCCAACGGCAGCATGAAGTACTCGGGCACGGTGAGGATGTCCTGGAGATCGAGGTCGTCGAGTGTCCCCGAGGCCAGCTCGGCCACGTTGAACTGCCCCACCGTGTGCGCCTGGGTGACCTGGCCGTAGTTCCCGTTCACGATGGACGAGTAGCCGCCCACTGACGGCAGGTCGGCCAGGATGTTGTCATCGGGGAGACCGTTGCTGCCGAGGAGACCGAGGCCGTACTGCTGGGGGTCGTAGACCACGAAGCGCCCGCCGGGTGCCAGGTGGGCGGCGACGTAGTTCTCGATCGGGGTCGTGCCCGCCACCAGGTCGTTGGGTGGCGGGGTGACCAGCTGGCTCGTGGCGGCCATCAGCCCGATGTCGACCAGGACGAACAGCGACATGAGGGGGACCCACCGCCGGTCGGCCAGGACGGGCCGCAACCAGACGATGACCCAGGCCACCAGGCAGAACCCGAGGGCGATGACGGTGGCCTCGCGCACGGTGTGCACGGTCGCGGACGACGGCGAGGCCCCGGCCACCGAGGTGATGAGCCCGTTCGGATCGAAAAGGGCCAGGCCGGCCAGGACCACCACGATGGCCGCCGGGACGGCCGCGGTCCAGCGGTCGACCCTGACATAGGGATCGGGCGACTCCCGACCGCGGTCGATCCATCCGGCGAAGAGCACGCACACGACCACCGAGAAGTCGATCATGTTGCGGCTCTGCAGGCGCTGGTGCCCGTAGAGGGGGATCTCGTTGAAGAGGTGCTCAAGCGGCGTATTCCCCCCCAGGGCGAGGAGCACGCCGAGCAGCCCCACCAGGTACCAGGTGCGGCGCTCGCGGGGCGCCAACCGCGAGGGCCAGGCCGGGATCCACAGGACCAGCAGGGCGACGATCGGCAGGATCCCCAGGTAGATCCCCACCTCGGGCAGGTTGTAGCCCGAGAAGAACCGCGCCTCGCCGAGGTGCCCGTAGCCCCCGAAGAGGTAGGGCACCAACGAGAGCAGGCCGTCGACCGGCGGATAGCTTCCGGCCGACGCGAAACTGGACCCCACACCGGAGCGTTGCGAGCTGGCGATGAACGAGAGCCCGGGCAACCACTGGATCGCCGCCAGGGAGAGAGCCAGCACCGCGCCGGCCCCGCCCCGGCTGAGCACGCGCCACCAACGATCGCGGTCGAGCCCGGCCGACAGGGCGGCGTAGGCGAAGACGAGGATGGCCTCGTCGAGCATGGCCTCGGGTGCCCCGCCCAGGATCACCAGGGCGAAGCCCACACCGAGGAGGACGGACCAGCGCCAGCGCCCGTCGCGGACGATGTGAAGGGTGGCCAGGAGCATCCAGGGGATGGCCACGAACCCCTCGGTCATGTCCACGTGGTTGACCTGGCTCAGCACCGTCCCCGAGAAGGAGAAGGTGAGCGCCGCCAGCAGGCAGGCGACCGTCGAGAGCGCCAGGGCACGCAGGAAGACGTACATGCCGACGCCGATGGCGGCGAAGAGGACGACCTCGGTGGCGATCCAGGCGGCGCGGTCCGGGAGGATCACGAAGAGCCCGATCAGCGGGTAGGCGGCCCCGGCGTTGAAGCCGGCCAGCAGGGGGGAGCCGCTGAAGATGTACGGGTCCCACAGCGGGAGCTGGCCGTGGCGCAGCAGGGAGCCGGTCAGGACCCGCAGCGGGTAGTTCTGCTGGACGTTGTCGCCGCTCATCAACAGGTGCCCACCCAAGAGGTCGGGCAGGACGAAGATGGCCGCCGGCAGGGCGATCAGGACGACATAGGGCCACAGCGGTCCCAGTCGGGCCCGAATGCGATTCACGTAGGAAGAGCAAACACCAGAATCGGGGTCACGTGGGTCTCACCCACGTCCCGTCATCACCGCAGGCGACGGGGTTCAGGATTGGCTCGGGCTCGACTCGTCCTGCCGGGTCGTCCGTCCCGAGCGGGAGATCTCGCTCGACGTGGTCCGCCACATCACCCTGGGCGAGAGCGCGGAGTACTCGATGCGATCGACGTGGGCCCGGGCGATGGCCAGGAGGTCGGCCAGGAGCTCGTCGCCCAGGAGGAACGGCAACAGGCCGAGGTCGAGCAGCTTGGTGTGCGCGGCCCGGTAGTAGTGCTCCTCCAGCTCGACCCGCGGGTCGTCCACGTGCACGATCTTGGCCCCGCCCGCCGCGGCGGAGACCATGTCGGCCAGCTCTCCCACCGAGAACGACTCGGTGAACTGGTTGAAGACGCGGAACTCTCCGGCGGCGGCCGGGTTGCGTATGGCCAACTCCACGCAGGCCAGGGTGTCCCGGATGTCGAGGAAGCCCCGCGTCTGCCCGCCCTTGCCGTAGACCGTCAGCGGTTGCTCGGCCGCCGCCTGGATCACGAAGCGGTTCAACACGGTGCCGAAGATGCCGTCGTAGTCGAACCGGGTGGCCAGGTCGGGGTGCAGGGTGGTCTCCGGCGTCGACTGGCCGTAGACGACGCCCTGGTTGAGATCGGTGGCGCGCAAGCCCCAGATGCGGCAGGCGAAGGCGATGTTGTGGCTGTCGTGCACCTTGGAGAGGTGGTAGAAGCTGCCCGGTTGCTTGGGGAAGGGGAGCACGTCGGTGCGGCCCCGGTGGGTGATCTCGATGTACCCCTCTTCGATGTCGATGTTGGGGGTGCCGTACTCCCCCATCGTCCCCAGCTTGACCAGGTGGATGGCGGGGTCGATGTCGGCAATGGCGTAGAGCAGGTTGAGGGTGCCCACCACGTTGTTGACTTGCGTGTACACGGCGTGCTTGCGATCCACCATGGAGTAGGGCGCGCTGCGCTGCTCGGCGAAGTGCACGATGGCGTCGGGTCGGAACCGCCCCACCATGTCGTAGACGAACGCTTCCTCGGTGAGGTCGCCGATGAAGAGATCGAGCCGGTTGCCCGACACCTCCTCCCATCGCTCCACCCGGCGGTGCAGCGACGCGATGGGGACCAGCGAGTCCACGCCCATCTCGAGGTCGTAGCTGCGGCGGGCGAAGTTGTCGGCCACGCCGACGGCGTACCCTGCTCGCGACAGGTGCAGCGCCGTGGGCCAGCCCAGATATCCATCCCCACCAAGGACAAGAACTTTCACTTCGCACCTTCCGATTCCATGACGGTCACATTTCGCCTTCGTGACATGAGTATTCTTGTCCCTGACGCTTAGACTCACCTGGGAACGATATAGAGGAATGTCCCGATCCCCCATGTTCAGACCGCACGCACGAGCAGTGGGCCCCGGCTCGGAGCGCCTGACCTGCATGTTTGCTCCATGAAGCACGCCATTGCCGCGCGAATCGGCCCCCGGGCCGTAGGGGACGACAGCGGTACAGGGGAGGAGGGATCCGCCATTATGGCGCAACCCCTGCGCCTGGGACGGACATCCCTGCTGGGTGCCGTGGCCACCACCTCCATCGTCGTCGGTGCGCTCTACGGGGGGAGCTCCTTCGAGACCCACCTGCCCGGCGCCTGGTTCTTCGGCATGCCGGGCGGGGCGCTCGGTTCCATGGGCACCGGCAGCAACCACCCGCCGCTGTACGCCGCGTTCGCCGTGTACGGCGGGTTGATCCTCCTGACCCGGGTCTGGATCGGCTTGCTGCGCCATCTGCGGAGCCACCACGGCGTCCCCATCGGGAGGATCGTGGCCGTGGTGGCGATCTGGGCGCTGCCGCTCCTGCTCGCCCCACCGCTCTTCAGCCGCGACGTGTACAGCTACGCCGGACAGGGGGAGATGGTGAGCCACCACATCAACCCCTACCTCTACGGCACCGGGGTGCTCGGTTCCACGCCCTTCAGCAGCATGCCCGACTCGGTCTGGACCAACACGCCCTCGCCCTACGGACCAACCTTCCTGGCCATCGACGGCGGGCTGACACGGCTCTCGGGCCACGAGATCCTGCCCGACATCGTCCTGCTCCGCCTGCTCGAGGTGGCCGGACTCGCCCTGGTCGTCGCGGCCACGCCCACCCTGGCCCGCGCCCTGCGCCGGGATCCCGCCGAGGCCGTCCTGCTCGGCGCCGGCAGCCCACTGATCCTGATCACGCTCGTCGGCGGCGCCCACAACGACGCCTTGATGCTGGGGCTCCTCATGGCGGGGCTGGCCGTGGCCCAGCGCTTCGGGACCATCCCGGGCGTCGTGCTGTGCGCGCTGGCGGCCGGGGTCAAGGCGCCGGCGGCGCTGGGCATCCTGTTCTTGGGTTGGATGTGGGCGGGACCCGGCGCGTCGTTCCGTCGGCGCGTGGTCCACACCATGGTGGCCGGCGCCATCGGCCTGGTCACGCTCGAGGCGGTCGTCAAGATCGCCGGCAACGGCTGGGGCTGGCTGGCCAACAGCACGGCGGCCGACAAGTCCTTCACGTTCGTGACCCCGGTCGGCGCCGTCTCCCGCATGGTCTCGGTGGCGGCGCTGTCGGTGAACGTGCACGTCTCGGCGCTGGACGCGCGCGACGTCCTCGCCGTCGTCGGCCTGCTCGGCGCCGCGGCGATCGGCGCCTGGCTGCTCCTCCGGGCTCCCCTCGACGGCCTGGTCCGCAACCTCGGCCTGACGCTGCTGGTCCTCGCCCTCCTGGGCCCGATCCTGTGGGCCTGGTATGTGACGTGGGGCGTCATCGTCCTCGCCCCCGTCGCGGCGGGCCGGCTCCGCACCGCCCTCATCGTCCTCGCCACCTTCGAGGTCTTCGCCGGCGCCACGTCGGTGGTGGGCATGCTCGAGACGATGTACCGCGCCGGTCCCGTCCCGGACGTGGCCTTCGTGCTGGCGCTGGTGGCCATGATCATCGTGCCCCTGGGCCAACTGCGCGGGCAACGCCCGGCCGACGCCCCGCCCGGGGCGGGGCGGAGCCGACCCTTGGCGGAATTGCGTGCCTAACGGCTAACGGTGCGCGCCGTCTCCGGCGGTCGGGCCGTCTCCGGCGGTCGGGCCGTCGGTCTCCGCCAGCAGGCCGTGATAGGGCATGCCGCGCGCCCGCCACTCCTCGTACAGGCGCAGGAAGCCCGCCCCGAAGGGGTCCTCCCCCACCAAGGGCATGGCGGCCCGGCGCACCGTCCAGTCGAAGGGCGCCAGGTCGGCCGCCCGCGTCAGCTGGCGACGGGCCGAGCCCTCGTCGCCCCTCCGCAACGCGTCGGCACCGATGCGAAAGTGGAGCCGCGCCCGCACCTCGTCCTCGGTCAGGTCGGTGACGGCCCGGCGGGCCTCCTCGGGGGCCATGGGCCGCACGCCGTGGTTGACCCAGGCCCGTACCGCGTCGAGGTGCGGTCCCGAGGCGACGCCCGTGAAGTCCCGGAACACGTCGGAGCCGAAGGCGACTCCGTTGGGGCGGACGATGTCGCCGTCCTCGTCGATCCACACCACGGTGGGCACGTTGGAAATGGCGTAGAGCTCGGTCAACAGGTGCTCGGAGTCGTACAGGACGGGTAGGTCGATACCGTCGGTCCAGGGCACCACGTCCTCGGGTGCGTTGTCGATGGCCACCGCGATCACGCCGAACCCGGCCGGAGCCAGCTCGTCGTGCAACGCCTGCCAACCCGGGAGCTCGTAGCGACAGCCGCACCAGCTGGCGAAGGTCACCAGCAGCCTCTTGGTGCCCCGCCACTCGGAGAGCGTGTGCATCCGCCCTTCGAGATCGGGCAGCGTGAAGTCCGGGGCGTGGAGGTCCTCCAGCGCACCGCGCCGGGCCAGCGGGTCGGCGGCCACCGCCACCACCGGCCGCGCCGCATCCTCCGCGTCGACCACACAGGCCCGGCCCAACACACCGGCCGTCGCCTCGAGGTCGACCATCCCGCCTTCGTCCAGCGCGGCACGACGGTCGGCCGCCAGCGGGAGGCAGACATCACCGCGGCAGAGACCCTCGGACCGGAGGTCCCAACCGATCAGCTCGGGGAGGGCGTCCTGATTGACGAGCACCCGGCCGTCCCGGAGGGCGCCCGAGACCTCGCGGACCGACTCGGCCAGTACCCGTATGCGCATGGTGCCCTCTCTCTCGCTCCGCCGGTCCGGGACGGGTGCCGTCCCGGCCTGGCCCTACTCGCGGCCACCCCCGTGGGCGTCATTGGCCTCCAGCCAGGCCCGCACCACCGGGGCAAAGTTGGCCGGGTTGTAGGCATCCTCCTCGTAGGAGAACCGCATGTCCCCGGCGTAGTGGAGCACCGTGAGGTTGTACGCCTGGTGCACCGATCCGTCGCCCGGGTCGCGGAACCGGTTCTCGATGCGGCAGATCCACCAGCCCTTCTCCTCGTCGCACACGCACCAGTCGTGCGGGAACGACGTCATGGCCCGGTTCGGCCATTCGGCCATGGTGGAGGAGATCCACCGGTGGATCTCCTCGCGCCCGTGCATCTCGCCGAACATGTGCTCGACGTAGAGGGCATCCTCGGTGAAGAGGTCGGACCAGTCGCGCCAGTCCCCGGTCTCGGCACACCGATTGGCCGTGGCCACGAAGTGGTCATGCGCCTGATCCAGCTCTTCCCGGCTCCATTGGTGCGTCATGACTTGAGGATCCATTCGCTCATGGTGGCACTCCGCATGGTACTCAGGTCGATGAAGGCGGTGATCTCCTCGATCATCTGGGTGACGTGGGCGTTCATGACCTCGGGGTCGCCATCGGCCCGGTAGAAGAGCATGGGGTCGGTCACATGCTCGAGGGAGGGCCACGCCTCCTCCACGATGCCCCGGTACGGTGGGGCACCCTCGGTGATCCCGCGGTACACGGCGTTGCGGACGTAGCGGGCGCGCGGCTGGATGGCCTCGGTGACCGGGGAGATGCGGGTGTGCCACCGGTGCACCCATTCCTCGGCGGTGAGGTCGGGGTGTTGCTCGAGCAGCGCCACGGTGAGCACGCCCGGCGAGCGACGGCCGTCCGCCCAGTCCCGGGGCGCCGACCACTCGTTCCCGCCGTAGTCACAGTAGAGCGATTCGACCACCTGGTACCCGGCCAGCGTGGTGGCCGAGTCGGCCAAAGCCTCCTGATAGGGATGGCGGTGGTCCACGGCGTCGAGCCACACGGAGACCACGGCATGGAGCGGTGTCTCCCCCTCGGGGGTGGGCACCGGCGCCGGGATGTCGCTGTCGGGGTCGCGGAGGTCCATGCTCAGCCCGTGCGGCCCGAGGGCCAGAAGGGTCGGGGCCACCGACCCCAGCATCAGCTCGGGCACGGCGGCGCGGGGCGTGTCGGGCTCCAGCCAGACCAGGTACATCAGCTTCTCCATCGGCCCTCCCCGGCCTCGGCCCATCCCCCGGGGCCCGCCGCCGTCCGGCTCACCAGGTCAGCCCCAGGGCCTCGCGCATGGTGGCCTCGAAATCCTGATCGCCGAGCCGGCGCCGCAGCCCGAGCACCAGGGCGGCGTCGTCTCCCACCTCCACCCGCACCGGGGTCGTCGGGTCCTCCAGGGCGTCGGCCACGGCGTTCCCCACCAGCTCGGGCCCGGGCCGGCCGGCCGCCCCGGTCAGCGCGACGGCGGTGCGGCCCCACTGCGCCAGCAGCTCGCCATAGACGTCGGGCCCGCGGTGGTCGCCGGTGTGCTTCATGCCCGGCGCGATGTACCCGGGCTCGATGATCACGACCCGGATCCCGAAGTGGCCGAGCTCGAAGTAGAGCGTCTCGGAGATCGCCTCCAGGGCGTGCTTGCTGGCGGCGTACACCCCTTCGGTCGGCGTGCCGATGCGTCCCTGGACCGAGCTGATGTTCACCAGGACGCCGCTGCCGCGCTGGCGCCACCGCGGCACCACGGCCTGGGCCAGCCGGAGCGGGCCGAGGGTGTTGACGTCGAGCACCCGCTGGAAATCCTCCAGCGGATAGTCCTCGAGCGGTCCCTGCCCGGTCAGCCCGGCGTTGTTCACCACGGCATCGAGCTCGCCGGCCCGGGCCACCGCGGCCGCCACCGAGTCGGCGTCGCGCACGTCCAGGGGGAGGACCTGGTCGACCTCCAGGTCATGCAACAGGGAGACGTCGCGAGCCGTGGCCACGACCTGGTGTCCGCGCGCCGTGAGGACCTCGGCCGTGGCCCGCCCGATGGCCCGGGCCGCCCCGGTGATCAGCACCCGCACGGCTCCTCAACCCGCCTGTGGCGCGGCGGCGGCCGCCACCAGCTCCTCGCTGATCTCCCACAGCCGGCGCGCCGCCTCGGGGTCGGTGGCCGGCTTCCTCGGCCGCCGCGGCTTGCCCTTCATGAAGTACTGCCCGCTGACCGCGGCCACCTCGGGCGACGATGCCAGGTACACCGAGCCGATCCGCCCCGCGATATCGGCGCGGGCGGCCTCACCCCGAGCGCGGTCGCGCGCGGTGATGAGGACCCGGGCACCCATCTGACCGAGCGCCACGGCCGTCTCCAACCCGATGCCCGAATTCCCCCCGGTCACCACCACCGTCCTGCCCACCATGTCGGCCACGGGCCACGTGCTCCTTGTCGGGGCCCACGGGTTCGCGGGCCATGGTGGGCCAGCCTTCCACACGCCGCCGTGCCGCGGCCCGGCCTAGCGCCACGTGTCCCGGGAGACGGCCAAGCCGGCGTCGGTGCCCACCAGGTGTCCGCTCAGGGTTCGCTCGGACGTGCGCATCCGCCACCGCAGCAGTTCCTGCGCGCCCTGCCAGGCCCGCTCCCGCCAGTCACCGCGGGGTCGGGCGCACAGATTGTCGAGTTGCTGGGGATCCTCCGCCAGGTCGAAGAGCAATGGGGGGAACAGGTCGGACGAAGCGGCGAATTGCACGTACTTCTCCCGCTCTCCACGAGAGACGGCCAGCGAGCAGTGGCTCATGGGTATGCCGAGGGCGCGCTCGGCCACCTGGGTCGACGGATTGGAGAAATCCCACTCGAAGTGCGCCGTCTCGCGCCAGTGCTCGGGCGTGGGCTCCCCGCGGGTGAACGGGGCCAGCGACCACCCGTCCGCCTGCAGGGGGACGTCGACCCCCATGAAGTCGCAGAGGGTCGGCAACAGGTCGACCGACTCGGTCACCGCATCCACCCGGCGCCCGCGGCCGGCGTCGGCCTCGGCCCGGGGATCGACCACGATGAGGGGCACGTGATAGCTCTCGTCCCAGTACCCCAGCTTCTCGAGCAACCAGTGATCGCCACCCATCTCGCCGTGGTCGCTGGTCACGATGACCAGCGTGGTCCCGGCCAGGCCCCGCTCGCCCAGAAAGGTGAACAGCTGGCCCAAGCCGTCGTCGACCTCCCGCTGCGCCCCGTAGTAGGTGGCGCGCAGCTGGCGTCGCTCCCGCTCATCGCGGGGTGCACCCACGCCGGGCATCGAGACGGTGAGGGCGGCCAGCGGGTGGATGGCCGCCTCCTCTTCGCGCCGGGCGCACCCGACGAACGGAGGCAGCTGTTCGGCGTCGTAGAGATCGTGATAGCCGAGGGGATTGCGCCGGGGCGGATGGGGACGGATGAACGAGGCGTGGAGGAAGAACGGCGCATCGCCGTGCTCCTCGATCCAGCGGGTCACGCGCTGGCGCACGAAGGAGGTCTGCGAGAGCTCTGCGGGGAATTGCGCCGGAGCCCAGGTGGAGCCGTGCCTGTCCGCTCCCGGGAAGCCCGGCATGGGTTGGTACAGAGCATGGGGATCCGCGGGGACGTCGATCCCCTGGGAAGCCAGCCACGCGCCCCAGGCCGGACTGCCCTTCTCCCACGGGTCGAGGACGGCGACGCGAAAGCCCGGGAGCACCCCCTCGTAGGTGAACAGGCGCGGGTCGTCGGGCGGCACCGTGCGGGGATCGACCGACGTGTCGGTGTACCCGAAGAGGACCGGGTCGTAGCCGGCCTCCCGGGCCAGCAGCGCGACGTTGGTGAACCGGGCGTCGAGCGGCGTTCCGTTGAGCACCGATCGATTCCGGTGCTGGTACGTCCCGGTGTACAGGCAGGCGCGCGATGGCCCGCAGGGGGCTGCATTGGCCCAGTGGTTGGCGAAGAGGACGCCCCGGGCGGCCAGGGCGTCGAGGCTCGGTGTCTCGAGCACGGGATGCCCACGGGCCGACAGGCAGTCGCCCCGCCATTGGTCCACGGTGATGAAGAGCACGTTGCCCGGCGACGCCATGGACTCACTCTTGCCGATCGGCGACGTCCGGGGTGGCCCCCGGTGGGCCCGTGCTCAGGACGTGCGGACCGAGGCACCACCGAGGCGCGTCCCGGCGCGGATGAGCAGCGCTCCCAGGTGGTGTCCGAGGGGACGGACCGGCCGGCGGCCCCGTGCCGGCACGGCCGAGGCCGCGTGCCCGGTGACCGGCGGCTTCACGACCCGAAGGGTGGCCGCCTCCGCCGATCGCCCCGCCGCGGGATTCCGCGCCCCCCTGGCCTGCTCGACCAGGTCACGGTGACGTTGCCGCGCCATTTCCTGAACGCCCCACTGCATCATCCGATCACCTCCCGGGCCGTCCGTCCCTGGGGACTGGGTTGTCTCTACGTGCGCCTCTCATGTTACCCCGCGGTTGACATTAATTCAAGAATATCCTAATATAGCTGTATGCCTATGACAATGACTGACTCGGGCGTGGTGGCCGTGAAGCGCACGTTCCTCTCCGCACCCTCCTTGGCCTGTGACCTGTCGTGGTTCATCTCGGTCGCGCAGAAGCCGTCGTGGAGACCTCACTTCCCCCTGGCGTCCGAGCTGCTGACCGAGCGCGACGATCTGGCCGATCGGGTCCGCTCGTTTTGGGCCGACTGCGGCCCGGAGACGTGCTTCACCGAGATGCAGGTGTTGGCCTTCCATGCGGGCGCATTGGGCGAGACCTCCCCCACCGCGCTGTGGGCCGCCCTCGAGGCCGCCGTGGCGACGGTCCCGACCGACATGCCGCTGGAATCGGAGTCCGCCGAGGACCGGGCCGTCTTCCTGGAGCGCCTGGAACGGCTGAAGACCTCACCTGCGCTCGTCCGTTCGTACCTCCAACTCCTGCGCGACGTGTGGGAACCGGTCGACGAGATCTGGCAGGCCGCCGTGCCCATGTTGGACGAGTCCGGCCGGCACGTGGTGACCCAACTCGAGAACGGCCGTCCACTCGAAGAGCTGGTGAGCTCCTCGTGCGAGATCTTCCATTCGTGGTTGCCCACCATCAACGCCCGCATCGACTCGGGAAGGCCCCTCCTGGTCGTCCCGTGTTTGATCTTCGGCAAGAGCCTCTATCTGGAATTCCCGGGGCTCACCCTCGTGGGCGCAGGGTTCCACCGCAACGACCTGGAGGCGCGGGCGCGCACCGAGTCCCTGGCCCGCCGCCTCAAGACGGTGGCCGATCCCACCCGCCTCGCCCTGCTGCACTACCTGGCCTGGAACCCGAGCACGGTGGGACAGCTGGCCACCTCGTTCGGTCTGGCCCAACCCACGGTGAGCATGCACGTGAAGTCCCTCCGGGAGTCCGGGCTGGTGCGGTCAGAGCGTCGAGCGGGGCGGACCCAGCTCAGCGCCGATCCCGACGCCGTCGAAGCACTGCTCGGTGAGCTGCGCGGGGTGGTCGTTCACGGGGCCAGGACCACGGGCAGCGAGCGCATGCCGGCCACGGTGGTGGAGGGGACGCGCTCGGCCGGCCCGGTGACGGCGTAGGTCGGATACCGGGCCAACAATTCCTCGAGGAAGAGGCGGCCCTCCAGCCGGGCCAGGCTGGCCCCCAGGCACACGTGCTCCCCGAAGCCGAAGGCCATGTGCACGGGGTGCGGTGCCCGCCGGACCTCGAACAGCCCCGCGTCCTCCCCGAAGATCCTTTCGTCCCGGTTCCCCGACGCGTAGAGCATGCACAGATAGTCCCCGCGGTGGATGGAGGCGCCGGCCAGCATGGTGTCCCGGGTGGCGGTACGACAGAACGCCTGCACCGGCGTGACCCAGCGCAGGCACTCCTCCGTCGCACCGGGCAGCAGTGAGGGATCGGCGGCCAGGGCGGCCCGCTGGTCGGCGTGCTGGTCCAGCACCAGGGCGGCGCCGGAAAGCAGGGTGCGGGTGGTCTCGTTGCCGGCCACCAGCAGGGTGAGGAGGAACATGAAGAGCTGCTCTTGGCTGAGCGGGCGCCCGTCCACCTCGCTCGCCACCAGCACCGAGACCAGGTCGGCACCGGGAGCAGTCCGCTTCGCCGCGATGTGGGCGGTCAGGAAGGTGGCCAGCTCACCGAGGAAGGCCAGCGTCTCGGCGGCGGGCCGGTCCGGCGACTCGATGGCGGCGTCCGACCAACGCCGGAAGTCCCGGTGGTCGGCGGGGTCGATGCCCAAGAGCTCCGCGATGACGATCAGCGGGAAGGGAGCGCTCAGCTCCGCCACGAAGTCGATCTCCCGGTCCGCCGGCGCGGCGTCGATGACCGCACCGGCCGCTCGCCGGATGGAATCCGCCAGGGGGGACAGGGCGCGCGGCGTGAACCGGCGGTTGAGCAGGCCCCGGAAGGCCGAGTGCTCGGGCGGGTCCATGTGGAGGAGGGACGGCGTGGGCATGGCCTGCCTGCCGGAACGGATGGGGTCGTTGACCAGCGCACCGTGGCCGGAGCAGAACCGCTGCGGATCGCGGCTGAGGTCTCGGATGTCCTCGTAGCGGGCCACTGTCCACAGTCCCGGGGCGTACTCGAAGACCGGTGCCTCGCGGCGCAGGGTCGACAGCACATCGTGGTAGTCCGCCCGGGTGAAGAAGGAGGCATCCTGCGGATCGATGGTGTGGTCCGACAACATCGGCCGAGCGTACTGTGCACCCGTCGGCCATCGGAAGCCCGGGCCACTGCCGCATCACGTGCGAAGGCGAGGCCGTCGCCGGCCCCGTTCCGGTCAGCGTCGACGGCCGCTCCAGCGTCGTCCTCAAGGGGGCCGACGCTCCCTGGTACCGGGACAGCAGCGTCAAGTCTAGAGATCGTTCTCGGGGTCGCCGCTCTGCGTGGAGCGGACCGAGCAGATCCTCCATCGCTTCGTGCCCGACGTCCCCGTCGGTGCGCCACAATGGACCCGTGGCCGATCCGTTCGTCGCCCGGTTCTCCTCGGTGCGGTCCCGCTACGGTCCGCTGGCCTGGGGACTGGATCCCTCCGGGGCACTGCTCGAGGCCTGGGGCGTCGGGGACTCCCCCGCCGGGCTCGACCGCTTTGCCGACGTCACCCTCGGGGCCGCCGCCGGGACGGTCGGGCTGGTCAAGCTGCAGTCGGCCTTCTACGAGCGTCACGGCTGGCGGGGATTCCGCACGCTGCAGCGCCTGATCGCCGATGCCCGCAGCGCCGGGCTGCTGGTGATCGTCGATGCCAAACGGGGGGACGTCGGGACCACGAACGAGGCCTACGCCGAAGCCTTCCTGGGGGCCGACGCGCCGCTCGGAGCCGACGCCCTGACGGTCCACCCCTATCTCGGACTCGGAGCCATGGACGCCTTCGTGACCCGGGCCCACGGGGCGGGGAGCTGTCTCCTGGTGGTCACGCGCTCCACCAACCCCGAAGGCCGGGCGGTCCAGTCCGCCGTGGAGCACTCGGGTCGCAGCGTCGAAGAGGCGCTCCTCGGCGACATCGGCGAGCTCAACGCGCATCTTGCGCCCGGGGTCATCGGGCCGATCGGAGCCGTGGTCGGCCCCACCCACATGGATCCGGCGCTGGATCTCCTCTCGGCGAGGGGGCTCTTCCTGGCACCCGGAGTCGGCGTCCAGGGCGCCACCCCGACCGACGTGGCGCACGTCTTCGCCGCGTGCCCGGATCGCGTGATCCCCAGCGCGTCGCGGTCCCTCCTCGCCGGTGGCCCCGACGAGAGCCGGTTGCGAGAGTCGGTTGCGGCCCTCGCCACCGCCTTCCGTGAGGCACTGACCCCGCTCGACTCAAGGAGGTGACGGCGGTCGGGTCGGGCCGAGCGGGCCCGGGCTCCGGGTTCGTCTGCCCTCAGGTGCGGAACCGCCACGCCAGGTGGTGCTGTCGCCGCTCTCTCTCCTCGGCGCGGGCGGCGGGGCTGATCCCCGGTGTGTCCGGCGGGAGCACGGCACCCACCTCGTCCAGCGGGACGACGCGGGTCTGGGGCGGGGCCAGTGGCGCACCCCAGAAGTGCCGGTAGTTGAGCAGCGCCGGGCTGCGGCTCGTGGTGTCGAGCCAATTGGGCACGCCGGGATCACGGTGCGCCAGGACCAGATGCAGTCGGCCGTCGGTGCCCACGGTGGCCTGGCGGTGATTGAGGCTGGTGGTCCGGCCCAGGTCGAAGGCGCGAAAGAAGTGCATCCCGTAGAGCTGGAAGCTCCAATAGCGCGCGTCGGGGACCTGACAGTCCACCACGAGTGCCTCGTCGGGACCCAGGTCGTAGAAACAGAAGCCGAACTGGGACAGCTGCAACCCCCGCGGGACGTCGACCTTGCCACCGAACGTGTTGTCCTCCTGTCGCTCGCGGGCGCGGCGCATGTAGTCGTTCCAGAACACCAACGAGCGCTCAGTCAGGTCGAGGGCCTCATGGAGACGCGCCCCGTACGTCGGCGGCGCCTGCTCCATCGGCGACCCGCCGTCGAGAGATTCGATGGTGAAGGTCGCCGGCTCCCGGGGCCGCCAATCGAAGTAGTACTCGCGAATGGAGCACATGACCGCGCCGTCGGGGACGGGGACACGGTTGGGCTCGTCGCCGCGGCCGCCCAGCAGAAGCTCGAAGTCCCGGTCGGGCCCGATACCGATGTCGGAGGCGGTGAGCTCGGCCAGCGTGGCCGGTCGGTCGGTGTGCCGGAATCCCTCGCGGATGGCGAGGGCGAACTCCTCGCACGAGTTCATCCGCCCCCGGACCCGGTAGCGATGGTGCGGGCTGATGCGGGCGTGACGGTAGACGTTGTCGGCGTTGGGCCCGCCCCAGGGCGTCACCAGGTCGTTCTGGCGTTGGAAGGCCGGCGCGGCCGTGTCCCCGTACCCGAGGGCCCACTCCAGCCAGCACAGCGACTGCTGGGACAGGTGACGGAAGCCCTCCTCCCGGCCGTCCGGGTCGCCCGGGAAGTCCTCCCCCAGCAGCCGCTCCCCCAGCGCCTCGAGGCCGGCCAGGAACTCCCGCCACGCCGCCTCGGGAGCGCCGAGGGGCCCCGACGTCACGGCCCGATCTCGTTCGGCACGCCGAAGCGCGCCTGATAGCGGGCGAACCGCCGCCGCTCGCCCTCGTAGTCGAGACCCAGATCGTCGAAGGAGTACTCGTGCTCACCCCGTGCGCCCCGGGGATGGCCGCCCAGGTGCGCCCGCATGGCCGCGAGGGTCTCAGTCCCCGGAGGCTGCCCGATGGCGGTGCACACGTCGGCGATCGTACCCAGTGGATCCGAGGTGAACGTCGCGTACTGCGAGTGGGTCACCCGTGCCGGTTCGAGTGCGCCGTCGTCGACCAGGTCGACCAGGCGATCGAGCGAGCGGCCGTACAGCCTGGCGTGGTAGCGCCCGATGTCCTCGCGGTCCACCGCATCACTGTGCGCGTAGCGCAGCGTTGCCACCAGGTCCGTCACCGAGCCCAGCACGGCCAGCGGGTCCCGGTGGGTGAC
Organism: Acidimicrobiales bacterium; assembly: GCA_052148295.1. GTDB lineage: Bacteria > Actinomycetota > Acidimicrobiia > Acidimicrobiales > RAAP-2 > Bog-473. The sequence goes on from JBKQIP010000176.1 coordinate 43,735, forward strand.
CACGATCCGGGCATCGGGATACACCTTCAACAAAATGGGGAGCGCGTGCAGGTGCACGGGCGACTTCAGCACCCATCGGGCACCGCCGCTCCGGCGCTGGAGGATCTGCAGCACGAGGCGATGCCACTGGTAGGCCGGCCCCATGTCGCAGCGCTCCAGCCATGCCACGTAGCTGGGCACGTGGTAGCGCGCCGTGAACTCCTCCGAGCGGAACGCCAACGACATCGAGGACACGCACTCCTTGAGCATGCGGCCGCCGTACTCGTGAATGGCGTCGAGCCCGGACACCACGAGTCCCGGTCGGCGGAGCTCGAGGTCGGCCAGCGCGACGCGGCCGGCATCAGGGTACGACGACGGGTCGGGTGGCGGCACCGGGTACAGGAGCTCCCAGCCCTCGGGCCCGCGGTTCCCCGGCCCGAGGGCCAGGAGGGAGTGCAGGATGGTCGTGCCCGTCCGCGGCGCCCCGGTGATGAACACGGGGGCCTCTATCTCCTCCTGCAGGACGCCGGGGTCGTGGCGCACGTAGGCGACGGTCTGCGCCCGCACGGCGAGAAGCCGCAGGAGGAAGCGGCGCGTGATCCAGCGGCCCAGGAGGGTCAGGTCGGCCTCGTCCTCCAGCGCGGCCAGCAGGATGTCAAGAGGCTCGAGGAAGCGTTCGTCGCCGAACCCTTCGGCGCCGCGACCTTCCATCGCCAGCGCGGCGCGGGTCTGGTCGAGCAGCCCGTCGCGGACCAACGCCAGATGGGCTTCATCGGCCACAGGGAGCACGGAACCGGCGTTGGCGGCCCGGACCCACTCGGGACGAGGAGGAAGGTGCCAGGTCACTGCCGGGGTGGCTAGGCGCGCATCAGCGCGCCGCCGTCGGCCATGAACGTCTGGCCGGTCACGTAGCGGCAGGCCTCCGAGAGCAGGAATCCCACGACCGGGCCGATGTCGTGCTCGGCATCACCGTCGCGGGGGATCGGCTGGTCCGCGAAGGTCCGGTTGAACGAGGCCTGGCGGACCGGGTCGTCATCAGGAGGGGCGCGATGGGCGATCGATACGGGGCACAGGCAGTTCACCACGATCCCATGTTGGCCCCATTCGCGGGCAGCCGACCGCGTGAGGGAGCGGATCGCCTCGTTGGAGGCCGAGTAGGGCGCGTAGCCGACCGGCCCGAGGATGCCCGAATTGGACCCCATGGTCACGATGCGCCCCCAACCCTGCTCCCGCATGTGGGGGAAGACCGCCTGCATGCCCCAGAGCGTCCCCTTGGGTCCGGTGTCGAACAGCACGTCCATGTCCCTGGCGGTGACGTCGGCCAGCGGCGTGACCGACCGGAAGGTCTGCGCGTTGGCCACCAACCCGTCGATCCTTCCGAACCGGGTGACAGCCTGTTCGACCAGGGTGAAGGTGCCCGCGCGATCCGCCACATCGAGGGGCGCGGCGAGATGCTCGACACCCATGGCGTCCAGTTCGTGTGACAGATCGGTCAGAGGATCGGGTCGCCGCGCCACCACGACCAGGCGCGCGCCGCCGCGGCCGAGGTGCAGCGCGACCCCCCGCCCCACCCCCTTCGACGCACCGGTGACGATGATGACGCGCCCGGCGACGTCGGCCTCAGGCATGGCGCCGCTCCCGTACGTAGATCCCCGATGCCTCCGCGCTGACCACGCCGCCGGCCCTCACCTCACCCGAGGCGAAGGTCTTCCGTCCCTCCCACCCGGTGGCCCGGCCGACGATCTCGACCGGGACGTCGACCGGCGTTGCCCCCTTGAGCGAGAGGGAGAGCGCCACGGTCATCCCACCCACACCGGCGGCCCGCGCCGCCACGCCGAGCACCTCGTCGAGGACCAGCGCCAGCACCCCGCCGTAGACGCGTCCCGGCGACCCTCCGTGCGAGACGGTGAAGGTGCAGCGGGCGCGCACCTCCACGCTGACGGGGTCGGCCCCGGGGGGTGGCTCCGTCGGGCGCACCATCCACTCGAGGGGAGGGGCTTGCGGGTTGAGGCGACCCGACCCCGCCTGGACCATGCTCTCGACACGCCCGTCGGAGTGGCGCACGAGAAACAGCGGCTCCGCCCGCTCCCGGGCGCGCAGTGTCTCCGTAATCTCGGCAACACGCCCGGCCGCCGCGGCCCGCTCGTCGGGACCGACGTCGGTCATCACCACCGCGGTCACGAGCTCGCGCACCCGATCGACGAGCGTGAACGCCTCCTCGGGCACCGAGCCGGCCACGGGCAACGCCTCGCCCAGCTCCTCGGCGAGGCGCGCCGCCGACACCGGACCGTCTGCCGGCGTGATCACGGGCGCACACTAGTCCGGGCCCTTCACCCGGTCCGTTTCGGCGGGGGCTTCCGTCGGGTGGATCCCGGCAGCGCCGGCTGGAACGACGCCACGACCGCTGGCGCCGGACCGTGGATCGTGCCCTTCGGGCATTGTGATCTGGTCTATCTGTATATCCGATTATCGAGCCACTCATGATGTGTTTTACAGATGTGACCGCTATACTGGTCAGCGACAGGTCTTCCCCGCCTGAGAATGAAGGAGCCCCGCCGTGGCCAATTCCGACGCCGTACGCATCGCCGACCTCGACCTCTTCGCCGACTGCTCCAAGTCGGAGCTGCGGAAGATCGCGTCCCTGACCACGTACCTTCACGTGCCGAGGGACCGGGTCCTCATGCGAGAAGGAGGCACGGCGGGCGAGTTCATCATCATCGGTCGTGGTACCGCTCGAGTCTCGCGGCAGACCGAGGATGGGATGGCCAAGGTGGCGGACGTGGGAAGTGGAGAGTTCCTGGGCGAGATGGCACTGCTCACCGGCAACCCGCGGTCCGCCACGGCGACCGCCACGACGGATCTGGCGGTCTTCGTGAGCACGGTCAGCGAGTTCCGATCCATTCTCGACATCGCGCCCTCCGTGGCGGACAAGGTGCTCGAGACGTCCAGGGCCCGGGCGGCCAGCCTGGACATGGCGGCCTGACAGACCCGACATCGGTGCCGGGCGGCCCGACCCGGCATCCGCCCGCCGCACAGCCGGGAGGCAGCTCTCGAGTTCGGGGGATCTCCCTCTACGATGTGGGGTGCGACGGTGATCGCATGACCCCCCACCCCGTTCATGGTGCGGACTCCTGAGATGGAGATGGCGTAGCGACCCGAGAGGGGGTCGGGTGGGACGAGAAGAACCGGGGGGGCAGTGAACCGGATCGGCGACTACGGGATGATCGGCGATTGCCACTCGCTGGCGCTGGTCGGTCTCGACGGGGCCATCGAGTGGCTGTGTTTCCCCCGCTTCGACTCGCCGTCGGTGTTCGCCAGAGTGCTCGATGACGACGGGGGGCATTTTCGGGTGGCACCGACGGCGGCCGTGCAGGAGGTTCGCCGGGCCTATCTGCCCTCGACCAATGTGCTCGAGACGACATTCGTCACCGGAGAGGGGTCGCTCCAGCTGTCCGATTGCATGCCGGTGCGACCATGGGACCGCGAACGACCGACCGCGGTCGACCACCGCGCCTCGGTCCTGCGGCGCGTGCGGTGCGGCTCCGGTCGGGCCGCCGCCATGGTCGATCTCCGGCCCCGCTTCGAATACGGCACGGTGCTGCCCCGGTTCACCCGCTTGTCGTCACGGACGGCGGTCATCATCGGGGGCCCCGATGCACTGTGGGTGCGGGCGAGCGACGCGCTCGAGGTCGACCGGGAGCACATCACGGCGCGATGGGATCTCGCCGCGGGCGACGAAGCGTGGATCGAGGTGCAGTGGACACCGGCCGCCAGCTCGTCGCCCCACGGCGGCGCCCGTGATCACGTCGCCGAGATGGCAATCAGACTGCGGGAAACCATTGGCTTCTGGGAGTCGTGGCTGCAGCGATGCAGCTACGTCGGCGACCATGAGCGCCGCGTCCACCGATCCGCCCTGGTGCTCAAGGCGCTGACCTACGCGCCCACCGGCGCGGTGGTGGCCGCCGGGACGACCTCGCTCCCCGAATGGATCGGCGGCGCCCGCAATTGGGACTACCGGTTCACCTGGATCCGTGACGCAACCCTCACCTTGGCTTCCCTGGCCCTCCTGGGCTACCTCGACGAGGCCGCGGCGTTCAAGGGTTGGCTGGAACGGACGTGCGCGGGCCGGCCCGAAGACCTCCAGATCATGTACCGGGTGACCGGGGAGCGCCTTCTCCCCGAGCTCACGCTGGGCCACCTCCGTGGTCACCGGGGCTCGGCACCGGTCCGGATCGGGAACGAAGCGGCCGGGCAGCGACAACTCGACTCGCTGGGCCAGTTGCTCGAAGCCGGTTATCTCTTCGGACGCGCCGGTGGCGAGCTCACGGTCGAGAACGCCGCCTTTCTCCAACGGGTGGCTGACCTCGCCGTCCGCGAATGGCGGCGACCGGATCAGGGCATCTGGGAGATCCGGGACTCGCCGCGCCACTTCGTCCACTCCAAGCTCAACTGCTGGATGGCGCTCGACCGCGCCGTGCGGTTGGCCGAGGCCGGCCGGCTCGACGGTGATGTGGAACTCTGGCGGAGCGAACGCGACGCCGTGGCGGGTTGGCTGCACTCCGAGGGAGCACCCGACGGGTGGTACGTCCAAGCCGGGGGACATTCCCTGGCCGACGCCGCCGCCCTGCTCGTGCCCGCGCTGGGCTTCCTCCCGCCGGCTGACCCGCGGGTGCTGGCCACCATCGAAGTGGTCCAGCGAGATCTCAGTGCGGCCGGACACGTCCATCGTTACCGCTCACCGGACGGTCTCCCCGGGGACGAGGGATGCTTCCTGCTGTGCTCGTTCTGGCTGCTCGACGCGCTGACCCACGCCGGACGCCTCGACGAGGCCGAGGCACTGCTCGAGCGGCTCTTCGGGCTGTCCAACGACGTCGGGCTCTACGCCGAGATGGTCGATCCCTCGACGGGCGAGCAGCTCGGGAACACGCCGCAGGCCTTCACGCACATGGCCGTCGTCACCTCGTGCAGTGCAATATCGGCGGCGCGTCGGGCCCAGCTGCCCCCGCCCGACCGCTCCTTCTCCTTCGTGGAGGCTGCGCTGCTCCGCCGCTTGAACGCCACCGACGCGCCCGCCGGGGGATGAGCGGACGGGCAAACGAGCGGCCACCGCGGATCCCGGTGCCTACGATGGGCGCGGGCGCGTGCCGCCCGTGGGCTCGAGTTCCGAGGAGGAAGTCGTGAGCGACTATCCGCAGGCCATCGTCGCGGTCAACCACGTCGAGCCCGTCCCCCGGCGCATCCGGGCCGTCGTGAGAGATCGCGTGGTCGTCGACACGCTGGCTGCTCTTTACGTGTGGGAGTGGCCGCCCTACCCCCAGTACTACATCCCGCTGACCGACATCGACGCCAGTGTGCTCGTCGACGAACATCACGAGGAGCGTCTCGGTCGAGGGACGGCCAGGCGCCACGGGATCTTGGTCGATGACGACCACCGTCCCGGAGTCGCCCACCTCTACACCGACTCGGAGGTCACCGGCGTCACCGGGACCGTCCACTTCGACTGGTCCGCGCTCGACCACTGGTACGAGGAGGACGAAGAAGTGTTCGTGCACCCACGCAATCCCTACACCAGGGTCGACGCCTTGCGCTCGACCCGCGCCGTCGTCGTCGAGCTCGAAGGGGTCGAGCTGGCCCGATCGTCCTCACCGGTGATGGTCTTCGAGACCGGCCTCCCGACCCGCTATTACCTGAATCGCACCGAGGTGCACTTCGAGCACCTCGTCGCCAGTGCCTCGGTCACCTCCTGCCCGTACAAAGGGCAGACCAGCGCGTACTGGTCGGCCCGCCTCGGGGACCGGATCGTCCCCGATGTTGCCTGGGCCTACGACTTCCCGACCCGCTCATTGCTGCCCATCGCCGGACTGGTCGCCTTCTTCGACGAGAAAGTCCAGATCGTCGTCGACGGCGACCGGTCGGGACCGGCGGTCGCACGCCTCCCGTCGTGACCCGTTCGATGGCGCCCGCGGCGCGGGGAGTCCAGTACCGGCGGTTGCGGTGTCTGGCACAGTGGGGTCGTGCCCGAGGACTACTTCGACGAACGGATAGCCCAGAGCTATGAGGCCAAATGGCCCGAACTGTTCGAGCCCGAGATGGTGGACCCGGTGGTGGGCTTCCTCGCCCAACTGGCTGGGTCTGGCGCTGCCCTCGAGCTCGGGATCGGCACCGGCCGCATCGCCCTGCCACTGAGCCGGCGGGGGGTTCCGGTGCACGGGATCGAGCTGTCACCCTCCATGGCGGCGCGCCTGCGGGCCCAGCCGGGAGCCGAGCGCGTCGGGGTGACGATCGGGGACTTCGCCACCACCGCGGTGGAAGGGACCTTCACCCTCGCCTACCTCGTGCGCAACACGATCGCCAACCTCACCACGCAGGACGCACAGGTTGCGTGCTTTCGCAACGTCGCCACGCACCTGGAAGCCCGGGGGCCTGTTTCGTCATCGAGCTCTACATCCCCGCGTTGCAGCGCCTCCCTCCGGGCCAGACCATCCACGCGTTCACGGTGACGCCGTCCCATCTCGGTTTCGAGGAGTACGACGTGGCCACCCAGATCGCGTTCTCCCATCACTACTGGGTGGCGGACGGCCGACTGGAGACGTTCTCCGCTCCGTTTCGCTACGTGTGGCCCTCCGAGCTGGACCTGATGGCGCGACTGGCGGGCATGACCCTGCGAGAGCGTTGGAGCGGCTGGCACCGTGAGCCCTTCACCAGCGACAGCGTGAGCCACGTCTCGGTGTGGGAGAGGACGTCGTAAGCCTTGACGTCGATCCCGTGCGGGCCTCCCCCCCTCCCCCGGCCGCTGGGCGACCGCGTCTCCAACCGACGATGCAGCGGGAGAGCCAGGGGGCAGGGAGCAGCGGCCAGTGGTGGGTGTGGACGCGCGAGGCGAAATGCGGCGAGACTCTTGGCCTCCTGACCCGAGTTTCGGTCCCACGTCGCGGAGGGCACATGACCGATCTCTCAAATTCATCCCGGATCCAGGTGGCGCAGCGTTTCCTGGCCTACATCGGGCGTCCCGATTTCGCCGAGGTTCTCGATGTGCTGGCTCCGAAGGTGATCTATCGCGTGGTCGGTCGGCATGCACTGGCCGGCACCTTCTCCGGTCGTGACGAAGTGGCCGATCACCTGGCGGACCTGGCCGTGCGAACGAAAGGGACGGTCGACGCGCTCCAGTGGGAGGACTGGTTGCTGGGACAGCATCATGTCGCCGCGCTGGGGAGGTTCCACATGCAGGCGGCGGGGAAGACCCACGTCGGGCACCACATCTACCTCCTCACGTTCGACAGCCACGAGCTGATCTCCGAGGTATCCGTGCACTTCGAAGACGAGGGATCAATTGAGCGATTCTTCGGACCGTGAACCTTCGACCGTGAACGACGCCTCGGAGGATCGGGCGCCCCGGGACGATCCCGAGAGCCACCGCTTCCTCTTCGAACAGGACGGTCTGTTGGCCGAGCTCATCTATCGATCCGATCCCGAGGCCCTGGTCCTCGTGCACACCGAAGTGCCGGCTGGGCTGGGCGGCCGGGGTATCGGGGGCCGGCTCGTCCGGGCCGCGGTGCAGAAAGCCCAGCGTGAGCACCTCACCGTCGTGCCGTGGTGCCCCTACGCCCGCGACTGGCTCGGAAAGCACCCCGATGTGGCCCAAGGTGTGGCCGTTGACTGGACCCTCCCGACACGGTGACGTCGGCGCCGGTGCCGGCGTCGGTGCTGCCCGTGCCGGGCGCGCCACCGAAGACCCCTGAGGTCGTGGCCCATCGGACGCATTTCCCCGCCCAGCCCAGACCCCGCTCGACGCCCGAGCCGACGACAGGAGCGCAGCATGAAGACATTTCTGGCCGAAGTTCACGAGACCCTCGTGCCCAGCCGAACAAGCCGCCACGGGCCCTTGCCGCCGCTGCTGGTGGCCATGACGGTGGTCACCGGCCTGGTGGACGCGTTCAGCTACCTCGTACTCGGTCACGTGTTCGTGGCCAACATGACCGGCAACGTGGTGTTCTTGGGATTTGCCGTCGCGGGAGCCTCTGGTTTCTCCATCACGGCATCGTTGGTCGCACTGGCCACGTTCTGGTGCGGTTCTGTGCTCGGTGGCCGGATCGGCTCGCAATTCAGCCAACATCGTGGACGCCATCTGGCTGTGGCCGCGGTCGTCCAATCGATGTTCCTGGCCATCGCGGTCGTTCTGGCCGCAGTGAGCGACCGGCCGCCGCAACCCTCGCTCCGCTATGCCCTCATCGTCGTCCTCAGCCTCGCGACGGGCATCCAGAACGCCACCGTCCGCAAGCTCGCCGTACCGGACCTGACCACCACCGTGCTGACGTTGACCGTGACCGGCCTCGGCGCAGACAGCGCCCTCGGAGGGGGGAACGCATCGAAATCGGGTCGGCGCCTCATCGCCGTCGGAGCGATGTTCATCGGAGCCCTGATCGGAGCCACCCTCGTGCTCCACACACGCATCGTCACGCCGCTGGCCATCGCCCTGTGCATCATCTTGATCATTGCCCTGGCCACGCAGGTGACCGGTCGATCCAACCCCAGGTGGACCCGGGTCGAGGATTGACGCCGTACCGTCGACGTCGTTGGGTCCCGCCAGTCGACCTCGCCACACCTCCTGGCGATCGGCCACGACGTCCCCGTCAAGGTAGGTGTCCAGGTAGGCACCTCGGTAGTGACGTCGCCAGCTGTCGGCATGGAGGGCGGCGATGGAGTCGACATCGCGGTCGGTGGCGTCGACATACTGCACGGCAAGGACCTGTCTCGGCATATTGGCCTCCTCATCGATCCTGGCCTTGGCACCGTGCAACAGCCGGCTGCCGGACCGTCAAAGGGCCAGGTCCCTCGGGTCACTCTGGATGAAAAGTCAGAGACTGTCCGTAGCCCGTCAGGTGTCCGGCAACGGCGAAACACCCGGCCGGCGCACGCGGGGATACCGCGGAGATGCTCACGCTGACTTCGGGTTGAGGTTGCTCTCGCTGGCGTCTCAATGCAGCGATCACGGCCCACACGGCAAACTACCCACGTGAGCTTCGATCAATATGCACCGTATGGGCCCGTTGTGGAGACATGTCTGCGCGTCGTGACCTGGAATGTCTGGGGTCGTTACGGGCAGTGGCAGGAGCGACAATCGGCCATCGAGGATTCGCTGGTCGCGGCGAATCCCGACATCGTCTGCCTGGTCGAATCCTGGTCGAGCACCGAGGTGACGCAAGCTGAGCTCGTCGCCCGACGGCTCGGTGTGGAACATCACCTGTTCGCCGGTGACTGGGACCAGGTCGATTGGGCTTCGGGCATCGGCCTGGTCTCGCGCTGGCCCCTCTCAATCGTCGACCGGCGGACGCTGCGAGGAGAGGGCGATTCCGGAGTCGGCGAGGTGCTTGCAGCGACGATCGAGGGTGAACGGGGGCTCATCCAGTTCTTCGCCGTCATGCTGGACTATCCACTCGACGCCAGCGGAGTACGCCAGGCCCAGATCCGCCAGCTCGCCCAACTCATTTCAGAGACCACCCGCCGGCGGTACCCGATATTGGTGTGTGGCGACTTCAATGCTGGTCCCGACTCCGACGAGATCCGCATGCTCACCGGACGCAGCGCCACCACTGCACCGGGTCTGGTCTTCTACGATGCGTGGGAGCTTGCCGGGGACGGAACAGCCGGCCTTACCTGGTCCAACCGCAATCCCCTTGCGGCGGTCGCGATGTACCCCGATCGGCGATTCGACTACGTGCTGTCGGCGTGGCCACGACTCGGTGGGGTGGGACATCCCATGCACTGCGAGCTGCTCGGCGTCGTGCCTCTCGACCAGCCGCAACTGTCCGACCACTACGGAGTCCTCGCGGACCTTCGCTACTGAGGTAACCGACAGGGTCGCAAGAAGCGGACAATTCCGGTTGACAGGGGGCAGGTCATGAACTGGCTACTGTGGCGTCGTGTCTGCCGTGGTTCTCCGTGGTCCCGCCAACACGGCTCCCGAGGAGATCGTTGGCCCGTTCGATTCGCTGGCCGAAGCCCAGGAGTGGGCTCTCAGGCATCCTCGAGATGGTGGGTATTGCGTGGCCGAGCAGCTGACGCCGTCGATCGACTTCACCTGACAACTCCGGCTTCGTCTCTCGCCGGCGATGGCCCGGAGGGACAACCGCCCTTGGCGGCACCTTGGCATGAGCCAGGACACAGTGGTTGCTGGGGACACGCGTGCCTGGGTACGGTCCTCGCATGTCAGACAGGCGTTTGGGATCGAACGCGCTGGCTGGTGCCGATCCGGGCCAGCTCAGCACCCGTTGCTCACGCCGTCAGGGGTGTCTCCTTCCCGTTCAGGGGTGCCTCCTTCCCCTCGGGAGGTGGCTGATGAGCACGTATTCCTCACTGTCTTGGGCAAACGGATCTGCTACTGCACCTTGACCGCCGCGAGGAAGCCTCTGCGGTCAGCTTCGAGGGTCTCTCGAGCGCGGCGGGGTTGTTGGCGGGGATCGCGGGATTGCAGAGAGTGCTCACAGCGTGCCGTGTACGCCAGGGTGTAGAGGGCTGAGCCCATTGCCGCGACACGCCATTGCCGGCTTCGAGAGCCGCCTGCCGCCGTGACGTAGTCGTCGATGTAGGCATCGATCTCCTCGGAGTCCGGTGCCGCTGGATCGGATGACTCACCGGTGGAGCGCCAGGTGGCGGCTGCGATGCCGACACCTCTACTCTCGGGAAACGCCCCCAGGCTGTCCCAGTCGTAGCTCGCAACGAGCCGGTGATCGGCGACACGGATGTTGCGGGCGGACCAGTCACCGTGGAGCATCCGCGGTGACGCGTCGTCCCGGCCTTGGGCCGTCAGAGCTGCCGCCGCGAACTCGTCGATCCAAGTGGCATCCTCAGCGTTCAGGCTGAAGTCGAAGAGCGGGCTGTGAGGGATCGGATAGAGGGAGCCACTCGGACGGTCCATTCCGTGTTTGTCGACCCACGGCTGGGCGTCTTCCTCACCGAGTATCGATACCGCCACGGCGAGACTCTCGGCGGAGACCGACATCTCGCGAGGGACCAGGGCCCGCATGCCTGGGTCGGGGAGCAACCGCTCGACGCTCGCTGATACACCGTCGAAACGGAACGGTGACACCTCCGGAACCGGGCAGGCGAATCCGGCAGCGACCAGCCTTTGTTGCGCCGACCAGATGGCCCGAAGGAGATCCAACCGCCACCGAGGTTGGTAGGCCTTGATGACCACCCGTCGCCCATCGACCAACTCGACGCCCCCTACACACCCAGCCGACGCTGCGAAGAACAAGCCCCCTTTGACTGCACATCTCAGCACCGCGACACACACGCGCTCGTACCAGTCCGCCACTCTCTCGGCGTCGATCGGTCCGAAGACCGCGGCCTCAGTGGCGGAGCTACCCCAGCGTCGACGGTGAGCCTCAACCAGGTCCGCGACCCTTGGAGCCTCCACGACATAGATGCTAGGGCTCCTCGAGGTTCCGGAGGAATGGCGCATAGGCGTCTCCGCCGGTCAGCTTGTGTGCCGACCCGAGGCAACCTGCCGGGACGACAGTTCCAGTCAAGACTTCGGAGATCAGACACCGAGCGACGCGGCGCGCAGCTGGGCGGCGAGCGCGGCATCTCCGCTGATGTCGACCCGGGCTGCTTCTTGGCGACCGGCCCCGAACATGATGAGCTCGCCGGGTTCGCCGACCAGGGTGAGGCGTGGCCCGGTGCCACGCTCTTTGTCGGCCCGTCCGGGCGAGGTCATCACGACCGTGGCGGGGACTTTCTTCGCCATCCCGCCGGGTCCGACGCGCGCCCAGAGGGCATCGGCCAACTCCGGGGAGATCGGACGAGGTTCCCAGCCGGCTTGCGCGCGACGCACGTCCTCCACGTGGACGAAGAACTCAACCGTGTTCATCGGCCCGTCGAAAGGACGAAGGAGCAAGGGCGGCCCACGACGGACGGTCTCGATGAGCCTCTCCCACTGCGTGCGATCCCGCACCGCGCGCCGTACCTTGTCCGTGTAGCCGGCCAGAGGAGGCCAGACGAGCCCGGGCCCGCTGTCGGGTCGTCGTTCACGGACAACGAGGTGCGCAGCCAGATCGGCGGTGAACCAACCCTCGCATAGGGTGGGCGCGTCGGAACCACGCTCGGCAAGGAGGTCACAGAGGGTCTTGCGTTCCTGCTGAGCGAGGCTGGGTGGGGTCATGGGTGCATCAACCGTCCCGAAGACCGGCCTACCGGGGCACCTCTACCCGTACGCCAGAACGGGTTCACGCCTTGACGAGATTCGCGACCTCAGCCTTTCGTTCCTCAGGAGGTCCCGCAAAACCACCCGACACGTTGCCGAGTGCGGGCATCAACGTCTCGGACAGGAATCGATCGAACGAGTCCTTTGAGTCCCACACAGCCGCTATCAGCCACCCGCCCTCGGTCGGTCCTGCTGCATGATAGGTCTGGCCTCGAGGAAGGCCACCGGCCGGATGCACGGCGTCAAGGAGGGCCTGGTACTGCGCCGGAGTCCCGCCCTCATAGAAGTGAGTGATGAGATAGGCCATTGAACCCTCCTCTGTCTTGGTCCAGGCCGACACTAGCGATCTCCCGACGCACTTGCTTTGCCGGTGCCCGCGTACCAGCGTGAGGGTCGGTGCCGCCGAGAGAATGACGTGCGAGAGGCCTCGCCGTTATGGGAGGGTAGCCCCGGCCATGTGGGACGGACGCCGCACACCGTCGGCATAGAGTCTCCATGATGAGGACGTTGAGCGACGTGCTCGCCGATGCTGTCGGTGGCTTCCGGGCGCCGGCGGCCGTTGTGGTCGTCAAGAAACAGGGTGAAGACGCGGAGGAGGTGAGCATCGAAGCTGACCCACGCCAGCTCTTCGAAATCGGCTCGATCACCAAGACGATGACCGCGCTGCTCGTGCTCCAGCACGTGGAACGGGGCCAGGTTGGACTCGATGATCCCATCGCCGAGCACCTGCCCGAAGTTCGTATCGCGGCTCCCGGGGTAGCAGAGCGAGTCACGATCCGCCAGCTCCTGACCCACACGAGTGGCATCGATTGTGGAGACGACTTCACCGACACCGGGGAGGGTGACGACTGCCTGGGGCGCTATGTCGGGGAGGTGATTCCCGAGGTCGGGCTTCTCCACGAACCCGGCGAGCGCTGGTCCTACTGCAACGGCGGCTACAGCATCCTCGGCCGACTCGTCGAAGTGCTCGATGGTCGTCCCTTCGACGACGCTCTCATCGAGCGAGTCTTCAAGCCCCTCAGCCTGGCGGCCACGACAACCGCTCGCCTTGAGCCGGGACGAAGTGTCACCGAGGGCCATCGCTTCGATCCACAGGTGGGAGCACTCGTTCCCGAGTCGGGTCGCATGCCCCGGTGTGCCGGTCCAGCGGGCAACGTCGTCGCGTCCGCCGCGGATCTGGCCACGTATTGCGAAGCCCTGTTCGTGGGGCATTCCGGGCTCCTCAGCGCACAACTGGTGCAAGAGATGCTCAGACCTCAGGTCCCGATCCGCGACGGAGGTCAAGGCCTCGCGTGGGTGCTCCCGACTCCCCATGTGGCTGTCCATGGTGGTGCCACCCGGGGAAGCACGGCCTTCGTGGCAGCCATCCCTGGTCTGGGATCGGTCAGCATCGTTGCCAACGGACCCGGAGCCGGCGCGATCGCTGGTGAAGTCCGGGCATTCCTGTTCGGAACGCCGGCACGACGTGAACCGACCCCAGGTACCGGCACCCACGTCGAACCCGAAGCCTGTGTTGGGAACTATGCGCGCCGGAACGCCCACATCGAGATCTCGTCCGAGGGGGACGCACTGGTTGCCACTTCGACCCTGTCCGGTGCGGTGGCCCAGCTGTTCCCGGCTCCCGAGCCCGTCGTCCTCGAAGCCATCGGAGGTGGTCGATTCCTCAGCCGTCGTCCCTACGAGGATGGGTTTGGCGTCTGGGACTTTGATGATCTCAACCAAGATGGAGTGCCTACACGTCTCCTCGCCAAAAGGCTTCTCAATCGGGCGATGTAAGGCGTCGTCTTCCCTGTTGGGAGACGCGCCGCGTCGAAACGTATGCTGCGGATGGACGGCCGGGCGACCAACCTCGAAGGAGGCTGACGTGGGAAGGCGGGAAGAGCAAGCAGCGCGTCTCGTTTGGCAGTACGGCGAACCGATCCACGCGGTGCTCTTCTTTGCCCCGGAGACCCGTGCCGCAACGGACCGGCTCGGCCTCAAGGGCGGCTGGATGAGCTACTTCGGTTGCCGCGCCGCGCCTCTGGGCACCGTGCCGGCGGCCGTGGTGACCTCGATCTTCTACGGGTTTCACCCACAACGGGTCGAGCGCGCCATTCCTGACGCTTGGGCCTATGCCGAACCACGACAACTTCTCGAGGCCCGACTCTCCGCGATGGACGCTGCGCTCAGTCGACTGCTGGGAGAAGCGATCGATGGGCCCGACCTTCAGCGCGCGGCATCACTCGCCGTGGCCGCCGTCGACTCAACTGACTTCTCGGGCCGAGCGCTCGGCGCGGCGAATGCGGCGCTACCCGATCCGGGCGCGCCCCACCTCCGGCTCTGGCAGGCGCTCGGTGCGATGCGTGAGCATCGCGGCGACGGCCATGTCGCCTGCCTCGTCCTCAACCAGGTCGACCCGTGCGAGTCGCTCGTCATGCAAGCGGCGACTGGGCGCTCTGGAGGGGAGAGCCTTCGGCTCAACCGCGGGTGGTCCGAGGCCGAGTGGCGAACGGCCGTCATACGTCTTCGAGGGCGAGGATGGCTTGACGGCGATGAGCGTCCCACCCCGGCGGGCACCAAGGCCCGCGATGCCATCGAAGTGGCTACCGATCGCTTGGCCGCCCCCTTCGGGGCGACCCTGGGCGAGCGGATGGTGGAACTGGCTGAGGCCATGCGACCGCTCGCCGAGCGGATCATGTCGACTGGCGAGGTCCCGAAACGCAACAACATGGGCCTGCCATGGCCAGCCCCCTAGCCGCCAGCGGTTGGGGCGTCGGTAGAGGGATGCCGGCTCCGCAGGAGTGAGCACCAGTGACGGAGCACGACTCCCGGTCCGTCACGCCGCCGGCCAACCGGGCCGAACCGCCCCGACGTCCCGGCAGACTCGGGCACCCCGCAGCCCCTAGCGCGGCCGATTCTCGGTGCCCATTCCCGCCGTCACGAAAAGAGCAGTCGCTATCCCCTCCACGTCTGCGGTATGCCAAACGCCGCGGGGATTGATTGCCGCCTCACCCTCGTTGAGTACGACCGAGTGAATCTGTCCCTGGACGTCCTGATGGAGATCGATCGTGCCCTCAATGCACAGAACCAGCTCTTCTCCGTTTGGGTGCACTTCCCAGGACTCCCACGATTCGGTGAACTTGTGCATCGAGACGAGACGGCCCTCGATGCCGTCGGAAGAGGTCTTCACTCCATAGCGCTCGTACCACTCAGGTTCGCCGGTGAACTGATCAAGAGGAACTACGGTTGCTCCGAGACCCAAGTGGACCGGATGGGTGTGAAGGTTGAAGCCGGAGACATCCATGACGACAAATGTGATCACATCACAGAGTCGTTGTCGACCGTGGATCACGGGCGAGCGCTGCCCACCCCTGAGATGAAGTCTCCTGCCCGAGGCGCTCGAGCACCGAGCGGGCATGTGTCCCCAGGGCAACAGCGAGGGGCCATGGCGCCGGACTCACGAACCGCTCAGGTACAAGAAGCCGTACCCCTCGTCGCGCGCCATCACCCCGGCCTCTGCGAGTGCCGCGTCCCAGTCCCCTCGCACGGCCGG